>NZ_JAQLOI010000001.1:2602408-2927709 GCF_028204155.1 Vibrio algarum | reverse complement strand
AAAATCATACGTTGTTGCACGATACATCGCGAAAAGAGTGGAAGCAGTATGTAAAAAACAATGGGGTTGAAGGAATCAATGTGAATCATGGCCCAATCTTTAGTCACTCAACTATGGTGTTACAAGCGGCTGTTCATGGTCAAGGTGTAGCGCTTGGTAATAATGTACTGGCTCAGCCAGAATTGGATGCGGGAAGGCTAGTTTCTCCCTTTGACGAAGTTTTGTTAAGTAAGAATTCTTTTTATGTCGTGTGCCATGAAAGCCAAGCTGATGTTGGAAGAATTGCGACATTTCGTGATTGGATGATAGCCAAAGCCGCCAGTGAGCAAGAAGAATTTCACGATGACGAATAAGGCCATTAAAATGAATAGTAATTTATCATCAAAATTGCTGATTATTTCGGGGATCTCAGGCTTTGTTTTTGTGGCTTTAGGCGCACTTGCTGCCCATGCTTTAAAGCCGATGCTATCGGAATATTTACTGTCTGTTTTTGAAACCGGCGTACATTATCAAGCTCTTCATACCTTCGCTATAATAGCTTGCGCTATCTTTCTGAGGTTTAAATCTAACGAAAAAGTGCAAAAAGGGCTTTTCAGAGCGGCAATTTGCTTTATTATCGGCATCCTTTGTTTTAGTGGCAGCCTTTATGGGCTTGCACTAACAGGATTTAAGTGGTTTGGTCCTATCACCCCATTGGGTGGTGTTATGTTTCTGTTTGGCTGGGTTTTCTTTGTGTACTCAGCATTACATATAAATGAGGTTACTCAGTGAAACAAGTGATGCTTTATTGCCGTTCAGGCTTTGAAAAAGAGTGTGCAGGTGAAATTCAAGATAAGGCGAATCAATTAGAAATTTTTGGTTTTCCTAGGATTAAGAAAAACCAAGGTTATGTATTTTTTGAGTGCTATCAAGAAGGCGATGCTGACGCGCTGATTAAAAAAATAGATTTTCAGGCGTTAATATTTGCGCGTCAAATGTTTGCGGTAGCAGCCGAGTTTCAAGATCTACCAAGCGATGATCGAATTTCACCGATATTGATGACACTGGATAGTATTGACGCTTTTCCAACCTGTGGCGATATCCGTATAGAAACCCCAGACACCAATGAAGCGAAAGAATTGCTTAAGTTTTGTCGTAAATTTACTGTTCCTCTTCGTCAGGCGATGAGAGGAAAAGGGTTGCTATATAAGAAAGAGAATGCCAAGAAACCCGTTCTACATGTCTGTTTTGTTGCTCCAGGGCACTGTTTCTTAGGTTACTCTTACCCTGATAATAGTTCTGCCTTTTTTATGGGGATTCCAAGACTGAAGTTTCCTTCTGATGCGCCAAGTCGCTCAACATTAAAGCTTGAAGAGGCATTTCACGTATTTATTCCTAGAGATGAATGGGATACTCGTTTAGCTGCCGGAATGTGGGCGGTTGACTTAGGTGCTTGTCCTGGCGGTTGGACATATCAACTGGTTAAGCGTTCGATGTTTGTACATGCTATCGATAATGGCATGATGGCAGATAGCTTGATGGAGACCGGACAGGTTAAACACCATATGGAAGATGGTTTTAAGTTTGAACCTCAAAAGAAAAACATAACATGGCTTGTGTGCGATATGATAGAAAAGCCCTCTCGCGTCGCTCAGTTAATGGGAGAGTGGATCATTCGTGGTTTAGCGAAGGAGGCAATATTCAATCTTAAACTGCCTATGAAGGGCCGTTATGATGAAGTTTTAGAAGATATTGAAAATCTTAAGTATTTTCTCAAAGAACATGAGGTGAAATATAGGCTTCAAGCGAAACATTTGTATCATGATAGAGAAGAGATCACGGTGCATATTCAGTGCCTATCGAATATCTCGCCAAGGTAGTGCTTAACCATACGAGCCTTAGACATCATGTGCTTGGTGTCGACTAGAATTATTATCTTCTGCCACCACTATTTAACCTGTAGCTTAGGTTAAATAGTGGTCAATTAATTAGTGTTGTATCGAATATCCTGCAAGTTAAACCCTAATTGTACATCGGTCTTGAGTGATGATATCTGCTTGCATACCCTGGCTAGCTCTATATGTTCATCAAACTTTTTACGATACTTTTCAGCAAGTTCATCAGAACGATACGCTTCTTCAATATTGCTAAATTGATTGAGGATCTCTTTTGCTGCTTTTGGTCCTATGCCTGGAATACCAGTTACTTGACTAGAGCTAACGCCAGTTAATCCCCAGTAGTCAGAGAGTTGGCTTGGCTTTACGCCAAATTCCTTTTCTACAAAAGTGGCATCTAACCAACGATGCTGAAAATAGTCTCTAATTTGTAAGGTAGGGGCTAGAAGTTGACAGTAACCTTTGTCTGTAGAGACGATGGTTACGGTCTCTCCGTGTTGTGCAACTTTAACGGCAAGTGTCGCAACTAGATCATCAGCCTCATCTCCCTCAGATAAGAGTGAATCTATACCAAGTTCCCACCAGGCCTCCTGAATACTGTCTAAACCTTGCTGTAGCGGTTCTGGCATAGGTTTACGATTCTGTTTGTATTTGGGTAAGAGCTTTGCTCTCCAACCTCTGTCTTGGAGGTGATGGTCAAAGACAGCAATAATATGAGTCGGTGCCGATTCGGATAGAATACGATGAAGTGTTCTTTTGGTTGTCTCTATTGTTCTGGTAATGTCTGTTGGATCAGGTTGGGCAGAGTGAACTCGTCTGATAAGGTTAAGAGCATCGATGATCACTAGATGAATAGACATAGTTTTCCAATAAAAATAGTTATTGAATTCAATTTAGGAGAAT
This sequence comes from Vibrio algarum, assembly GCF_028204155.1. Classification (NCBI taxonomy): domain Bacteria; kingdom Pseudomonadati; phylum Pseudomonadota; class Gammaproteobacteria; order Vibrionales; family Vibrionaceae; genus Vibrio; species Vibrio algarum. Next base: position 2,924,932 of record NZ_JAQLOI010000001.1, on the reverse strand, counting down.
AAATTCTAAAAGTAAGAATCTATTCTACCTAAATTATGTTTATCAATCACTTGCGATTTTATAGCATGGAACATATTCAGAACCCGGTAACTTCATTCTTTGCTGAGAAACGAAGTCGTTGAGCAGTTTGTCCATTTTTTCCATTAGGGCTGAATCACCATTAATAATAAAAGGACCATGTTCTTCAATCTCTTTTATACCTTCGGCTTTGACATTTCCGGCCACTATGCCTGAAAAGGCTTTACGAAGGTTTGAAGCCAATAATTCAGTCGGCTGATCCATATGTAGATCTAAGTTCGCCATATTTTCGTGTGTTGGGTTAAACGGTTTTTGAAACTCAGGAGATACCGTTAACGACCAATTGTAGCTATAGGCGTCTTCAGTTTCTTTTCGATGCTCTCGAACGTTTGGAATACCTTCTTTGATTATTCGAGCGGCTTTTTCAGGATCGTCTACAACGATCTGATAGTGTTTTTGTGCCTGTTTCCCAAGAGTATCTGCAACAAACTCGTCAATAGAACGAAAATAGGCTTCACTCTCTTTTGGTCCTGTTAACACAATAGGAATCGGTTGGGCCGCATTGTCTGGATGCATCATAATACCTAAGATATATAACAACTCTTCCGCGGTTCCTGGCCCTCCAGGGAAAATAACGATGCCGTGCCCCATACGAACAAACGCTTCTAGGCGTTTTTCTATGTCGGGCATAATAATGAGTTCGTTAACAATAGGGTTTGGTGGCTCTGCCGCAATAATGGACGGTTCGGTTAGGCCAATATATCTAGGTTCATCGTTACGTTGCTTTGCATGACCGATAGCAGCACCTTTCATCGGCCCTTCCATCGCGCCAGGGCCACAACCAGTACAAATATTGAGGTTTCTTAGGCCTAGTTCATGGCCTACTTCTCGCGTGTACTGATATTCGTTAGGCTTTATTGAGTGGCCTCCCCAGCACACGACTAAGTTTGGCTCTAGTCCGGGGTGAAGCGCTCCAGCATTTCTTAAAATAGCAAAAACTAAATTTGTAATATGTTCTGGGTCGTCTTGGTTTTCGCGGTGTATGCGGGAAACATGCATATTTACATAGACAATATCGCGAAGAACAGAGAACAGATGTTCTTGAATGCCAGTAATGATGGTGCCATCCACAAATGCATCTTTTGGTGGGTCGGTAAGTTCTAGTTTTATGCCTCGCTCTCGACTGACTACATCAACATCAAATGTTTTGTGTTTATCGAGCAGCTCTTGTGAATTGTCTGTATGGCTACCTGAGTTGAGTACCGCTAATGTACAGTTTCGGTAGAGTTGGTAAAGGTCGCTAGTAGCCTCTTTTTTTAGTCGTTTTACCTCTAATTGAGATAGTAAGTCCATACTGCCCGCGGGGCTAATATGTGTCATCATATGGTTCCTCCTTACGATAGGAAGTATTATTATTGGATAGAATTAACCCTTAATTGAGTATGGTTTAACTTATTGAAGATTAAGGGTTATAGACTTAACCATACTCGTCAATGGTGAAAGAGTACAAGCGAAAAGCAATTTTTTTATAAGAAATGAGTTAGAACAGAAGAAAAAGGAATAGAAATTATTTGATGACTATCTGATTTGTGCCTTTGCGTTTTGATTCATTGAGTAAAAGATTAAGCCTATCTATTACTTCTTCTGGTGTGTCTGTATCTTTTAGCGTTGTGCAGGCAGCGGAGGCAGTTACACTGATACTTTGGTCACGGAACTTAAACGGCAGCCGACTGATATGTAATTGTATTTTTTCAATGAGTGATCTGCTCTCTTTTAAATCAATGTCTGGAAGAATTAAGATAAACTCTTCGCCAGAGAAACGAGCAACAACGTCTATATCTCTAGCCTCTTTAGTTATGGTTCTGGCGATTATTTTTAAGGCTTTGTCACCGGCTGTGTAACCAAAACTGTCATTAAGAGACTTGAATTTATCAATATCGAAAAGAACAAGGCTAATTTTATTTTGTGCTCTAATCCATTTGTGGTATTCAACTTCAAGTCTTTCGAGGAAGGCAGTCCTATTAAATACTTTGGTTAAGGGGTCGATGAGAATTCGTTTTGCTTGATCATCGATACGTCGTCTATGTTCTTGGGTTAATTCGTACAGCCCTTCCATTTGACGATTGTTATGCTGCATTCTTTCAATGACGGAGCTTTCTCTTTGCTCATTGTGTTTAAGGCGTTCAGTTAGCATGGCAATTTGATCAAGTAACGGTTTTACAGCCGATCTCGCTGTTTCTAGGTCTATTGCTGCATCAAGAGCACTTTGACTCTCTGTGGATATATCCAATAGCTCAGTTGCCATTTGTTTTCTGTGCTCTGAATAGGAGTAAGCTTGTTCTGTATTTTGATTTGAACTTTTAATCACGTTATTTAATGAGCTATTGACCTGAGTTAAGAACTGTTCGGATGTTTTTCGCTCGTAATGCGTTCCCTCAATAACCAATTTGAGTATTTGTAAAGTTAGCTCTATCAGTGCTTCAGTTCCCACTCCGACTAATAATTTGATTCTAATGTCATTGAGTAGGTCACCAGATTCACCATCAAAATCAAGCTCACTGATTAGGTGTTGTAATTCTTCGGCTAACTTGTTGAGTAGTTCTTGATTGACTTCGGGTGTCTTTTGCAATGAATGTGCGCTACTAGACGTAATAATCTTAATAGCTCTTTCATAAATAGTGAGTAGTCGAGTAGCTTGGTCCAGTTGGTTATGGTTTTTAACTGATGGGAAGCTCAATAAGTTTCTTAAGTCACGCTTAAGCTGAGCGGGTAGCCCAGGTATGCGTTGCAGTGTTTCACCGCTGTGTCTTACTCTTTTATCTAAATGAACTTTTTGTTTTTCCATCGTATTATTGTTTTGTTTGAGCATGCGCTCTAGAACCGCCAATCGGGGAATCAGTTTGGAGATATCTTGTTGTTGCTGAAATGCCGATTTCAGTGAACATACCGCTTCATCAAGATCACTATTGTACCCCAAACACGCGGTACTTAGGTTAGTTACAACCCTCTTCAGGACTTGCGCTTCCCTTGAATGCTTAAAAGACGCATCGCGGTGTTTAAGTCTTGCTTCTTCTAATTGTAATTTAAATTGGTCGATCTGCTTGAGAATTTCTTGCCGACCTGCAAGGTTGAGTTCACTCATATATTAAGTAAATGGCGCATCTGTCCTTGAAATAATACAACTAAATGATAATAACAAAAATAACTAATAGGTCATTCAAATTATCGGATAACAACCGGTAAATTATTCAATGATACTTAATTTTATGATGTTGTCCTCAATTTTATCACTAGAATCAATTTTTATTAGGCCGTTTTCGATAGCAGATAGGCAAGCAGAGCGAATATCACCGCTTGCAAAACTTGCAGCCGGTGCATTTTCTATTGCGGTTAAACTGACCCATTGATTTCCACCATGCTGGTGATTTTGTAATCGTGCAAGATTGGACGCCATTAATAATATATCGATTAGTTCTTTGTCATTTATCGCGGTGTAGGCTCTTGGTAAAAATGGATAATCGGCAATTCCAGCTCGAATCGTTCTATCAAGAAGTTTGTCCGATTTAAAATCTTTTACCCAATTATTAACTTGTTCAAATAGTTCTCTAGCTGTTTTAATTGGCGTTGTATTCGGTTCAACATATAAGAACATGCCGTCAGCAAAATGATAAAGCCTTGCGGGGCTCTTTAGCTTTGTTTTTATAAACGCACCAAATTCAGCTTCAAGTTGCAGGCCTGCATTGTACCCCTGTTGAAGATATGCAGTTCGTAAGCTTGGTAACTCTATCATTATAAAACGGAGTTTATCATGGAGAGGTTCGTTGATGAGATCACCTGTCTTCCACTGTTCAAAATTCGCGCTGCTTTGCTCTAAAGAAAATGGCAGTTTCACGTTTAATAATCGGAAGTTACGTAAACCTGAACGTGGGTGTGTATAGTGGTCATTGTACAGGTTGCTAAGTTGATGCCTCATCTTTTTATTTACGATGCCACGTCGTACAAAGAGGACAAGTATTAGTAATGAAAGCACAAATAGAATAGCGCTTGCATATCTAAAACGTATCTGTTCTTCATTACTTTGAGAGAGTAACTTTGACTGGTCTTTAAAATGCAACGATTGCTCAATAAACAACTTTTGTTCTCTAAAGTCATTTTCTGAAATAGTTAATAATTGTTGTTGTTTATTTGTTATTAATTGGTCATATTTTTTTCCACTAATGAATGCATCTGAATAATTACTCATATGTTCATATGCTTTTGTAAGAAGTAAGTATGCATGCAACTGAATATCTTCGTTGTTTGTTTTTTCACCAATTTCAAGGGCCTTTTCTGCAAAGCCTAAGCTTTTATTAATATTGGTTTTCAAAAATTCCAATTCAGAATTAAGTAAATAATATGTTGCTATTAAGTTATCTATTTTGGCGTAGGCCAATAATGCATTTGCTCTTTGTAGGTATTGTTCCGCAAGTGGGTAGTTATACAACTGAAGATAAGTTTTTGCTAAATCTAACCTGACCTGAATGATATCTTCAATATCTCTATTGACTTCTTCGGAGTCTAATACATTAAAATAATGCACTAATGCTAGGTTATACTGGCCTTGAGAGTAATAAATATCGGCCATCTTTTTTAGGATAGTTGCGAGGTTGCGTGAGTTTTCGTAGTTGTCATAAAAATCTGCTGCCTGAGAAAGGTGTTCTAATGCTTTGTCTAGAACGGATTTTTTAATGAAGAGATCTGAAATTACCCGGTTTATCTCCGCTAACAATATAGGTTTGTCATTCTCGATTGCAGACCAGTATGCAGACAGCAGTTGATAAAGCGCCTGATTATAATTCGTATTGGTTAAATAATACTCGCCTAATGTAACCTGATGTTTTATTAATAGCTCTTCATTATTGAGTTTGACTAAAAAATTATTTGCTTGATCAAAATAATTTTTGGCTAGTGAGTTGTCTTCCTGTGAGGTGGCGATTTCAGCTTTCAGCATCAGTAATTGGTAGTTTAGTTCGATATCCAAAAACGTTTGTTCTTTATTTTCAATGCCTTGCTCAATGCTTGTTATTAGCGTTCTTGTTTTGTCTTCATCTTTGGTTAATCGCCATAATAATGTTGCTTTTAATATCTGAACTTTTACTATCTGATGAGGTAAATTATAAGTACGAGCTAAATTTTCTGCTTGTTCAACGCTGATTAACGAACCTCTTGAATCACCTAATATATACTTTGCTTTTGCTATAATTTGCAGTGCTTTAATGCTGGTGCTAGGTGTTCGAACTGTATTTTCAGCCTCATCCCTTGAGGTGTGATTTTGGCTTTGGCCTTGCTTTTTGTCAGCTAATGTTCTGGCAGTCAAAAACTGCTGAGCAATCTTTTTAGAACGTTCAGGAACAATCTCTATTACCTTCTCCGCTTCCTCTAAGACAGTAGATGTGATTTCGTCAGCGAAAACGCCAGTGCTATATAAGGTGGTGGTTGCCGCTCCCCATAATGCAATGGAAATGAGCAGTCGAGATAATGCAGATTTTGACATTGGTTTGTTATATACCTTATTAAGCTTATTGGCGTGCTAATCTATGGTTGTGCTGTGGTGCCAAAAATACTGTTGAGCGGTATGGGTTTATATCCAAGCCACCGCGGCGAGTATAGCGAGCATATACTGTAAGCGAATCTGGTTTACAATAGTGAGTTATATCCATAAAGATTCTTTCGACGCACTGTTCATGGAACTCATTGTGCTCTCTAAATGAGATTAAGTATCGTAGCAGCGCTTCTTTATCTATTTTTTTCCTGAGTATTGGATTTCGACACTCCCCCAGTCGGGTTGATTAGTGATAAGACAGTTAGATTTTAAAAGGTGGCTGTGTAATGTTTCATTGACCGGTATGCCTGAGGTTGATCCTTTTAGAAACTCAGGGTCAAACTGGTAGTCAGTAATCTCTATATCTTGTTCATCAATACATTGCCCCGCCATATTTATAATAGGTTGAGCAGTAAACTGTGAGACAGGATTAAGCACGATGCTAACTTTTTCTCCTGCACAGTTAGATAGATCTCTTTCTATGGTGCTTCTTACTTTGTCCCAATTAGTAAATCGAGTTTGATTAAAACTATTTAGATAAAGCTTAAATGATTTCGATTCGATTAAGTTTTGGCTTGATGCAGGAATAGAGACATCTCCTACTGCGACTTGTGGTAACCCCTTGTCATTAAGCCAAGATAATTCGTAGAGGGTCCATATGTCACAGCCTTTAAAAGGGAGGTTATCACCTAAGTTGAGGTCATCTCGATTGAGGCTTCTTGGGACTGGTTGCAGTAATGCTGGGTCATATTGGTGGCTATATTCTGTTTTTTGGCCAAGGGTTAACCCTGAGAGTTCAGCTGAATTTGAATATTTGCTCATACTAAATTGCATTTATCGATTAGAATACCCAAGATTCTACTTAATCGCGTATACGCTGTCATCAACTCAAGTCAAGGAGCTTACATGACTCAACCTGTTACAGATGCTTTGCATCTCTTTTCCTTGCGCTATCTGCAAGCCTGGCAAGATAAACACCAAACGTTACCTAAGAATGAAGAATTGGTCGGTTTGGTGTCTGTATGTGTAGAAAAAAGCGACGGAGAGGCCATTTATTGGCAGCCGATCAAGCGCGATGAAATGGCAGATTTTACTAATGTGGAAAATGGCATTGAGATTAGTTTACATGAAGATATAAAAGCATTTTATGGTAGTCAGTATAGCGCGGATATGGAAGCGACATGGCAAGATAAACCGTTTACGCTGCTACAAGTCTGGAATGATGATGATTTTGTTCGTTTACAAGAAAATATGCTGGGCCACCTTGTGACTCAAAGGCGATTGAAACTGAAACCCACAGTGTTTATTGGTGTAACTGAGGCTGAGTTGGATGTTATATCTATCTGTAATATTACAGGGAATGTGATTCTGGAACGATTGGGAACGGATAAGCGTGACATCTTAGCTCAAAACGTGACCGATTTTCTTACTGATATTGTGCCTGAGGTATAGCAGGATGGTTGTTGCTGAATTGCAGTTTGAGTGCTTTGATAACACAACCGTTTCGGCGGTAGATAAAGGTGTAAATGCTCTTTTAGAAGCGCTTAGGTATAATGGTCAGATCCTCGGTCGAGAATTTCCTATCGTTATGGGTGATGGCATATTCTATGTGAGAGTGGTTTGTCCTGAAGAAAATAGCCTTCATCCTGATAATCATTCTGATTACGTAAATGTTTGTATTAAGCAGTTATCAGAAGCGAGCCTATTGTCGCCCAAGGTTCGATTGCTAGGCCGCGATATTAATTCCGAAGAAGCGGCTGAACAAGAAACACCAAGTTGGCAGGTTTTATATACAACTTATGTGCATACGTGTTCTCCTTTACGAAGTGGGGATTCGCTTTTGCCGATCCCTTTATATCGACATCCAGCAACGCTAAATGGCGATCATAAAGCTGTCATTAAGTGGCAAACAGAATGGCAAGCATGTGATGAATTGCAAATGGCAGGGGGATGTAAGGCCGAACACGCCGCCCTTGCAGAAATAACTCAGATTGATAGTGATTTGTTCCGTCGTGGGTGGGATATACGGGGCCGTATTGAATATCTTACTGACATTCCAACTTATTATTATCTCTATCGAGTTGGTGGAAAGAGCATTAAAGAAGAAAAAGAGAGAGTATGTCCAAAGTGCGGAGGAGAGTGGCTTTTAGATACACCTTTACATGATGTTTTCTATTTTAAATGCGACAAATGCCGCATTGTATCCAACATCAGTTGGGACCAGTTGAAGTAGAGATTTAAAATCTTAAGTCTCGAACGCTTCGCTTTTTGAATCTAGAAAGTTATAAGTAACCCAAGACCCAAGACCCAAGACCCAAGACCCAAGACCCAAGACCCCGAAGGCGCTCAAGATGTACCTTCTTCAAGATTAGCGTTTTGCTAACACTCTATCTAAATGATTAGCAAATTCTCTTCTATCGGTTTGAGATAACGCACTGGGTCCACCTGTTTGAATACCACTTGAACGCATTGTATCCATAAAATCTCGGATATTTAGTCGAGCTTTTATTGTCTCCTTAGTATAAAGCTCACCTCTGGGGCTGAGAGCAAGCGCACCTTTGGTGATAACTTCGTCGGCTAAAGGAATATCTGAGGTAATGATTAGGTCTCCTTTTTCCGCTAGTCGAACAATTTCGTTATCTGCGACATCAAATCCACTTTCAACTTGAATGGATTTGATGTTAGTGCGTGTAGGTACGGGAACTCTGTGATTGGCTACAAATATGCAATCGACCCCGGTTCTTTCTGCTGCTCTAAACAGTGTTTCTCGAATGACTTTTGGACAAGCATCCGCATCAACCCATATCTTCATTTTTTCCTCTAGCGTATTCATTTTTTGGGTTAACTCGATAACTTGTTTTTCTAGTTGTTCTATTCTCTTTTCGAGATCGAGTTCTTTCTTTTCAGCGATTTCTATTTTGGGAACAGATTTGTTGCCTTTCCAGCTCTTGATTGCCGCTATAATTGCAGGCATAGGAACACTGGTATGTAATTGAGCCTTAACCAACGCAACAGTAGGTTGCTTACCCAGAGCATGAATTTTTTGCATTGCTTGTTCAAGTTCAGCAGATACGTCTTTAGTTTGCATATAGAACTCCACTATTTCTTTATCTTCATATACTACTTTGTGCTCTTTCAGTTATCTAGACCTTAACGTCTATATGTTTAGTGAATCTAAAGAGCGTATGATTATATTTATGAATGATATTTCTAAGATTGTGCATATCTAATCAAGAAGTCTCTTGTAAGAGATCTCTCACAAATATGTAGGAAAAGACGATAAGTTATGGAGAAATGATTAACGAAGTGTGGTGTAACTCATTGTTTGTAAGGTTATTGTTCATGCTTTGAACGTATTTAAAAAGTAGATATTAATATTAATGGCTTGTTCAAAAGTTTAAAAATAGTAATCTTATCTTCGTCGACAAGGAGTTGGCAAAGGATTTAAGAATAACCAAGGACTTGGTTATATTCAGGAAGAAGTGAGATTACTAGGATAGTAATCTAAAAGGACAAAGGACATTGCAGGATGCAACGTTAGTAGGATACTAACGGCAAGGATTTGCAATGGAACACCTGAAAGGATCAGGCTGGGACAACATCAGGACGATGTAAGGGACACCGCTCAAGGAACAAGTGATGTTCGCTAACGAGGAACGTTAGTAGTTAGGATGACTAGGACACCGCTAGGATGGCGATGCACAGGATAAGCTGAAGGATTCAGTACTATTACGGATGATGCATGGAGCATTTTGGTAGCTGGATTGCTGCAAGTAAGACTTTAGCCCCGATACGAAAGTATCGGGGCTTTTCTTATTCTGAACACCTATTTTAATGAAGCGTTTCGCTCATCCGGTACGGTGGGATATTAAAACGCACCGGTCTAAAACCACGCATAATCAAATTTGCCTGATAGCAGTCATCACCGAGAGCAGAGAACTCAAATTGATAAGCAGTATGCCACTTTAGATTTCCTTCTGGCGTTTTTATTCTATGTGCGCCAAACGAAACGCTTAACACTTGTAAATCGAGTTGTTCACATCGTCTTGCAATCGCAGCTTTTGCTAATTCTGATTGCCTTCGTTGCTGCCAAAAAGAAAACAGCCAAAACCTAAACCGAGTATTGCTAATAGGTCACTAATCATCAATTAGCCTTTGCTTTCGTTGTCTGTTGTAAGCTGACAAGTGCAGCGGCTAAATCATTAGAAGGATTGCTATGCAGTAACGGTAATAAGACTAGACGCAATGCTGGTTGCATTACTAGGTCTGCAAATATCTGGTTAAATAGGTTTTGATTACCTGTTTGTGCCAATCTTAATAGGTATTTTTCAGCTAATATCGGGTCTTCCAATACTTGCCAAGAACGCCCCGCAATACCGATGAGGACTTCCTGATGACTTAGACGTGGGCTAACTAATATAGTGTTGACGAGAGTGTTTAATTGAGAGGTGCTAGCACCAGATAATGCTCTAACGTACGCAGAGAGCAAAAACAGATCTGGTGTGTTGTGTACACACTCTTTTTGAGCAAGCTCTAAAAGAGTGTCGGATAGTTTATCCGGTAAGTCCGTATGCTCTAATACACCGAGTATCGCATACCTTGGTTCACTGGGAATATGACGCAAAGATTTACGAACAATGACACCATTTTGTTCTTGGTTGATTCGAGCGCAGATATCTGCAATGCCTTGAAGCCCGACAGTTTGCCACTTATCCCACCCAAGCCCTCCGCTAAAATAGTGTTGAGCATGCTCATAATATTGGCTAGTTTGCATATCTAAAAAAGCTCGAATTTGGCTATGAAATACTGCCATTTTGTCTTCAGAGGGCTTAAATGTATAAGGGTTATTCGCAAGCTTTTGTTCTTGATCTTCACTTATCTCGCCACCTAATCTCGTGCCCATGGCTTCAACGACATATTTTATAAAATTGCCGATATCAGATTGCTTCAATAAGCCACGTTCATCTAAAGGGAATTTTAAAAACCAGATCCAAGGCTGTTTTTCCTCATTCCAGTAAGCTATAGCAATATGAGCGTGTCTTTGCAGTGGGTACGGATAGGGTTGTTGGCTTAGCTCTACATTAGAAAACAGTTTGTTCTCAACCGATAGGATACGTCTCCCTAAATCAAAAATTTTATATTCACAGCCACTATTTCGTAGCAGTTGAGTTAGGGTTTGAATATTTTCCATTGCATTAATTACTCTATTCGTCTTTGTTTAATAAATGGTACTCTTAGCGAAAATTTCAAGGTGGCAGTACGCAATATTCTTATGACTAACGATCTTCCTCTATTTACGCTCTTATTAGAAACCGAAACATGCTTACGAAGATTATCTCTTTGGGGTAATGAGCAACCTGAAAAAAGTGCTTTGTTGAGTAAAGAACCTTTTGCCCTAGACACCTTAGAGCCAGAGCAATGGTTGCAATGGATATTCATTCCAAAGATGCGAGAAATGTTAGAGAGTCAGCTGGTACCGAGTGGTTTTTCTATTTCGCCATATTTTGAAGAAGTATGGAAAACCGACAGCGTAAAATTAGAATTAATTGCGTTGTTGCATCAGATTGATGAGGAGTGCCGATAATGTTAGAGATTCTTTTTCAGGATGATTACATCGTCGCAGTGAATAAACCAGCAGGAATGCTTGTTCATCGTTCATGGTTAGACAAGCATGAAACTCAATTTGTAATGCAAACATTACGCGATCAAATTGGTCAGCATGTGTTTCCTTTACACCGTTTAGATAGACCTACGTCGGGTGTACTTGTGTTCGCTTTGTCCAGTGAAATAGCATCAAAAATGATGCCTATGTTTGCTAACCATGAGATGAAAAAAACTTACCATGCCATTGTTCGGGGCTGGATTGAAGAGGGTGATACATTAGATTATCCCCTAAAAGAAGAGTTGGATAAGATAGCGGATAAATTTGCAAAAGCAGATAAAGAACCGCAAGAAGCGGTCACTGAATATAAGCCATTAGCTAAAGTTGAGGTGCCATATTCAACAGGCCGATTCCCAACCAGTCGATACTGTTTTGTTGAAATGAAACCTCACACGGGGCGAAAGCATCAATTACGTCGTCACATGGCTCACCTTAGGCATCCTATCGTCGGCGATACTTCTCATGGTGATGGTAAACATAATCGGCTTTTTCGCGAGAGTTATCAGGCGCATCGATTACTACTGCACGCCACAGAACTAGAGTTTATCCATCCTTTTACTGACGAAATACTCTGTATAAAGGCGAGCTTCGATGAATGCTGGCAAAGGTTAATTGAAGTGTTTGATTGGGAAGATGCGTTAGCTAAATAGCGTTCACTCTAACGATTCGGATATAAAAAATCCCCAATAATAAGCTATTTAATTATTGGGGATAAATTCAAAAATTTGGCTTTTTTGTTTTAAGAAAAAATTACTTAAGTTTTTCCAAATCAGCTTCTATTTCATGAATTTTGCTAGAAACCACCTTCTCTAAATGACGAAGATCTAATAGGATTTTTTCTTTTAGATCGGTTTCTTTTCGTTTTGCTGGACGCGTAATTGTGTTGAGTTCATCAATAACAAGCGTGAGATTTCGGTTTATCTCTGTCACTTCTCGATACTGATGGGTTCCACCATCAACCAAAACATTCTTTATCTGTCTTGGGTATTTAAATTTCACACTTTTCGCAAACAGTTCTCCTTTCTGCTTATGAAAATAAATTTTTAACACATCCTTGTGAGCTTCTTGGCGTAGTGAGTAGCGCTCTATTTGCTTAGGATCATGAATCCCTAAACCAGTAAGGTTTGGATACATAGTTTACCTCTTGAATAATTGTGTCAAATATAGTGTGTGTGATAATTAATTAACTGAATTAATTAATATAACTTTAGCAGTGTAAAAGCTTAGTAGAAAGATGATTTTTGTCGAGCAGAAAAGAGTTGTGGACGAGATCGCGATCTGCTTTCTCGTCCTAGAATTATATGCTAATTTTCTGCGAGTTCTGAAACATTATTCACTAGCATAGTTCTTAATTTTTCTTGCTCGTCTTCAGATAGGGATTGACCAGCAGAAGAGGTAATAATAAATAAATCCTCTGCACGCTCACCAAAAGTAGTGATCTTTGCTCCATGCAGATGAATATCTAAACTAGCGAATGATTCACCAACTGTAGCAAGAAGACCAGGGATATCCAGCGCAACGAATTCCATTAATGTCCGTTTTCCTGTTTTAGTTGGTATAAAATCAACCTGAGTTTTGACGTTGAAATGTTTGAGCTGCCTTGGAGCACGTCTTACCCGAACTTTTTTCTGACTCGTGTCTGCGAGTAATTGGGTCAAGCTGGTTATGATAGTGTCGTGATATTGTTCTTCAATTGGATCGCCATTTTGGTCCAGCACCATAAATGTATCTAGTACGAAGCCATCTTTGCTGCTCATAACTTGCGCATCATGGACATTGAGATTTCGTCTATCTATCTCTGCGACCACATTAGCAAACAGTGCTGGTTGATCTTTTGAATAAATAAATATTTCAGTGCCACCGCGTGTTGCTTTCTTACTTACGAGTATAAGTGGTTGTTCCATATCATTATGTCGTAATAAATGGGTGCAATGCCATGCAATCTGTTTATGTGTATGCCTTAAGAAATAATCTGCTTTAAATCTCTGCCATAGCAGTTCGATCTCTCTAGCTGGAAACCCTTCTTTTCTTAGCAGCGCGGACGACATTTGTTGATTGTGGCGAATTCGATCGCGGATATCGACAGGGTTTTCTAGCCCCCTGCGAAGTGCCCGTTGCGTGGAGTGGTAAAGTTCGCCCAACAGGGTTCGCTTCCAACTATTCCATAGTTCTGGATTCGTCGCGCAAATATCGGAAACGGTCAAACACACGAGGTAATCTAAATACTCTTCGTCACGTACTTGTTTAGCGAACTCAGCGATGACGTCAGGATCATATATATCTCGACGTTGCGCGGTAACAGACATTAATAAATGGTTTTTTACCAGCCAAGAGACAAGCTTGGCTTCAGGTTTTGATAAACCGTGTTCCATACAAAAGGCATAGGCTTCAACCGCACCGATTTCAGAATGGTCTCCACCACGTCCTTTGCCTATGTCATGAAAAATCGCAGCGATGATCAACAGTTCTTTTTTCTGCATTTTTGGATAGACTTCGCAACAAATTGGGTGCTTATTGTGATTTTCTATATGGCTGAAAGAGTGGATGTTTTTTAGCAGCCTCATGCTGTGTTCATCTACCGTGTAAACGTGAAACAGGTCAAACTGCATCTGGCCGACTATTTGACTCCATTGAGGAATATAAGCAGAGATAACACCCAGTTTATGCATCAACGGAAATGCTCGATACAGCGAATTTGGATGCCTGCACAATGCGAGGAATTTTTCTCTCGCTTCGGGTATTGTATGAAGAAATTTATTAAGGCGACGTCTTGCTGTTCTCAATTGACGAAGAGTTGCTGGTGCGACGCTATCAATACTTGAGTCATTGGCTATATGGATAAACATATCTAATATAGTTTCTGGTCTCGCTTGAAATAGAGCGGGTTTTTTAGCCTCGATAAGTGCGCCTCTTCGCTGAAAATCGTCATCAAGTTCTTCTGCTTTTAGTTCCTCTCCATCGTTGATGATTGCCTGTTCAAAAAGCTTAATTAGCATTTTGTTCAATTCAGCTACACGCCTTAAGGTTCTATAAAATTCCTTCATCATCATCTCAACAGGGACATTGTATTCCCCGGTAAAGCCTAAGTGCTCTGCAACCTGAGCTTGATGAGCAAATGTTAGTCGATTGTCGTAGCGTTTTAGCTCCATATGGAGAGCAAAGCGAATACGCCAAAGATAGTCTTGGCATTCAACTAATTCTCGATACTCCGCATCGGTGAGAAAACCGTATTTACTCATTTCTAGTAAAGATGTGGCTCCAAAATGTCGTCTTGCAATCCAACTAAGCGTATGGATATCCCGTAAGCCTCCAGGGCTAGATTTAATATCGGGTTCAAGGTTATAAGTCGTATCATGGTAACGGGCGTGCCTTTCTTTCTGCTCGGATATTTTTTGTTGACAGAAATCGACACTAGGCCAAAAGCTTTCTGACAAAACGAGTAATTTTAGCTTTACGAATGAGTCTTCACTGCCACAAAGAAGACGAGCCTCTTGTAAGTTTGTTGCCACCGTCAGATCGTTACTGCCAACTTCTGAACACTCTTTTATTGTTCTAACAGCGTGGCCCACTTCTAAGCGTAAATCCCATAGTAAAGTGATAAATTCACTGATTTTAGAACCTAGATGTTTGGGTAACGTTTTCTCAGAAAGAATAAGAATATCGATATCGGACAAGGGGTGTAACTCACTCCTACCATAGCCTCCTACCGCGATTAAACAAAGATTTTCAACGTCTGAAAACCCAAAAAAACGCCACAGCCTTTGTAGCAATTGATCCATATATTCTGAGCGAGCGAAGACGAGATCAGTGACTGGATGGTGATTTAAAAACTGTTCATTTTGATCATTGCTGAGTTTGTCGAGTTGATTCTTAATGTCAGTAGGATTGATTTGGGAATCTTCAAATTTTAGAGGAGATATGTAGGGCATTCCTTGCCGTCCGTTTTTGAAACTAATATGCCGACCAATGTACCAGTAGATAATGGTGTTGGAAAGTCTGTCTAAAGGAAATAGAGCACCTTATTGTAATAGAATTATACTTTTTAATGCGTCGTTGTTTGGGAATAAAAAACCTCGTGAATAACGAGGTTTTCTGCGGCAATATTTATGGCTAACTCGAATTATTAGTTAACCAAAACTCTAGAGAGGTTCTCTTCAGTACGGAGAGTTAAGATTTCACATCCTTTCTCTGTTACTAATATGGTGTGTTCCCATTGTGCTGAGTTTTTACCGTCTCCGGTATAAACGGTCCAGTCGTCTTCAGAGTCGACGCTACAGCCAAATTTACCTGCGTTTATCATTGGTTCAATAGTAAAAATCATGCCAGGCTTAAGAATACGACGGTCGTTATTCTTATAGTGTACTACTTGAGGCTCTTCGTGAAATTCATCGCCAATACCATGTCCACAGAAATCTTTGACAATAGAAAATCGAGGAGATACGCCTTTGATATACTTCTGAATTGTCGTGCCAATATCACCGACCGTAATTCCAGGTTTTACTTTACGAATCGCGGTATATAGAGACTCTTGAGCAACCATACATAAACGTTTGTCAGCAGGATCGACATTACCGACAAGGAACATCTTTGATGTGTCACCATGGTATCCTTTCGGACGTGTTTCTAATGATGCATTTTTATCATTTGGAATGATAACCGTGATATCGATATTAACGATATCACCATCTTTTAATATACCCGGCTTGGACTTACCAGAAGTACCCAAAGCATCTTCTGTTGCTGGTATGCCGTGACAGACAATATGGTTTACTGACGTACAGATAGATTTAGGAAATCCATGATAATCAAGTGGTGCAGGGTAGGCCCCATTATCAATAATGAACTTATAACAGATTTGATCGAGCTCTTCTGTTGTCACGCCGGGCTTAACAAAGGGCTCAATCATTTCTAAAACTTCAGCAGCTAATTTCCCTGCAAGTCTCATTTTTTCGATTTCTTCAGCGGTTTTTATCTTAATTGTCATCTGTTTTCTCTAATTCTTTTGATAGTAGCTGGGTACTTATTCGACGTATTCTACCAGTGAGTAGGCTAAGTGCAATTGAATTCCGTTATCATTTAACTCGGTCGAACATTAACGACTTGGTAGAAATCCGTCTATATGAGGCAAATTATCTGGATTTATAACGTCGATTTGTGGTATAAAGCGCGCCGGAGTCGGGAACTGTTCTCTTTGACATTCTGTATGTCAGCGAAGCTGTTTTTACTCCATTAACTTTTATCTTTAAATCACACACGTACCGACACATGTTCCGGGGTGCTTTGTTGTTGTCTACTTTCAGGCTAACAATTATAAGTCGGATGCATGGGGTATGTGGAGGCCTAACCCCGTAAGAGGAATTTAAAATGGCAACTGTATCAATGCGCGATATGCTTAAAGCTGGTGTTCACTTCGGTCACCAAACTCGTTACTGGAACCCAAAAATGAAACCATTCATCTTTGGCGCTCGTAACAAAGTTCATATCATCAACTTAGAAAAAACTGTACCTATGTTTAACGAAGCTCTAGCTGAAATTGCTAAAGTTGGCGAGAAAAAAGGTAAGGTTCTTTTTGTTGGTACAAAACGCGCTGCATCTGAAGCTGTTAAAGAAGCTGCTATCAACAGCAACCAATACTATGTTAACAACCGCTGGTTAGGCGGCATGCTAACAAACTACAAAACTGTTCGTCAGTCTATCAAGCGCCTTAAAGAACTTGAAGCTCAAGCTCAAGACGGTACTTTTGAGAAACTAACTAAGAAAGAAGCTCTAATGCGTACTCGTGAAATGGAGAAGCTAGAGAAATCTCTTGGTGGTATCAAAGACATGGGCGGCCTACCTGACGCATTATTCGTAATCGATGCTGATCACGAGCACATTGCAGTTAAAGAAGCTAACAACCTTGGTATCCCAGTATACGCTGTTGTTGATACTAACTCTGACCCAGACGGTATTGATTACATCATTCCTGGTAACGACGACGCAATCCGCGCTGTACAGCTTTATCTAAACGCTGCTGCTGACGCTGTGAAAGAAGGTCGTAACCAAGACGCTGTTGTAGCTGCGGCTGAAAAAGACGGTTTCGTAGAAGAAGCTGAATAATAGCGGACTTCTGACGTTAAACTTAGTTTTTGTAAAGCTGGGGTTTTAAAGGAATTTTATTTCTGAAACACGCTTTAAACATTAACTAAGTTATAGTTAGCATCAGGGGCCAATAATTTAGGCCCCTGATTTGTATCTTATCCTGAATAGACTGAGGAATAGAGAATGGCAACTGTAACTGCTGCTCTAGTTAAAGAACTTCGCGAGCGCACTGGCGCTGGCATGATGGAATGTAAAAAAGCGCTTGTTGAAGCGAACGCTGATATTGAACTAGCGATCGAAAACATGCGTAAAAGTGGCGCAGCAAAAGCGGCTAAAAAAGCCGGTAATGTTGCTGCTGAAGGTACTATCATCATCAAACAAGCTGATGGTGTTGCGGCACTTCTAGAAGTTAACTGTCAAACTGACTTTGTAGCAAAAGATGGCAACTTCCTAGCATTTGCTAACGAAGTTGCTGATGCTGCTGTAGCTGAAAAATTAGACGCTGCTGCTCTTCAAGCTAAGTTTGAAGATGCTCGTATCGCTCTTGTTGCTAAAATTGGTGAGAACATCAGTATCCGTCGTGTAGAGTACATTGAAGGTGCTCAACTAGCTTCTTACCGTCACGGTGAGCGCATCGGTGTTGTTGTTGCAGGTTCTGCAGAAGAAGAGACTCTTAAGCACGTTGCAATGCACGTTGCTGCTTCTAAGCCAGAGTTTGTTAACCCTGAAGACGTACCAGCTGACGTAGTTGAAAAAGAGAAAGCGGTTCAAGTTGAAATCGCAATGAATGAAGGCAAACCAGAAGCAATCGCTGAGAAAATGGTTGTCGGCCGTATGAAGAAATTCACTGGCGAAATCTCTCTAACTGGTCAAGCATTCATCATGGAACCTAAGAAAACTGTAGGTGATATGCTGAAAGAAAAAGGTGCTTCAGTTTCTAACTTTGTACGTTTAGAAGTTGGTGAAGGCATCGAGAAAGCTCAAGAAATGAGCTTTGCTGACGAAGTTGCTGCGGTACAAAAAGGGTAATCCCTGATGTAGTCGCATTGAAAAAGACCGTGGCCTTGGCTACGGTCTTTTTATGAATATAGAAAAATTTAGCTGTGATGAATTAGAGTTTGAAATATAGCGTGTTTAAAGCGCTAATTCATGACAGTTAATCAATAACTTTATATTGGAAGGTAAACTCCATGACAACAAACCCAAAACCAGCATATCAACGTATTCTATTAAAACTTAGCGGTGAAGCACTTCAAGGCGAAGAAGGCTTTGGCATTGACCCTACAATTCTTGAACGTATGGCTCAAGAGGTGAAAGAATTAGTCGAGTTGGGTGTTCAAGTCGGTTTAGTTATCGGTGGCGGTAATTTATTCCGCGGCGCTGGGCTTGCTGAAGCTGGTATGAATCGCGTTGTTGGTGACCACATGGGAATGTTAGCGACAGTAATGAACGGCCTAGCAATGCGCGATGCGTTGCACCGTGCATATGTTGATGCTCGTGTAATGTCGGCTATTCCTCTTAAAGGCGTATGTGATGATTACAATTGGGCTGACGCTATTGCTCAATTACGCCAAGGTAGAGTTGTTATTTTCTCAGCAGGTACAGGTAACCCATTTTTTACTACAGATTCAGCTGCATGTTTACGCGGAATAGAGATAGAAGCCGACGTGGTTTTAAAAGCGACGAAAGTTGATGGCGTATTTACAGCAGACCCAGTAGCAAACCCAGATGCGGAACTGTATGATAAGCTTTCTTACAGTGCAGTTCTTGAAAAAGAATTGAAAGTAATGGATCTTGCGGCATTTACATTGGCACGTGATCATAAAATGCCAATCCGCGTGTTTAATATGAATAAACCAGGCGCGCTTCGTCGCGTGGTGATGGGTGAAGAAGAAGGCACTCTAATTAGTAACGCTGAATAATTCATTCAAATTAGTTAAAAGTTTAAGGTGAAAACGTGATTAACGAAATCAAAAAAGACGCGCAAGAGCGCATGGAAAAAAGTGTTGAAGCGCTAAAAAACACCCTTAGTAAAGTACGTACTGGCCGTGCACACCCGAGCATACTTTCTGGTATTTCTGTTGAGTACTATGGTGCACCAACACCATTGAATCAAGTTGCTAACGTTGTTGCGGAAGATGCACGTACTTTGGCTATTACAGTGTTTGATAAGGAATTGACACCATTAATTGAAAAAGCAATTATGAAGTCTGACCTTGGATTGAACCCTATGTCTGCAGGTACCGTTATCCGCGTTCCACTTCCACCATTAACGGAAGAGCGTCGTCGCGATCTAGTTAAGATTGTTCGTGCAGAAGCCGAAGGTGGGCGAGTTGCAATCCGTAATATTCGTCGTGATGCTAACGGTGATTTAAAGGGTTTGTTAAAAGATAAAGATATTTCAGAAGATGAAGATCGTAAAGCGCAAGACGATATTCAAAAATTGACTGATGCCGCGGTGAAGAACGTTGATGATGTTCTTGCAGCAAAAGAAAAAGATTTAATGGAAGTATAATTTTTACTTCCTTGAGTGGCTAAAACGCTGTGCTTGCAGCCCAGCGTTTTTTTATGCTATTATTTTGAACCTACAACACTCATCAAATTATAATTATGCCTGATATTCAAGTTTCCTCATCTCATTTACCAAAACACATCGCCGTTATTATGGACGGCAATGGCCGTTGGGCAAAAGAACGAGGTAAGCCTCGAGTTTTTGGTCATAGAGCCGGTGCTAAAGCCGTAAGGAAAACAATAAAAGGTGCAGCAAAGTTAGGTGTTAAAGCTATTACTATGTTCGCTTTTAGCAGTGAAAACTGGCGTAGACCGGAAGAAGAAGTGAACCTACTTATGGATCTTTTCATTTCGGCTTTGACGAGAGAAGTTAAAAAACTGCATAAGAACAACCTGCAATTGCGTGTAATTGGTAACGTTAGCCAGTTTAATGCTAATTTACAGACAAAAATAGCGGAAGCGGAAACGCTAACGGCTGGAAATACTGGTATGGTTGTGAATATAGCCGCCAACTATGGTGGTAAGTGGGATATAACAGAAGCTGCAAAATCAATAGCGTCGAAGGTTCAAGAGGGCGCGTTGCAGCCCAGTGATATTACTGAAGAGCTATTTGCATCTGAACTGACTATGTCTGATTTACCAGCAGTCGACTTGCTTATTCGAACCAGTGGCGAGTGTAGGATTAGTAATTTTATGCTTTGGCAACTAGCTTACGCTGAAATGTATTTTACCGACGTTTTTTGGCCAGATTTTGATGAAGATAGATTAGTGGACGCTGTCTCTTGGTTTGTCAGTCGAGAAAGAAGGTTCGGTTGTACTGGCGAACAGATAAAAGCTTTAATGGAATAAATTTAAGGTAACGCATTTGAAACAACGAATAATTACAGCGTTAATACTTGCCCCTTTAGCAGTGTTGGCTATTTTTGAACTTCCTTTACCTCTTTTTTTATTGGTTGTCACGGGTATTACTCTCTTAGCATTTTGGGAATGGGCTCAGTTTGTCGGTAGCAAATCCCGCTACCTTGCAATGATCCCGACGATAGCCTGTTTGGCGATCAGTTATTGGTTAATGCCTTCTGACGTTGATAGCTTAAATCAACTGACTCTATCTCATGTGAGCTTGTTGGTTGTCGCTTCAATCTGGTGGTTGGTTGCTAGTGCTCTGGCGATTACTTTTCCTAAGTCGACCAATTATTGGCAAGACTCTAAATTTTTACGCCAATTATTTGGCGTGTTGACTATTTTGCCTTTCTTTTGGAGTCTGCTTATTTTACGGGCTCAGAATATCGAAATTGAACCTTACCACGGTTCTAAACTGGTATTGTTCGTTTGTTTACTTGTGTGGGCTGCAGATAGCGGTGCTTATTTTGCGGGTAAAGCATTTGGTAAACATAAAATGGCCCCAAATGTCAGTCCTAATAAAACGATTGAAGGGCTTGTCGGTGGTATTGTTGTTGCGCTAGTTGTAGGTTGGCTAACCGCTTCATTCTTTGATATTCATTTTTCAAGCTTTACTAGTATGGTTATTATCACACTGGTTACGGTAATTATTTCGGTTCTCGGTGATCTTGTTGAAAGTATGCTGAAACGAGTTTCTGGGATTAAAGACAGCAGCAATATTATACCGGGGCATGGTGGTGTATTGGATCGAATTGACAGCTTAACTGCTGCTTTCCCTGTGTTTACACTGCTCTATTTCACAATTTAGTCTGCTTAAGAGGTATTCTAACGGCCTCTTGAGTAATCTACTTACTACTCTATTCAGAACGGTTTCTTTTTGATGCAAAACATTACGATTTTGGGTGCCACAGGTTCAATTGGCAGCAGTACACTTAAGGTTATCTCTGAAAACCCAGAAAAGTTTTCTGTTATAGCGCTTAGCGCAGGTACCAATGTAGAAGCTATGAAGGCGCTCTGTATTAAATGGAAGCCCAAATTTGCGGCAATGTCAGATCACAATGCTGCACATTTATTAGAGAAAGAACTCAAATCATTAAATCTAGCGACTGAAGTCGTTGCCGGAGAGCAAGGACTTAGTTTCGTTGCTTCTTTAGATGAAGTAGATAGCGTTATGGCGGCTATCGTTGGCGCAGCTGGATTGGTTCCCACAATGGCCGCTGTAAAGGCCGGAAAGCGTATATTACTCGCAAACAAAGAAGCATTGGTGATGTCCGGGCGGTTGTTCATTGAAGCGGTCGAACAATATGGTGCAGAACTACTACCCGTTGATAGCGAACATAATGCTATTTTTCAGTGTTTGCCTGAGCTTGTTCAAAAAAGTGTTGGCCGATGTGATCTAGATAAGTATGGGATTGATACTATTTTATTGACCGGTTCTGGTGGGCCATTTCGTTATACTGATGTAGATAAACTTCAATTAGTTACTCCAGAGCAGGCGATAGCACACCCAAACTGGTCCATGGGGCCAAAAATTTCTGTTGATTCCGCTACTATGATGAATAAAGGATTAGAGTTCATTGAAGCAAAGTGGTTGTTTAATTGCCAACGCGAGCAGTTAAAAGTCATTATCCATCCTCAATCTGTTATTCACTCTATGGTTCAATACAGAGATGGGTCTGTTTTAGCTCAAATGGGAGAACCAGATATGTGTACTCCTATCGCGTTAACGATGTCATACCCTGAAAGAATATCTTCTGGCGTTGCCCCGCTTGATTTTACTAAAGTTGGTGAGTTGACGTTTCTAGAACCAGATTATGCTCGATATCCTTGTTTGAAGTTGGCTATAGAGGCTTGTTATGAAGGACAGCATGCGACAACGGCGATAAATGCAGCAAACGAAATAGCAGTCAGCGCATTTTTGAATAATCAACTGAACTTTACCGATATTGCTGTTGTCAATGAACGAGTACTTTCCAAGGTTTGCTCACAATCGCAGCAACTGATTACAGATAACTTGGAAAGCTTGCTTGAGCTAGATAGAATGGCTCGCAATCTTGCTCGAGAAGTGATTAGAGAACGTTCACTATGAATGACATTTTATGGAATTTTGGCAGCTTTATAATTGCCTTAGGCATTTTAGTTGCTGTACATGAGTTCGGTCACTTTTGGGTTGCACGTAAGTGTGAAGTAAAAGTAGAAAAATTCTCCATCGGTTTTGGTAAACCACTCTGGAAAAAAACGGGTGCAGATGGCACCGAGTATAGTTTATCGGCTATCCCTTTGGGCGGATATGTGAAAATGCTCGATGGCCGGGTAGATAATATACCAGAATCGATGCAACAGTATGCTTTTGACCGTAAACCACTATGGCAAAGAACCGCAATTGTATCTGCGGGACCGTTGTTTAATTTCTTATTCGCGATATTTGCATACTGGTTAGTTTTTCTGATTGGTGTTCCTGCGGTTAAGCCCGTTATCGGTGAGGTAGCCCCTAATTCTATTGTTGCCCAAGCAGGAATAGAGCCCGGTATGGAGCTGACTTCTATATCGGGTACCAAAACTCTTGACTGGGAATCGGTCAATATGGGAATAATTTCTCATATCGGTGATGACCAGATGGTTGTCACCCTTGTCCCTGCAGATGGATATGGAACAGAAGAGACCAAAATACTAGATTTAAGAAACTGGAGTTATGATCCTGAGAACGAGTCAGCGATGCAAACTTTGGGCTTCTTACCTTATCGACCAGAGATTTTTACCTCTGTCGCTCATATTTCTGATGCTAGTGCAGCGCAGTCGGCTGGAGTGGAAGTTGGAGATAAGATAATTTCAATCAACGCTATAGCTATTCAAGAGTGGCAAGAAGTAGTCGATGCTATTATGTCGTCACCTAACCAGATGCTAGAGTTAGTCGTCGAACGCGAAGGTGTGTCGAGGTCATTGCAATTGACACCTGCAAGTAAAGAGTTGGCCAATGGTCAGGTTATAGGCTATGCCGGCATTGGGCCAAAAGTAGCGGATTGGCCAGAAGAATACAGATTTGATTTACAGTATGGTGTATTTGAGTCTATTGGTAAGGCGGTTGAAAAAACAGAGCAAGTCATTGTGCTCACATTTAGCATGCTTAAGAAGCTTATTGTAGGTGATGTAGGTTTAAATAACTTAAGCGGTCCTATTTCTATTGCAAAAGGCGCTGGAGCAACTGCGGATTATGGTCTGGTTTACTTCCTAGGGTTTTTAGCTCTTATAAGTGTGAACTTAGGCATTATTAATTTGATGCCATTACCTATTTTGGATGGTGGCCATTTGTTATTTTATGCTATTGAAGCTGTTATACGAAAACCTGTACCAGAAAAAATACAGGAAATGGGCTTTCGCGTTGGTGGGGCAATTATTTTCTCCCTTATGGCGATAGCTGTTTTTAATGATTTTATGCGTTTGTGACATAGAAAGGCTCAAGATTAAAGACTTAGGGTTTTTCTTAGGAATATAAACAAGCAGAAAGCAATCAGAAGTATCAAGGAATAGTCAGAACCGGTATGGCAATTAAGCAATTACTACTCGCTACTCTTCTAGTCGCAAGTTCAACGGTGAGTAGCGCAGAGCAGTTCACTGTAAAAGATATCAAAGTAGAAGGGTTACAACGCGTAGCACTCGGTGCAGCCTTGTTGCGAATTCCCGTTCGTGTTGGCGACAATATAGACCAGCAAGATGTGTCCGATATCATAAAAGCGCTATACAGCTCTGGTAACTTTGAGAATGTCAAAGTGCTTAGAGATGAAGATGTGCTTGTTGTTCAAGTGAAAGAAAGGCCTACGGTAGCCAATGTTTCATTTTCTGGAAATAGTGCCATTAAAGATGAACAGCTACAGCAAAACTTAGACGCTTCAGGTGTTAGGGTTGGCGAAGCTCTCGATCGCACAGCCTTGAGTCAAATAGAAAAAGGGTTAGAAGACTTCTATTACAGTGTTGGTAAATATAATGCGACCGTTCAGGCCGTTGTTACACCACTCCCAAGAAACCGCGCCGATCTTAAGTTTGTGTTTTCTGAAGGCGTTTCTGCAAAAATTCAACAGATTAACTTTATCGGAAATGAGGTTTTTGAAGATGAAGAGTTAGTCTCTCGCTTCGATTTGAATGTGGATGTATCTTGGTGGAACTTTCTTGCTGATGACAAGTACCAAAAACAAGTGTTGGCGGCTGACTTAGAAGCATTACAATCTTTTTACCTAAACCAAGGTTATTTGAAGTTTAAAGTAGATGCTACTCAAGTAGCGATCTCGCCAGATAAGAAAGGCGTATATATCACTTTAAATTTAGACGAAGGCAAGCCTTACACGATTGAAAACGTAAGATTTAAAGGTGAGCTAATAGGTAAAGAGTCTGAATTTGAGAAAATGGTACCATTTGAAGATGGTGATTTGTATAACGGTGCTCTTGTCACTGGGCTTGAAGAAAACGTTAAAAAAACCATGGGAGAGGCAGGTTATGCTTATCCAAATGTTTTTACACAGCCAGAATTTGATGATGAAAACCAAACGGTAAACCTAACCATTAATGTCGAAGCGGGTAATCGTATTTATGTAAGAGATATTCGCTTTACCGGTAATAATTCGACAAAAGATGAAGTTTTGCGACGCGAAATGCGTCAAATGGAAGGCAGTTGGTTAAATTCTAAAGCGATAGAAACCAGTAAGTCTCGATTAAATCGATTAGGCTTTTTCGAAACGGTAAACGTACAAACCGTCCGTGTTCCTGGTACCGATGATCAAGTGGATTTAGTTTATTCAGTAAAAGAAGCAAACTCCGGAAGCATCAACTTTGGTGTTGGTTATGGTACTGAGTCTGGTATTAGTTTCCAAGTAGGTTTGCAGCAAGATAACTTTGCGGGTACTGGTAATCGCGTAGGTATCAATGCGATGACGAATGACTATCAGAAAAACGTTACCCTAGAATATCGAGACCCATATTGGAACCTCGATGGAGTGAGTATGGGTGGTAAAGTTTTCTATAACGAATTCGAAGCATCAGAAGCTGGAATCGTTGACTATACCAACGAAAGCTATGGTGGCAGTTTGACTTGGGGTTTCCCTTTCGATGAACTTAACTTTTTTGAAATTGGACTCGGTTATACCCACAATACAATCTCTAACCTAGATTCTTATGTTCAGATTGAGCAGTTTTTAAAAGCTCAGGAAGCGAATATTAGTAGTTCTGGTGAATTGAACGTGGATGATTTTGATATTACTCTGACATGGACGCGTAATAATCTAAACCGAGGATATTTCCCTACGGCGGGTAATCATCAAAGAGCATCATATAAAGCAACCGTGCCAGGTTCAGACGTGCAGTACTTCAAAGCTCAATATGATGTCCGCCAGTATTTTCCTTTAACCAAAAAGCATGAGTTCACTCTTTTACTTCGAGGACGTCTCGGCTATGGTAATGGATACGGAACATCAGATGATGGCAATGATAACCTGTTCCCGTTTTATGAAAACTATTATGCAGGCGGATTTACAACACTTCGTGGTTTCGGCTCGAACACGGCAGGGCCAAAAGCTGTCTACGATGAGGGCGTGGGTAACAACCCTAATTATGCAGCGACGGATGATTCCGTTGGTGGTAACGCCGTTGCTCTCGCAAGTATTGAATTGATTGTTCCAACCCCATTTGCTTCAGATGAGATGCAAAGCCAAGTTCGGACAAGTGTCTTTTTTGATATGGCGAGTGTGTGGGATACAGAGTTTAATTATTTAGAGGATAATATTTCGTATGGGGACCAATATTACTATGATTATTCAGACCCGACGAATTATCGCTCATCCTATGGTTTAGCGTTACAATGGATGTCCCCAATGGGACCACTTGTATTCTCCGTAGCAAAACCAGTTGAAAAATATGAAGGTGATGACGAAGAATTCTTCACTTTCACAATAGGTAGAACCTTCTAAAAGGAAAATATTTTGAAAAAGTTAGTTAGAACTGTTGGTCTTAGTCTTGTTGTTGCGAGTTCTGCTTTTTTTGCTAATGCAGCAGAAGCAGCACAGAAAGTAGGTTATGTGAGCAGTGGCTATATCATCAGTAAATTCCCTCAGCGCGAAGCTATTGTTAAAAAGCTTCAAGATGCATTAAAAGATGACAGGGCTGAACTAGAACGTCTTCAAGCTTCTATGGAAACAAAGAGACAAGAAATCGAACGAAATGGCGCATTACTTGGTGAAGAAGGCGTTCAGAAGTTGAAGATCGAAATCAGCCAGCTCAATGCGGAAGGTAAAATCAAGCAAGAAGCTTATCAGGCAAAAGCGCAGTCTTTAGATATTAAATCAAGACAGCAAATGATTGATGTTATTCAAAAAGCGACGGCAGTGATAGCGAAGAAAGAAGGTTACGATATGGTTATTGATAGCCAAATACTTCTTTACTCAAATGATGAATCAAACCTAACTGAAAAAGTACTAGCAGAGCTTAAATAATATTATGTCTAGAGTGACTCTTGCTGAATTAGCAGCGATTACTGGTGGTGTATTACATGGTGACAGCGATGCCGTTGTGACTTCGGTTGCACCAATGGATAAATCAGGCGAAGGGCAGATAACTTTTCTTTCTAATGCTAAATATCGTAAACATTTGGGTGAATGCCAAGCGACTGCGATTATGGTGAAAGAGTCCGAATTAGAGCTTTGTAACATTAACGTATTGGTTGTACCTGATCCGTATTTGGCCTACGCACTTGTCGCTCAAGCTCTAGATTCAACCCCTGCACCAGCAAGTAGTATTCATGCTTCTGCGGTGATTGCAGACGATGTAATAATAGGTAAAGGGGTTACGATTGGAGCTAATGCTACGATAGAGTCTGGCGTTACTCTTGGTGATGATTCATCTATCGGTGCTGGTTGCTTTATTGGTAAAGATACTGTGATTGGCAAAGGGAGTAAGCTTTGGGCCAATGTATCAGTTTACCATAGTGTCCAAATCGGAGAGTTTTGCCTTGTTCAGTCGAATACAGTCATTGGCTCTGATGGCTTTGGTTATGCCAATGACAAGGGTGAATGGATCAAAATTCCTCAGGTAGGCTCTGTCAAGATAGGAAATCGAGTAGAAATTGGCGCATGTACTACTATTGATAGAGGTGCACTAGATGATACCGTTATCGAAGATAACGTTATTCTAGATAACCAATTGCAAATCGCTCACAATGTTCAGATCGGATATGGTACGGCTATCGCAGGTGGTACAATAGTTGCTGGCAGCACATCTATCGGTAAGTACTGCATTATAGGTGGTGGTAGCGTTATTAATGGCCATATACAAATTGCTGATCAAGTAACGATAACTGGTATGGGTATGGTGATGAGAAGTCTACCTGAAAAAGGTATGTTTTCTTCAGGTATACCACTTCAACCAAATAAAGAGTGGCGAAAGACGGCTGCTCGTGTCCATCGTATAGATGAAATGAACAAAAGACTGAAAGAAGTAGAGAAAAAGTTGGAATCATAATCACCATCTATCTCGACTAATTTTTTAAAAGGTCTGCAAATAGCGGACCTTTTTCGTTTATAATCTCAACCAATTGAATTGTTAATAGGAATATGGCTTTGACTACTGAAAAGAAAACAATGGATATAACAAAAATTCAGGAACTACTACCACATCGTTATCCGTTCTTATTGATCGATAGAGTGACTGAGTATGTAGAAGGTAAATATCTTATTGGTTTGAAAAACGTAACAGTAAATGAACCTCAGTTTACTGGCCATTTTCCACAAATGCCTATTTTCCCCGGTGTACTTATTTTAGAAGCAATGGCTCAAGCAACTGGTTTGCTAGCCTTTGCAACATTTGGTGCGCCAAAAGAGAACGAACTATATTACTTTGCTAGTATTGATAACGCTAAGTTCCGTAAACCAGTTGTTCCTGGTGATCAACTTGTTATAGAAGTAGAGTTTTTGAAAGAGCGTAGAGGAATAGCGGTATTTACGGGCGTTGCCAAAGTAGATGGTGCCGTAGTCTGTTCAGCTGATCTTAAATGTGCGCGTAGAGAATTCGAATTATGATCCATGAAACTGCTCAGATTCATCCAACAGCAATTATAGAAGATGGTGCAGTCATTGGTGCTAATGTTAAAATTGGTCCATTTTGCACCGTTGATAGCAAAGTAGAAATTGGCGAAGGAACTGAACTTTTGTCACATGTTGTCGTGAAAGGTCCTACGACAATAGGAAAAGACAACCGTATTTTTCAGTTTGCCTCTATTGGTGAAGAGTGCCAAGATCTCAAATTTGCTGGTGAAGATACTCGTCTCGAAATTGGAGACCGCAATACAATCCGTGAAAGCGTGACGATGCATCGTGGCACTATCCAAGACAATGGTATAACGAAGGTTGGCAGTGATAACCTGTTTATGATCAACGCTCATATTGCTCACGATTGTATTGTCGGTGATCGCTGTATCTTCGCTAACAATGCTACGCTTGCTGGTCATGTAACCATTGGAACGCAAGCAATTATTGGTGGTATGTGTGCTATTCACCAATTCTGTCAAATTGGCGATCATGCGATGCTTGGTGGTGGCTCTATTGTTGTTCAAGACGTGCCTCCTTATGTAATGGCGCAAGGTAATCACTGTGCTCCGTTTGGGATCAACATCGAAGGCCTTAAAAGGCGTGGCTTTGAGAAAAAAGAGATTCACGCAATACGTCGTGCATATAAAGCATTATATCGTAGCGGTAATACCGTTGAAGAAGCCAAGATCGAGATTGCGAAAGAAGCAGAAGAGTTTCCGGGAGTTAAACTTTTCCTAGAGTTTTTAGAAAACTCATCTCGTGGCATTATTCGTTAGTTATTGAAAATGAATGGTTAGTAATTGAAAAGATCGTACCATTGGTTACGGTCTTTTTTGTCTGTACAGCTATAGGGAATAGTAGTTATGTCTCAACCTCGTCCTCTTGTCATAGGTATTGTCGTCGGAGAACTGTCGGGAGATACTCTGGGAGAAGGCTTTATTAAAGCGATAAAGCAGCAAGTCCCTGATGCTCAGTTTGTTGGTATTGGCGGTCCAAAGATGAATGCCTTAGGTTGCCAGTCCCTGTTTGATATGGAAGAGTTGGCGGTAATGGGGTTGGTTGAGGTTTTAGGTCGATTACCAAGGCTTTTGAAAGTTAAAGCAGAACTGGTGAAGTATTATACGTCAAACCCACCTGACGTATTTGTTGGTATTGATGCGCCTGACTTTAATCTAAGATTAGAAAAAAACCTCAAAGACATAGGTATAAAAACCGTTCATTACGTCAGTCCATCGGTGTGGGCATGGCGTCAAAAAAGAATTTTAAGATCGAAGCAGCAACAAATCTTGTTCTGGCATTTCTGCCGTTTGAAAAAGCATTTTATGACAAATTTAATGTACCGTGCGAATTTATAGGTCATACCCTTGCGGATGCTATCCCTCTAGAAAGTCCCAAAGAACAAGCTCGAGAAGCGTTGGGTTTGGATAATAACAAGAAGTGGTTAGCCGTATTGCCGGGTAGTCGTGGTGCTGAGCTGAAAATGTTGGCTCAGCCATTTATAGAAACTTGCCAAAAACTCCATCAAAAGTATCCAGACATTGGCTTTGTCGTTGCGCTTGTAAACGATAAAAGACGTGAGCAGTTTGAACAGGTATGGAAACATCTTGCGCCAGAGCTCGACTTCACTTTAGTAAACGATACGGCCAGAAACGTGATTCAAGCATCGGATGTAGTGATGCTCGCATCTGGAACCGTTGCATTAGAATGCATGTTAGTGAAGAGACCAATGGTTGTCGCTTATAACGTTAACGCTATAACGGCCTTTATTGCCAAACGTTTAGTTAATACCGAGTTTGTTTCTTTACCAAATATTCTTGCTGGTAAAGAGTTAGTGAAAGAGTTCATTTTGGAGGAATGCCATTCTGAAAATCTTTTTCATGAAGTTGATAGGTTGCTTTCCTGTGATAACCAAGAAGTGTTGGAAAAATTCACAGAGATGCATCACTGGATTCGAAAAAATGCGGATGAACAGGCGGCTTCAGCGGTTCTGAAATTAATAGGTAAGTACAATGATTAATGAGTTTCCTCCATTTGAGTATCCCCAAGGTTTTACTTTGTATGCTGGTGTAGATGAAGTAGGTCGTGGCCCACTTGTGGGTGACGTAGTCACTGCCGCTGTTATTCTTGACCCGAACAACCCTATTGAAGGTTTGACTGACTCCAAAAAACTTTCAGAAAAAAAGGTTAGCGCTTTTTCCTGAGATAAAAGAGAAGGCGTTGGCATGGTCTATTGGGCGTTGCTCTCCCGTTGAAATAGATCGTCTTAATATTTTACACGCTACCATGTTGGCGATGACCCGAGCTGTAGATGCACTATCTATACAACCAGACTTTGTGTTGATTGATGGCAACAGAGTCCCAGAGTTAATCATGCCAGCTACAGCGATAGTGAAAGGCGATTTACGAGTGGCAGAAATTAGTGCCGCTTCTATTTTAGCAAAGGTTGTACGAGACAAAGAGATGGAAGAGTTAGATAATCAATTTCCAGAATTTGGTTTTGCTAAACATAAAGGCTATCCAACCAAAGCTCACATAGAAGCCATTGATAAGTATGGTGTTATTGAACAACATAGAAAGAGCTTTAAGCCAGTTAAAAAAGCGTTAGGTCTTGTATAGCCCTAAACATTGAATCGAGCACTGAGTAACCAAAAATAATGTCTGACCCAAAATTTATACACTTAAGAGTACATAGTGATTATTCCATGGTAGATGGGCTGTCTAAAGTCCCGCCATTGGTGAAAAAGGTAGCTGAGTTAGGTATGCCGGCAATGGCGCTTACCGACTTTACAAACCTATGTGGCTTGGTGAAGTTCTATAATACGGCGCACAGCTGCGGAATTAAGCCTATCATTGGCGCAGATTTTGCGATGCAATCCGACCTGTTTGGTGACGAATTAACACAGATAACGGTTATTGCGAAAGACAATAAAGGGTACAACAACCTTACACTACTTATCTCTGAAGCGTACCAAAGAGGTCATGTCCAACATCAACCCGTTATAGATAAAGAGTGGTTAGCAAACCATAAAGAAGGTCTAATTATTCTTTCCGGTGGGAAAAATGGTGAAATTGGTAAAGCTTTACTTAAGGGAAATCAACACTTAGTCGATCGTTGTGTTGCGTTTTATAACCAACATTTTCCTGAGCATTTTTATTTAGAGCTGTCTCGAACAGGAAGAGCTGACGAGGAAAGTTACTTACATTTCGCGCTGGAACTCGCTGAAAATACGGGATTACCGGTTGTCGCAACCAATGAGGTTGTGTTTCTTCATGCGGATCAATTTGATGCGCACGAAATTCGTGTAGCAATACACGATGGCTTTACCCTCGTTGATCCTCGAAGACCTAAAAATTACAGTGCCCAGCAATACTTGCGCACTGAAGAAGAAATGTGCGAACTATTTTCAGATATTCCTGAAGCGTTAGAAAATAGTGTTGAAATTGCCAAGCGTTGTAACGCAACCGTTCGATTAGGTGAAATATTTTTACCTAATTTCCCAACTGAAGGGATGAAAATTGAAGACTACTTAATTAAAAAGTCCGAGGAAGGTTTAGAGCAACGATTAGAATTTCTGTTCCCGGATGAACAGGTTCGATTAGAAAAACGACCAGATTATGATGAACGTTT
This sequence comes from Vibrio algarum, assembly GCF_028204155.1. Classification (NCBI taxonomy): domain Bacteria; kingdom Pseudomonadati; phylum Pseudomonadota; class Gammaproteobacteria; order Vibrionales; family Vibrionaceae; genus Vibrio; species Vibrio algarum. Next base: position 2,892,485 of record NZ_JAQLOI010000001.1, on the reverse strand, counting down.
AAAAATTGAATTAGACGTAATTAACCAGATGGGCTTTCCTGGTTACTTTCTAATTGTGATGGAGTTTATTCAGTGGTCAAAGGATAATGATGTGCCTGTAGGCCCCGGTCGAGGTTCAGGTGCTGGTTCTCTGGTAGCTTATGCGTTAAGTATCACTGATTTGGACCCGCTAGAATACGACCTTCTCTTTGAACGTTTTCTTAACCCTGAGCGTGTTTCCATGCCCGATTTCGATGTGGATTTTTGTATGGATAAGCGCGATCAAGTTATTGATCACGTTGCAGAGATGTATGGGCGCGATGCCGTATCTCAGATCATTACCTTTGGTACGATGGCGGCGAAAGCAGTTATTCGCGACGTGGGACGGGTTCTTGGGCATCCCTATGGGTTTGTTGACCGAATATCTAAGTTAGTCCCACCAGATCCGGGAATGACTCTTGAAAAAGCATTTAAGGCCGAACCCCAGCTTCCTGAAATCTACGAAGCAGATGAAGACGTAAAAGAGCTTATCGACAAGTGCCGAATTTTAGAAGGGGTGACCCGTAACGCTGGTAAGCATGCCGGTGGAGTGGTTATATCACCAACGACCATTACGGATTTCGCACCAATCTATTGTGACGCTGACGGGAATTTCCCTGTTACTCAATTTGATAAAAATGATGTTGAAACAGCAGGACTGGTTAAGTTTGATTTTCTTGGTTTACGTACTCTAACCATTATCGATTGGGCTTTAGGGTTAGTTAACCCTCGTCTGGAAAAAGAAGGAAAAGAGCCGGTTCGAATAGAGTCTATTCCTCTCGATGATGCACGTTCATTTAGAAAGTTACAAGATTCAGAAACCACAGCAGTATTCCAGTTAGAATCCCGAGGAATGAAAGAGCTTATCAAGCGACTTCAGCCAGACTGTTTCGAAGATATTATCGCTTTGGTGGCACTATTTCGACCAGGGCCTTTGCAGTCAGGTATGGTAGATAACTTTATTGACCGTAAGCACGGCCGTGAAGCGGTTTCTTATCCTGATGAAACTTGGCAGCATGATTCGCTTAAAGAAACGCTCGAACCCACCTATGGCATTATCTTGTATCAAGAGCAGGTGATGCAGATAGCTCAGATTCTTGCCGGTTATACCTTAGGTGGTGCAGATATGCTTCGCCGAGCAATGGGTAAGAAGAAACCAGAAGAGATGGCGAAGCAACGCTCGGTATTTGAACAAGGGGCTATCGATAATGGTGTCGATGGCGAATTATCGATGAAGATATTTGACCTTGTGGAAAAATTTGCAGGGTATGGCTTTAACAAATCGCACTCTGCGGCTTATGCGCTAGTATCGTATCAAACGTTATGGTTGAAAACCCATTATCCAGCTGAGTTCATGGCAGCAGTTATGACTGCGGATATGGATAATACCGAGAAAGTTGTTGGGCTAGTGGATGAATGTATCCGCATGAAACTGGCGGTTTTGCCACCGGATATCAATGCAGGGCTTTATCGGTTTAATGTTGATGAATCAGGTGCCGTTGTTTACGGTATTGGTGCGATTAAAGGTGTTGGTGAAGGCCCAATTGAAAATATTATAGCGGCGCGAAATCAAGGGGGTTATTTTAAAGACCTCTTCGATTTTTGCGCCCGTATTGACCTGAAGAAAGTGAATAAGCGTGTTATTGAAAAGCTAATTCAGGCTGGCGCATTAGACCGATTGGGCCCACATCGCGCAGCGATGATGGCATCTGTTGATGATGCTGTAAAAGCAGCGGGTCAACATCGTCAAGCTGAAGCATTTGGGCAGGCAGATATGTTTGGCGTGTTAACGGACGCACCTGAAGCAGTAGAGCAAGCTTATGCTCAAGTCCCTGAGTGGCCAGAAAAAGTATGGCTTGAGGGAGAGCGAGAAACTTTAGGGCTTTATTTAACTGGTCATCCAATTAATGCGTATTTAAAGGAACTTGCTAAGTATACTAGTTGTCGATTAAAAGATGCGACACCAACAAGAAGAGATCAGAGTGTTACATTATCAGGTTTAGTTATCGCTGCCAGAGTGATGACAACCAAACGAGGTTCACGTATTGGCCTTATGACATTGGATGATAGGTCTGGTCGAATTGAAGTCATGATGTTCTCTGATGTGTTGGATAGGTATGCAGAATTACTAGAAAAAGATAAAATTTTAGTGATTTCTGGACAGGTCAGCTTTGATGACTTCAATGGTGGCCTTAAAATGTCTGCCCGTGAAGTGATGGATATTGGTGAAGCGCGTGAAAAATATACTCGCGGATTATCAGTTTCTATCATGCAATCACAGATAAATGATCAATTTTTTGAACAGTTTAGTGCGATCTTGGAGCCGCACAAAGCGGGAACGGTTCCAGTAAACGTGTATTATCAAAGAGAAGATGCTAGAGCTAAGCTCGCATTAGGAACAGAATGGCGTGTAACACCAAATGACACGCTGATAGACGAATTAAAACAGTTACTTGGTAAAAACCAAGTAGAACTCGAATTTAACTAAAGTCAGTTGTGATAACCCAATAATTAACTATATTGGTATAGAGGTTATTTGCAGTTGTATAACAAAGGATTCATGATGAGCCTGAACTTTCTAGAATTTGAAAAGCCGATTGCTGAACTAGAAGCAAAGATCGAAGCACTTCGAGATGTGTCTCGCCACGGTGGTGACACATCGGTGGATCTAGACAAAGAGATTTCTCAATTAGAAGAGAAAAGCTTAGAGCTTAAAAAGAAAATATTTAGTGATTTGGGTGCTTGGCAAGTAGCGCAACTCGCTCGCCATCCACAACGTCCTTATACACTTGATTATGTTGAACAAGTATTTACGGAATTTGAAGCTTTAGCGGGCGATCGTGCTTATGGTGATGATAAAGCGATTGTTGGTGGTATGGCTCGCTTAGATGGCCGTCCGGTAATGGTTATTGGTCATCAAAAAGGGCGTGAGACAAAAGAAAAAGTCATACGTAATTTTGGTATGCCAAAACCAGAAGGGTACCGTAAGGCCCTTCGACTAATGGAGATGGCAGAGCGTTTCAAAATGCCGATTATAACGTTTATTGATACAGCAGGTGCTTATCCAGGTGTTGGTGCTGAAGAGCGCGGGCAATCTGAAGCTATAGCTAAAAACCTTAAGGTGATGTCAGGTCTTAAAGTGCCTGTAATATGTAATGTTGTCGGTGAAGGCGGCAGTGGTGGAGCATTGGCTATTGGTGTTGGTGACTATGTCAATATGCTTCAGTATTCGACCTATTCGGTTATTTCTCCGGAAGGTTGTGCCTCTATACTTTGGCGTGACTCTGATAAAGCGCCACAAGCGGCAGAAGCAATGGGGCTGATTGCTCCGCGTTTAAAAGAGCTTGAGCTTATTGATGAAATTATTGAAGAACCATTAGGTGGCGCACATCGTGATCCTATCCAAATGGCTAAAAACATGAAAGCAATGCTTATCAAGCAGTTAGATGAATTGACTGAATTAGAAAATGACGATTTACTTGAGCGTAGATATCAGCGTTTAATGAGTTATGGTTACTGTTAAGATTGCAGAAAATATAAATCGAATAAGTTAGAATAGAACGGACCTTTTGGTCCGTTTTTTGTTCAAAATATAAGGCCAAACTTTGTTAGATACTCTTACCTCAATTATAGAAAAATATCATCAACCGGACGGCCGTATTGTGCTTGCATTGAGCGGGGGTGTCGATTCAAGAGTTTTATTGGATCTGCTCGCTCGTTATAAAGCTACACACAATGGAATAACCTGTTTAGCGGTTCATGTGCATCATGGGTTGAGTGACAACGCCAACGAATGGGCTGAACGTTGTAGTCTTTGGTGTCGTGATTACGGTATAGAGTTGTTTATTGAACATGTCGAACTTAATTTAGCTCGGAATGTGAGCATTGAACAAGAAGCTCGCAACAAGCGCTATCAGGCGTTAGAAAAACACGTAAAACGAAACGACCTTTTGTTAACGGGTCAGCATAATGCTGATCAATTAGAAACATTTTTGTTAGCAATGAAAAGAGGCAGTGGGCCCAAAGGTTTATCAGCGATGCCAGAGTGCACTTCTTTTGCAAAAGGATACCTAGTTCGACCTCTTTTGACTATCAGTCAAGCCGAGATAGTTGGGTACGCTAACTTGCAAGGTTTGAGCTGGAATGAAGACGAAAGTAATCAAGATATTCGATATGATCGCAATTTTTTGCGGCAAGAAGTTATTCCTTCGCTTAAATCCCGTTGGCCTAATATAGAGCAGTCGGTTTTGCGAAGCAGTCAGCTTTGTGCGGATCAAGAGTCATTGATCAATGAGTTACTTCATGACCGATTGGTAGAGTTTACCGCCGTAGATGGTGGATTATCTATTTCCCAGCTTAGACATCAGAGTGAGCTTGCTAGAAATCAGTTATTAAGACTTTGGTTAGGCTCTAGGAAAAGCATCATGCCGTCTTTCGTGCAACTCAGCTTGATTTGGAATGAGGTCGCAATGGCAAAGGCAGATGCCAACCCAAGAATGAACATTACGTCTGGAGAAGTTAGGCGATTCAAAGATAGGCTTTATTTTGTGGAAAGACTATCTGATGTTAGTTCTTGGTCTGAATTTCTGCCCTCTAATCAATGGGTAGAGTTACCTGAAAAATTAGGCCGTATTCAACTTACTGATAAAAGTACAGAGACACCTCTTTCATTGCGTTCTCCTAGAGATGATGAGCAAGTACAGGTGCATTTTAAACCGCAAGGGTTAACGGCTCATCCGGTTGAGCGTGGGCACAGTAGAAAACTGAAAAAACTATTTCAGGAATATGGAGTACCAAGTTGGTTAAGAACTCGAACGCCAATTATTATGTATGGCGATCAACTTGCTATGGTCGTAGATCTTTTTGTGTGCAAAGAATTTCACGGTGATGATTGTGAAATTCTATGGGATAAAGTATAAGAGAGTAAGCTCGATAATTAGAATATCTTAAAATTAAAGGAAGAGTTATGAATAAGTTAGTAACTGGATTAGTAATGAGTACTGTACTGTTTAGTGGTTCTGTGTTGGCTGGAGACCCAGTAGCGGGTAAAGCTAAGTCAATGGTGTGCGGCGCTTGTCATGGGGTTGCAGGTATATCGTCAATTGATGGGTACCCAAACCTTGCAGGTCAAAATGAGAAGTACATTATTTCTTCAATTAAAGCTTATCGCACCAAAGAGCGAAGTGGTGGTAATGCCGCAATAATGCAGCCACAAGCGTCCATGCTAAGTGATCAAGATATTGAAAATCTGGCGGCATACTACTCGCAAATGAAATAAGTTTATTAAATCGTTAGCATTGGTTATTTAGTTGATTTCAATAATAATGCTGTCATAGATGTAAGATTAAGGGATTAATATGAAAAAGATTGAAGCTATCATCAAGCCGTTTAAATTGGATGATGTTCGTGAAGCGCTAGCAGAAGTTGGCATTACAGGGATGACAGTATCTGAGGTTAAAGGTTTTGGTCGTCAGAAAGGTCACACAGAGCTTTACCGTGGAGCTGAGTATGTGGTTGACTTTTTACCTAAAGTTAAGCTTGAAATCGTCGTTAATAGCGATGTTGTTGATCAATGCATCGACACGATTATTGATACTGCTCAAACGGGTAAAATAGGTGACGGTAAAATATTCGTCACAAATGTTGATCGTGTGGTGCGTATTCGTACTGGCGAAGAAGATGAAGACGCTATCTAAAAACGGTTAAGTGAAAAAAGGAGCTAAGGCTCCTTTTTTGTTTTCTAAGCTGAAACCTTTTTATGTAGTGCCATTCCTACGATAGTGAAAATCTAATTCCTCCTAAATTTCCTGTTTCAACGGAAATGACGACATACTTGGCATGAGCCGAACAGCATTACTAGAAAAAGGTTGGACGATTTAGAGGGTGCGGTATGAAAAAAGCAATTAAAGCGGTTCTATTGATATGTATCTTATTTGTCGCATTGATCACATTGTCATTTCAGATAGTTTTTGATGTGCCTGACCAGCCTCGGCAATTATTACTAGGTCAAGAACAAGACCATGTTACGCCCGTTTGTTATCACAACGCTTTACCTAAACCCATTGATAAAAACGGCAAACTGAACCTGTTGGTCTGGAATATATACAAACAGAATCGAGACAATTGGGAACCAGCTTTAAATGAATTTAGTCATGACTCTCAACTTCTTTTGCTTCAAGAAGCGAGCTTAACAAAAACATTTCTAAGTTGGATTGAGCGTCAAGATTGGGGCAGCAACTATGTACAAGCATTTTCTGCTTTTGATACGAGCGCTGGCATTATTAACCTCGCTTCAGAATTTCCTATTATTGCTTGTGCGTATGGCTTTAAAGAGCCGTGGTTAAGGTTACCTAAGGCAGGGTTGTATGCTCGCTATCTTTTATCCAACAATGAAGAACTCGCCGTTGTTAACTTGCATGCCATCAATTTTACGTTAGGCACAAAGGAGTACGAACAGCAACTCAATGTGTTAAAAAAGGAACTATTGCTACATAAGGGTCCGATTATTCTGGCGGGGGATTTTAATACATGGAATGAGGATAGATTTGCACGACTAAGGGCAGGGGTTAATGAGTTGGGCTTAAAAGAAATCGAGTTCGAGCCAGATCATCGTAAACGTTTTGTAAACGGCTTACCGTTGGATCATGTGTTTTACAAAGGCCTACAGGCGATAAATGCAAAAGCGCCCATAACGGACGCTTCAGATCATAATCCTTTAATAATTAGCTTTATGCTTAGTGAATAAAGTCTAAAAAATCAGAATATACAAAGCCCATATAAAGTAATAACCAAGCCAAGGAAGAGCGGAAATAGCCAAAGCTTGACCTTTAGTAAATTCGGTCCAAGCGCCAATAGCTGCATAACCAAGTACAATATACCATGGCAGCAGTAGAGGGAATGCGCGAGTAAATGAAGACCACTCACTTGTTAATGGCAGTTTAAGCAAGCCATTTAGACTATTTAAGTCGGCGGCATAGCTCATCACGTTACCATGGTTAACTAGCAGACTCACATAACTTGCAAAGTCGCCAATAACAGCTGGAAAAATAACGACGCTAGACGCTGCAAACCATTTCCAATACCCATGCTGATGGCGGCTCGGTTTTGCAGCTAAGAAAAACCAAAATGCAAGCAAGCCGATATTTAGCGTTCTATTTAATACCGTGTTTAGAATCTCACTTGCCATAAGCGTGTTTTTTTCGAGTAGCGCTATTTTATCTGGAGACGACGCTTGAAGTTGTTCAGTTAAATTGTATTTTAACCATTCGAAATCAACGATGTCGAAGTAATATCCCCAGAATAAAAATGGCGTTAGTAACAGAAGTATGTAGGTTTGCCAGCCCCAAGCGCCTCGTTGATAAAGCGCAGCGAAGCATGAAGTTGGAGACCTAAATATATCTACTACCATTATCAATGGGTTACTAGAAGGAACTATCATACGCTGACCTTAGTCACATCGACATAAAGCTTCAGGCTTTGCCCTGGTTTTATGTATTTTTTCTTTGCCAAATTGTTCCATTTTACAATGTCAGCACTTTTGACTTTGAATTTGCTCGCTATACCACTGATGGTGTCTCCTGTGCGAACTTTATAATGCACTGTTCGCATAATTGCACCATCACTGTTATTTTTCCAAATAACTAGCTTTTGACCTATTTTTAGCGTATCTCTTGGCCCCATTCCGTTCCATTTAGCTAAGGACTGATAAGAGACATTGTGCTTTCTTGAAATTGTCCATAAGCTATCACCGCTCGCAACAGTATGAGTAACCTTAAATTTACCTTTGGCAGTAGACTGTGTTTTAGCTAAGCGGTTTTTGGCGCTAAGCGCATAGGTATCATCACCTTTTGTTGATGTTGGGATCATCAAGTGTTGACCAACACGGATCATATTGCTTGAAAGACTATTGGCTGTGCGGATAATTTTACTCGTTGTATCATGCTTTCTTGCTATCACACTTAGAGTATCACCCGATTTCACTTTATACCGAACAAGCTTTACACCTTTCCCTCGGTTCCCTTCTACCGACTTCGTAAACTGGTCGATGGACGCTAATGGAAGTAGAAAATGAAACGGGCCTTCAGGGGCTGTTGCCCATTGATTATATGCAGGATTGTAGCTTTGAAGCTCAGTAACGGTAAGGCCAGCATAGTTAGCCGCTATGGCTAAATCTAGCTGCTCTTTCGGGTCGACACTTTCTAAAACAGGTTTATTGGCGATAGGTGGAATACTAATGCCATATTTCTCTTGGTTTGCGACAACATCGGCTAAGGCCAATAATTTTGGTACATAGCTACTGGTCTCTTTAGGTAGTTCAAGAGAGAAAAAGTCTATCGGCTTTCCTGCTTTCTTGTTTTTCGTGATTGCGCGTGAAACGCGTCCACCGCCACTGTTATAAGCTGCTATAGCAAGATTCCAGTCGCCATTAAATCGTTTGTTCAGAGAAACTAAGAATTCCAGTGCGGCATCTGTGGCGAATTCAACATCGCGTCTGCCGTCGTACCAGTAATTTTGTTCTAAGCCATACATTTTTCCGGTGCTAGGTACAAATTGCCACAGTCCAGCTGCGCTACCGTGTGAATAAGCGAAGGCGTCAAACGAGCTTTCAACAACAGGAAGAAGTGCCAGCTCTAATGGTAAATGGCGTTCTTCTATTTTTTCAACAATCAGATATAAGAAAGGTTCGGCGCGTCGAGATACTTCCACCATATGACTCGGGTGAGTGATAAACCAATTTCGGTAATACTCTACTCTTTTATGGTCGGGTACTTCTAATTTCAGTTGCATCGCAATGCGTTCCCAAACATCATCGCGATTCCAAGGTGTAATATCTGGTTTATTGCTATCACTTTGTGACGACGCAGTTCCATCTTTCGCTGCATTGATCGTATCAGTATCACTACTAATTACAGCATTCGAATTGGAGTCTGATGAAGGGGTCTTACCTGTGGTGTCATTTGTCTCAGAAGAAGAGTCAATTTGTTGAGTCGCTTGGCAACCTGCCAACAGCAGTACAACGACCCAACTAAACAGCATTCTCATTTAGCTAACCTTGTTAAAAATTGACTGCTGATGATACTTGCGGTCATATTCAGAGACAAGCGAGAAAATGTTAAAATGCGTTCTTCCACTCCCTTAATGCAGTAAAGACTGCTAATGGTGACGTTTCTTTGGTCCTATTTGCTATAGAATTGACCACGCTAGGTTGATCCACTCGTAAAAAAGGGTTAATCAATTTTTCTTTTTGTAAGGTTGTTGGTAGCGTTGGTTTTCGTTCTGCTCTCAATTGAAAGACATCTTCTCTATAAGTGAGTAGATCTTTATTACCTGGCTCGACGGCCAGTGCAAACGAAACGTTAGCGCTAGTATATTCGTGAGCAGGGTACACCTTGGTGTCATCGGGAAGGGCGAGTATCTTGTTTATCGAATCAAACATTTGTTCTGGCGAGCCTTCAAAAATGCGGCCGCATCCAGCTGAGAATAAAACGTCGCCACTAAATAACTTCCCATCGCCCACATACCCAAGGTGTCCAAGTGTATGTCCTGGTAGGTCAATAACTAAGAACGTTTCATCAAACAGGGAAAATTGGTCTCCGCCATTTAAATGATGCGTAAGGTAAGGAATATCTTCTTTTTCTGGGCCAACAATCTTAATGTTAGGAAACGAGTCCAACAAGGCTGGCACTCCGCCAACGTGGTCCTTGTGGTGGTGAGTTATAAGGATCGCTTCTAAGGTAAGGTTTTGCTGTTCTAAATATTGAAGTACGGGTTTGGCATCTCCTGGGTCAACAATCGCACAGCGTAGGTCGCTATTTTGAATTAGCCAGATGTAATTGTCATTGAATGCGGGTATGCTCTTGATGGTTAACATTTTATTCTCCAGCAATGAATTGTAAGTTAGGATATCGATGAAACCAGTTCGTACTTCAAAAATAATCGAACAACCTCACTCATGGCAACACCTTAAAAATGGTGAGTGGGTATCTGAGTCTATTCAAATGAGACTCGACGAATGGTGCCCTAAATTATTTGGTTATCACATGTTAAAGCTAGGTGGACTAAGTTGTGAGATAGCTAGTAGAATGTGTAATATTCAGCATCAAGTCAACCTTGATGTTGAAAACTCATTGCATACTGTCATTGCCGATCCTTATGATCTTCCCTTCTTAGAAAAAAGTGTCGATGTCGTCCTTCTCGCTCATCAATTAGATTTCTGTAGTGACCCACATCGTCTACTACGAGAAGTTGATAGAGTGATGGTCGATGACGGCTATCTAATTATTACGGGTTTTAATCCAGTTAGCTTAACGGGGCTTGCCAGTTTAATGCCATGGAGGAAGAATAGTCTGCCTTGGAGTGGTCGAATGTTTACTCCTCATCGTATAAGGGATTGGCTTGGCTTATTGAATTACCAGGTGGTTCATACCGATAGATATGCGGTTTTTCCAATGAAACACCCGTTTTGGACTTGGTTGGAGAATAGCATGGGTGATAGGTTAGCCCCATGTGGTAGCCTCTATTTTATTGTGGCAAGAAAAAGAACGTACCCCCTTAAACTGATTAAGCCGCACTGGCGACTAAAGAGAAAGCTATCGCCAGTTGGAGTGAATATGAGAGTAGAAAGTCGCGCCGAATCGACCAATAATTCAGATTAGTATCTCAAGTGATTTATCCTTTATACCCTTCATCTATCTCGGTTGGTTTTTCTGCTGCGGCTCTTGCTATATCATCGCATATTTCGTTTTCTCTATGCCCCGCATGCCCTTTAACCCAGTGCCAATCTACGAAATGGCGAGAAGCTTCAAAATCTAATGCTTTCCAAAGGTCTGCATTTTTTACGGGCTTTTTATCTGACGTTATCCATTCCCGTTTTTTCCAGTTGTGAATCCATTTGGTGATTCCCTGGCGAACATATTGGCTGTCCGTTGTTAAAATGACGTGGCAAGGCTCTTTCAGTGCTTTTAGTGCGACGACGGCCGCCATCATTTCCATACGGTTATTTGTTGTCAAAGTATAGCCTTTAGCCAGTTGCTTTTCGGTTTTTTTATATCTAAGGACGATGCCATAGCCTCCGGGACCGGGGTTGCCTAAACATGAACCGTCTGTGAAAACTTCAACTTGTTTCGTCATGATTTGATACTATTGCTCAATGCGCTGATTTCAGTATAAATATAGTCTGACATAGATATCATTATGAATACTAGTAACAATTTGAACCAACAACGAATCGTCGTACTCGATACCGAAACGACCGGTATGAACCGAGAAGGTGGACCAACTTATCTTGGGCATCGAATTATTGAAATTGGTGCAGTAGAAATCGTTGATAGAAAGCTAACGGGTAAGCACTTTCACGTTTATGTGAAACCTGATCGGTTGATTCAAGAAGATGCAATTGACGTGCACGGTATCACAGACGAATTTCTTCGCGACAAACCTGAATATAGGCAAGTTCATCAAGAATTCTTAGACTTTATCAAAGGTGCAGAACTTGTTGCTCATAACGCACCCTTCGATGTCGGGTTTATGGATTATGAGTTTGAGAAGTTAGATCCTAAAATCGGTAAAACAAGCCAGTATTGTAAGATTACCGATACTCTTGACATGGCGAAAAAGATATTCCCCGGCAAGAGAAATAATCTCGATATTCTCTGTGAGCGATATGGAATAGATAACTCCCATCGAACACTGCACGGTGCATTGCTCGATGCAGAGATCTTAGCTGATGTTTACCTGCTTATGACTGGGGGGCAGACTTCATTGCAATTCAGTAGTGAACAACAATCAGATAGCGAGGGTGAATCCATTAGGCGAGTAAACGCGGGTAGAAAATCTCTTAAGGTTTTACGAGCATCTGCCGATGAAATAGAAGCACATCAAAATCGTTTAGATATCGTAGAGAAAGGCGGAAGCTGTCTCTGGCGACAATAGAGGAAACTATGCTTAGGATTCTGTTTTTTATCACCTGTATTTTGACCAGTTTTTTTAGCTGGTCTCAAACAGAATCATCTGTCTCTTTATTGGACAACCGATTTCGAGTTGACCCGACTATAGAACAAATCTCATTCGTAATTTATCGAAAGTCGCCATCCCGATCGGTTGTACTGGTTCGTCCCGATGGTAAAAAATACTATTCATGGGAACATCCTGAAACCGTGTCTTGGTATGAAGAAAATGGCATGGACATTATTTCAATTGAAAACCCGATGCCGGGACCATGGCAGGCAGTCGGCAAGGTCACACCAAAAAATAATATAAAGTTACTATCGAATTTGCTTCTTCATGTCGATAAGTTTCCTAGTCGCCTGTATCAGGACGAGACAATAAAATTCACGGCACGCCTTACGCAAGATGGTAATCCATTAGTATTGAAGGACTTCTTGGATAGAGTGAGGTTACGCGTTAGCTTTATTCAACATGTTGAGGATGAGGAAAACCCAGAACTGACCTCAGAACCAGAATCCACTATTCTTGGTACCTTTAAAGACGATGGCCAAGGGTTAGATGAAGTATCCGGAGATGGTATATTTACCGTGGAGCTTCCTATTGAGGTTGCTCCAGGTAAATATCGAGCCATTATCACTTCCGGAAATGGCGTTTTTTTAAGAGCAGTAGAGCAGACCGTTCTTGTTTACCCTTCTCCAATTACGGTTGGCTTTATCCAATCAAGGGATGAAACAGAGGGGCATTTGGTCACGGTGACAGGTGAGCAGGGTATGGTTTTACCGGGTAGCATTGCAGCAACGATTGAACAAACGACGCCCGATAAAAGAACGATTCTTACTCAAAGTAGCGTTGGCCCAGAAGACTTTACGACCGAATTTACTATCACTAATGACCAGAAACCCGGAAAGCATACTTGGAAGGGCACTGTATATGCTACTGAAGGTGCGGCTAAACGCGACTTAGTCATTCAGGTTGAAGAGTCTGCTTTCAGTGTCATGGAGAAGCTCGATATAGAACAATCGACTAAAGAGTATCAGCGTTTGCAAGAAGAAAAGCGTAGGGCTCTCGAAATAGAAAGAATTAAGCGCGATAGAGAAGAGGCCAGAATGACTGGAATGTTAACAATATTGGTTGGTAATTTAGTCGTCATCATTCTAGGCCTTATCATTTGGTTTATCATTCGAAAACTAAGAGTACGTAAAGTTTCAGCACCCGAAATGCAACTTGATGCACCACCGAAACAGTAGTGGATTAGGAATAGAAGAGCTTGATGCTCTTCTATTTTTTTATGTGGTTTTTTAATGTTAAATCCAATTCTTTTATCTAATCGCTCGACACCTGAAATCAAAACTAGGTAAACTCCGAGTTAATATTAATCCCTTGAAAACAGTGAGAGTCACCATGTATCAAGATCTAATTCGTTCCGAACTAAATGAAGCGGCAGAAGTATTAAATAAATTTTTAAGTGATGATCACAATATTCAACAAATTGAAGCGGCAGCTAAGCTGATTGCAGATTCGTTTAAGCTTGGCGGAAAAGTACTTTCTTGCGGCAATGGTGGTTCACATTGTGATGCTATGCACTTCGCGGAAGAGTTAACAGGCCGATATAGAGAGGATCGCCCGGGGTACGCTGGTATAGCTATCTCAGATCCAAGTCATTTATCCTGCGTGAGTAATGACTTTGGTTACGATTTTGTTTTCTCCCGTTACGTTGAAGCAGTAGGGTCGTCTGGTGATGTATTGTGGGGGCTTTCTACTTCTGGTAATTCAAGTAATATCTTAAAGGCCATTGAAGCTGCTAAGAAGAAGGGGATGAAGACGATTGCGCTTACCGGTAAGGATGGCGGCATGATGGCAGGGTGCGCCGATATTGAAATTCGTGTACCTCATTTTGGTTATGCGGATCGCATTCAAGAGATCCATATAAAAATTATTCATATTGTCATTCAGCTAATTGAAAAAGAGATGGCTGAAGTATTCTAAAAAGCGGTTCGTATAGGCATATAAAGTGCTTAATGTTTCCTAGTAATATTAGTAGTTAAAGGTTTTGCAAATGTGTGAATTGCTCGGAATGAGCGCTAATGTGCCAACTGACATCTGTTTTAGTTTTGCAGGGTTGATGCAGCGAGGTGGAAAAACCGGTCCTCACAGTGATGGTTGGGGGATTACTTTTTACGAAGGTAAAGGGTTTAGAACTTTTAAAGATCCCAATCCTAGCTACAACTCAAAAATAGCGGAGTTAGTACAAAACTACCCTATTAAAAGTTGTGCTGTCATCAGTCATATAAGACAAGCGAATAGAGGCGGTGTTAATTTAGAAAATACGCACCCATTTACCCGCGAGTTATGGGGGAAGTATTGGACGTTCGCCCACAATGGGCAGCTATCAGATTACGATTCATTGCAAACAGGTCGATTTAGACCGGTAGGTAAGACAGACAGCGAGTTGTCATTTTGTTGGATACTCAATAAATTAGAGTCTAAATACCCTGAACCGCCTCAAGATATCGTTGAGATGTTCCAATATATCGCTGTTTGTTGTGACGAGTTAAAAGAGTTTGGTATTTTTAACATGTTGCTTAGTGATGGCGATTATGTGATGACTTATTGTACTAATCATCTCTACTGGATTACTAGACGAGCACCTTTTGGTAAAGCAAGCCTCATTGATGAAGACATGACGGTTAACTTTCAAGAAGAGACAACACCAAATGATGTTGTGACAGTTGTTGCTACTCAACCTCTAACGGACAATGAAACGTGGAATAGAATGAAACCAGGTGAATACAACCTATTTCATTTTGGTGAAGTTATAAGTTGTAATACGGAGTGTTTGGTTGATGTAGAGTTCGCTCTACCAAAAATTAAATAATCCGAATTTAATGAATAAAAAAACAGCGATGGCTTGTGAAGCTCTCGCTGTTTTTTTCGGTTAGAGAAAATATCACTCATTTATTACTAACTAATCAGAAGCATACCCTGACTCACCAAGTACTTTACCATCCAGTATCGCGTTGTTGTCGGTCATCGATAGCCGACCTTCAACAAACCAGTTTACGGTTAGTGGATAGATATCATGTTCTTGCGTTTGTACTCTTTCGTTTAATGTTTCAGGAGTATCCTCAGAAAAAACAGGTACTTTGGCTTGTAGAATAACAGGTCCGCCATCGAGTTGTTCTGTTACAAAATGAACACTCGTTCCGTGCTCAATGTCACCTGCCTCTATAGCACGTTTATGGGTGTTCAACCCTGTGTATTTAGGTAGTAGAGACGGGTGAATATTGATCATTTTTCCAAGATAGTGAGCCACAAATTCTTTGCTTAGAATACGCATATAGCCCGCCAGAACAATCAGATCTGGCTGATATCTATCTATTTGAGACATTAATTCTGTATCGAATAAATCTCGGTTTTCAAACGCTTTAGGATCGATAAAACGTGCATCAATATCGGATTGTTTAGCCCTTTCTAGGCCATACGCATCAGATTTATTTGAGAAAACAGCAGTGACTTCACCATTGGCAATTCGAGTGCCACAAGCATCAATGATAGCTTGTAGGTTACTACCGTTTCCAGAAATGAGTACGACGATCCTTTTCATAGTGTTGAATTACCTTAGTTTATCTCTACTTGCTCTTCGCCTTCAGATGCACTGGCAATTTCACCAATAACCCAAGCATTTTCACCTTCAGATTTTAGCAATTCAACAGCGGCACTCGCTTGATCTTTAGGTAACGCGACGATTAGGCCAACACCACAGTTGAATGTTCTATACATTTCAAAGGTTTCAACATTGCCTTTTTCTTGAAGCCAGTTAAAGATAGCAGGCCACTGCCAGCTTTTTCCGTCAATGACTGCTTTTGTCCCTTCAGGTAAAACGCGTGGGATATTTTCCCAAAAACCACCACCAGTAATATGCGATATTGCGTGAATATCGTGTTCCGCAATCATCTTAAGTGCTGATTTTATGTAGATTTTAGTCGGTTCTAAAAGATGCTCTCCAATAGCGCGACCATTCAATTCTTCTGAAAGATCAGCATTAGATACTTCAATTATTTTACGTACTAGAGAGTAACCGTTTGAGTGTGGGCCACTAGAACCAACAGCGATAAGGGCATCTCCAGCCGCTACCTTTGAACCATCAATAACATCTGCTTTTTCTACTACACCAACACAAAATCCAGCTACGTCGTAATCTTCGCCTTCGTACATGCCCGGCATTTCAGCTGTTTCGCCACCAATAAGTGCACAACCTGCTTGAATACAACCCTCACCAATTCCTGAAACAACATCTGCAGCGGTATCGATGTCAAGCTTACCTGTTGCATAGTAGTCAAGGAAAAATAGTGGTTCCGCACCTTGAACAATCAGATCGTTGACACACATAGCAACAAGGTCTATGCCGATTGTGTCGTGCTTGTTCATATCCAAGGCAAGACGAAGTTTCGTGCCTACGCCATCGGTACCAGAAACAAGTAGTGGCTCTTTATATTTGGTTGGCAGCTCGCAAAGAGCACCAAAACCACCAATGCCACCCATTACTTCTGGACGGCGGGTGCGTTTTACTACACCTTTAATTCTGTCTACTAGAGCATTACCTGCATCAATGTCTACACCAGCGTCTTTATAGCTAAGAGAAGTGTTATTGCCACTCACGGGAAGTCCTCGTCATGATAGTTTGGATGTGAAAATCGGCGCTATTCTAACCGAGTTGCAGCAATAAGGAAAACGTTTGCGTAAGAAATTTTTTCGTTATATTCATTCAGAAAAAGCTTAAAAAAACATGTATAATTGCAAGGTTTACTAAAAAATCGTCGGAGATGGAAATGAAAGTTGTTGAAGTGAAACACCCTTTGGTTAAACACAAAGTAGGTTTAATGCGCGAAGGGGATATCAGCACGAAGCGTTTTCGTGAGTTGGCTACAGAGGTTGGTAGCCTGTTAACTTATGAAGCGACAGCAGATTTCGAGACAGAAAAAGTGACAATTGAAGGCTGGGATGGCCCAGTAGAAGTTGATCAAATTAAAGGTAAAAAAGTTACTGTTGTTCCAATTTTGCGTGCAGGTTTAGGCATGATGGATGGCGTGCTTGAGCATGTACCTAGTGCACGTATTAGCGTTGTTGGTATTTATCGTGATGAAGAAACTTTAGAACCTATTCCTTATTTCAATAAACTTGCATCAAATATTGATGAGCGTATTGCTCTTGTTGTCGATCCGATGCTTGCAACTGGCGGCTCAATGATTGCAACTATTGACCTATTAAAGGACAAAGGTTGTAAGCATATAAAAGTCTTGGTTTTAGTTTCTGCTCCGGAAGGAATCGAAGCGCTTAAGAAAGCACATCCAGATGTTGAACTTTATACCGCTGCAATTGATGAGAAGCTAAATGACAAAGGTTATATCGTTCCAGGTTTAGGTGATGCGGGCGATAAGATCTTTGGTACAAAATAAGATAAGTGACTAGATTTGCTGTCGCAATCGATCGTAGTAAAAAGGGTTACTGTTTTACAGTAACCCTTTTTAGATCTTGTGTACTAGTTAGCGAGAGCAGTATCACGAAGTGAATAAATAGCCATAAACGACTCTACCTTCCGGGTTGGCTGCGTTGTAATCTAGAAACACACAACGTCAGCAAGGGTACTAATAATGAAAAATAGTTTTGAGCATACATTGCCTAATGAAGAAGGGTATTTTGGTGAATATGGTGGAAGCTTTATTCCTCCACAACTTGAAACAATTATGGAAGAGATCAATCAGTCTTATCAGAATTGCCGCCAGGATCCGAACTTTCAAGATGAGCTAGCAAGGCTTTATAAGCACTTTGTTGGCCGTCCAAGCCCTATTTTCCATGCTCAGAATTTATCGGAAAAATATGGCATAGATATCTACTTAAAACGAGAAGATCTTAACCATACTGGCGCTCATAAAATTAATCACTGCCTTGGCGAAGCGTTACTTGCGAAAAAAATGGGTAAGAAAAAAATCATCGCAGAAACAGGAGCTGGTCAGCATGGTGTTGCTTTGGCAACGGCTGCAGCACTTGTTGGACTTGAATGCGATATATATATGGGCGAAGTTGATATAGCAAAAGAACATCCAAATGTCGTTAGAATGCATATTTTAGGTGCAACCGTCGTACCTGTTTCTCATGGAAGAAAAACGTTAAAAGAAGCGGTTGATGCCGCGTTTGAAGCCTATTTACAAGATCCTGTGACTCAACTTTATGCGATAGGCTCGGTGGTTGGTCCTCACCCGTTTCCTATGATGGTGCGTGATTTCCAGTCTATCATTGGAAATGAGGCAAAAGTTCAATTTGAAGAGATGACCGGCAAACAACCGGATAATCTTGTTGCATGCGTTGGTGGTGGTTCTAATGCTATGGGGCTGTTCACCGCTTTCTTAAATGATGAAAACGTTGCTATTCATGGTGTTGAGCCAGCAGGTCGAGGTTTGGATGTAGAAGGCGAGCATGCTGCTACTTTAACTCTAGGGGAACCTGGGGTAATGCATGGATTTAAATCCTACATGCTTAAAGATAAAGAAGGGGAGCCTCAAGAAGTTTACTCGGTCGCTAGCGGATTAGATTATCCATCAGTAGGGCCTCAGCATAGTTACCTTAAAGATCTGGGACGAGTGCAGTATGGTACGGTAGATGATAAGGAAGCGATTGATGCATTTTTTGAATTATCTCGTTTAGAGGGGATAATACCCGCGATAGAGTCTTCTCATGCTGTTGCATATGTATTTAAGCTGGCTAAGCAAGGATTAAAAGGCAGTGTTTTAATTAATCTTTCTGGTCGTGGTGATAAAGATATCGATTTTGTTGTTAATAATTACGGTCAAGATTACGGTATAACATCTACGTTATAGTGAGAGTTAAATGAAAAAAGGTTGCGTATTTCACGCAACCTTTTTTCGTTTCGGTATACCGATATTTTTAGCAAAGTGTCATCACAGTTTATTTGAAAAACTAGGCTTCATCTTCTATTTGAGCATTATCCACTACGTGGTTTTCACCAAGATCATGTGGTAGGACTAAGTTAAGAATGATTGCCACGATACCACAAAGGCTTACACCTTGAAGGCTGAATTCACCGATACCGAAAGCCATGCCACCAATACCGAACACTAATGTCACTGCAACAATCGCTAGGTTGCGTGACTTATGTAAATCGACGTTATTCTTAATAAGAGTATTCAAACCTACGGTAGCGATAGAACCGAACAGAAGGATCATGATACCACCCATAACAGGCATAGGAATCGTTTGTAGAATTGCACCTAGTTTACCAACTAAAGCAAGAACGATAGCGGTAACAGCAGCCCAAGTCATGATCACAGGGTTATAAGCCTTGGTGAGCATAACGGCACCTGTAACTTCACTATAAGTTGTGTTTGGTGGAGCACCAACCATAGATGCTGCCATCGTCGCAATGCCATCGCCCATTATTGTGCGATGAAGGCCTGGTTTTTTAAGGTAGTCTTTACCTGTAACATTTGAGATTGCCAGCATGTCGCCCACGTGTTCAACGGCAGGTGCAATCGCAACTGGAATCATGAATAAGATGGCATTAATGTTGAATTCAGGTGCAACAAAGTTAGGTAATGAAATCCAAGCAGCTTCTGTTACAGGGCTAAAATCGACAACACCAAACATCAAACTTACAGCATACCCAACAAAGATACCACCAAAAATAGGCAGCAACTTCATAAAGCCTTTTGCAAATACGCTAATGCCAATAACGGACAATAACGATAAGCTAGAGATCCATAACGCTGCGTCAGCATCCACTAATTGAGTACCATCGCCTGTTCTGCCCAATGCCATATTAACGGCAACTGGAGCCAAGCCTAAGCCAATGACCATTATTACTGGACCCACAACGACCGGTGGAAGCAGCTTATGGATGATCTCGACACCTTTAGCTTTAATGACCGCACCCAAAATAATATACATAACACCAGCAGCCATAAGACCGCTCATTGTGCCCGCAATACCCCATGTTTGAACCCCGTACATAATTGGAGCAATAAACGCAAAAGAAGAGGCTAAAAAAATGGGAACTGAGCGTTTAGTGACAAGTTGAAAAATAAGGGTGCCGACGCCAGCACCAAACAGTGCAACGTTGGGGTCTAACCCGGTTAATAGAGGTACAAGAACAAGTGCTCCAAATGCAACAAATAGCATTTGTGCGCCCATAAGTACGTTAGTCATGATTCCATCCGAAATAGTTAGTTAAACAAAATTCGCAGGATTCTATCATTTATGCAATCGTTTGCCTCGCGGTTTAGATCAAAAAAATGGCTATAAATTGCTGAGATTTTCCAATATACCCCTGTAATAAATAGCCGTTGAAATTGAGCCAAACAAGGTTCTCGTGAGTTAACTTGGTAGTGTTCGTCTTTCTCGTTATACTAGAGCGGCTTAACTTCATTTATTCACTACTCATTTAATTTAGGGTCAGCATGCGCTATTTAGTTGTTTTGTTCATAGGAATACTCTCTTTACCTCTTCATGCATCAGTAAAGGTTGATGTGTTCAGTTCAGAAGTAGTTTTAGATGAGAGTAAAGCTGATGCTGAAAAACTCGCAAAAGCAGAAGGTTTGAAGCAAGTCATTGTTCGGGCATCTGGTGATAAGAACGCCATAAATAGCCCCGTGATTAAAAAAGTGCTTAATAGAAGCGGTAATTATCTTTCTCAGATCTCTTATGGAGAGCAATTAGGTCAGAAAAGTATAAAAATGGTTTTTAACCCACCTCAAATTCAGTCTTTGTTAGGACAAGCGGAGCTTCCGTATTGGTCTGACATTAGATCAAACTTAGTTGTTTGGGTGATTCAAGAAGGGCAATATGGCCGCGAAATATTGTGGGATTACACAGATAGCAGCGCTCTAAATCAAATTAAAATATTTTCAGATTTACGTGGTTTGCCGATCACGATTCCTGTTGGTGATATCGAAGATGTTACGAGTATATCTGGTCCTGATTTATGGGGCGGCTTTACGTCACCGATAAGCAAAGCAAGTGTGCGTTATTCTTCAGATGCAGTACTTGTTATTAGGGTGCAAAAGGCAGCGAATGGCAGCTATGTACGTTGGACGTTGTATGATGAAAAACCTGAATTCATAGTGGACTCTAAACGTGAACCAGTTGTAGGTGAAGCAACGGGCGATACTCTTAAAGCTCTAGAAGTAGTTATAGATGAAGTAAGTAATTACTATGCGCGTAAGAGTGCCATAAAGTCGAGTGGTGTATCAGAAAATACAATTACCGCAAAGTTTATTGAAGTTGAGTCTGCTCAAAGCTTTTTCGCATTAGAAAACATTCTACAAAAATTGAATTCAGTTGCGGGTGTCGACGTTGAAAAAATAGTCGGCAACGAAGTGACATTTAACATACACTTACTTGGCTCTGAAATAGATTTTGAAACAGAAGTAATCCAAAGCCAACACGTTACAAAATTTGAAGTGGACGAGCTTATTGCTCCAACATTAGATGAAAATAGTATAACTCCAGAGCTCAATGTGACGGTGGATGGTACAGAGTTAGTCGAGAGTGCTGAGCTAGTTGAAAGTACTACGGCAATAATCCCATCAGAAGAGACGACAGTTCAAGACAATGCCAATACTTTTCCTCAAGCGATAGAAGAAGTCATCAACACGGTTGAGCAAGAGCCTATGTTAGAAGTAAATTCGTTGGTTTTTGAGTGGGTAAAATAGCCGAACAAAAAGGCCCCTTAATTGATTAACTTCAATGGGGCCTTTTTTGATTTTGTTAACTTATTTTTTACCAAATTTCTCTTTTTCTTTTTTTCTACTTCCGACAACCTAGGTAACTTTAGGCCTAACTCTCTTCCTCGATGCCTTGCATAAAGTACGTTCCCTACAAATGCACTGCAAGCCAATATTAATTCGACCGCTGCAAGCCATCTTTCGCCTTGATCTACATATAAGATGGTGAGCGCATGCAAAAAATAGAGCATCAAAACAAAGTTTGCCCATGCGTGGGTATAAGCTTTACCCGATAATATGCCTCTCAACGGGAATAATAGAGGTATACACCAGCCAATAGCGGCAGTGAAAGGGTTAATGTGAGGGTGTGGAGAAATAAATATCTGCCATAGTGCTACCCAACTTAAAAGTGAAAGGTACCCAGTTAGAGCTAGGTAACGGTATTGTTGGGTTTTAGGTAGAACCTGCTTTTCTTCCATTGCGTGCTCTCTAAACTAACTCTAAGACTTGCTCGGGTGGACGACCATGTTTTGCTTTTCCGTTCGCAACAACAATCGGGCGTTCAATCAGTTTTGGATTTTCCACCATGGCCTGAAATAATTGGTCATTGGATAAGCTATCGTCCGCTAGATTGAGATCCTTATAGACGCTCTCTTTTGTCCTCATCATTCCGCGTACACTGGTAAGCTCGAGTTGTGAATAAAGTGTTTTTAGCGTATCAACCGAAGGAGGGTTTTCTAGATAGGTCACCACCTCAGGTGTAATTCCATTCTCTTCTAAAAGTTGTAGGGTTTGTCTGCTTTTTGAACACCTTGGGTTGTGATAAATCACGACTGTCATTGGGTTTCTCCTTGTTTTTATATAATTATTGTAATGATAAAAATCGATCGCGTTCAACCATAAGTTGATCGATTCTAGCATCAAATCTCGCTTGCTCTAAGCTACCTAGATCTGCAAGTTGACTTGCCTGAGTGAAATTTTGCAGCGCTTTGTTCCAATTGCCCCTAAGCGCAAAAATTTCGCCAAGAGCAGCTATATTTTCGTCTGTTTTTCCTGTTTTTCCGTAAGCATCTGCAAGAAGTTGCCAACCGTTCATATCCGTAGGACGTTCATGTGTGTATTTTTGCAATATACTTACTGCTTTTTGATTGTCATCGCTTTCAATCAGTGCGTTAGCATAGTTAATTATCAGCACCGGGTTATTCGGCTTTTTACTTAATGCGTTTTCTAGCATCTGCACTGACTTTTTGGGATTTTGTTGATAGATGTATAAATCAGATAGTGCATCAAGATAGAATTCGTTTAAAGCATCTTTCTTGAGTAAGGCAGTTAAAATAGGTTCTGCTTCTTCTAGTTTTTTGGTATCGAGGTAAACCAAAGCTTGACCATATTTATATGTTGGTTCTAATGTCGCGTTGTTTTTCTTTAATCTTCTTTCAAACCAATCGAGTGAAGCTGATGACTCTATGTTGGCATATCGAGCGACAATTCTTGCTTTCGCTAAATGGTATTCTAATGATGGACCCAGTTTCATAGGGGCATATTTCTGGGCTCTTGCTCTTGAATCTGTAATACGATCTTGTGGTAATGGGTGAGTAAGCAGCATGGCTGGTGGTGTGCTGGCATAACGGTATTCATCGGCTAAACGACCGAAAAATGTTGGCATGGCATAAACATCAAAGCCTGCTTTGGCTAATGTATTAATACCGAATCGGTCGGCTTCTTTTTCGTTACTTCGAGTGTAGTTGATTTGACTTTGCATGCTGCCAGCATTGGTGGCTGCCAGAGCAGCTATACCTGCCTCTGGAGAGGCGATAGCAAGCAATAATGAACCTGCGAGGGCTGCGATAGTTGCAGGAGTTCGTCGAGCTTGCTCCTCCATGCTTCTCGCTAAGTGGCGTTGCGTTACGTGGGCAATCTCGTGAGCCATTACGGAGGCGAGTTCACTTTCACTGCTTGCATGCAAAAATAGACCAGAATGTAATGCTACATACCCACCAAAAAACGCAAATGCGTTAATGTTTCGATCTCGAATCATAAAAAATCGAAATGGGGTTTTCACATCTTCAGAATTGGCAACGAGTTTATGACCAAGGTTAGTAATATATTCATTTAACACAGGATCGTTGATAATAGGGCTACTGGCACGCAGCATCCGCATGTAGGCGTCACCGTAAATCAATTCTTGATCGATTGTGAGCGTGCCCGCTGCTGCGGTGCCTATATCTGGTAACTCGTTGTTATTGGCTATAGCAGGCTGAGACAGTGATGTAGCTATAACTAAAGCGATTAAGGACCGTGTTTTTTTTAACATTGTTATTAGATGAACTCCGAGATCGTTTCGAGTTAAGACAGCGAAAAACTGCCTTGGTTCGCCTTTGTTTTAGCAAATATAGTTAAATAAAGCGCGTTAATTACCTATTGATTATTTCTATATTAAAAGTTGAGTTGAAAAGAGAAGCCCTTTTAATCAAAACCCTTTACAATATTCCCTTTATAATAAGCATCCAACGACAGAATGAAACCCTATATTCTTGATTTACGTGAAGAACGTTGCCCTATGGCACTATTGAGAGCTAAAAGGGAGTACCGCAATTCAATTGATAGGAAGCTTATTATTCAGATTCGTGATTTAAGTTCTAAAAATGATATTGTTCGTTTCTTTCAAATGCAGCATGTTTTAGTGCATATTGAAGAGACACCAGACCATTATTTGTTGGTAGTTAATAACTAAGAGAAGTTTATTAGATGTTTGATATGGTTAGTCGTTGGTATAAACGACGTTTTTCAGATCCACATGCGGCGAGCTTGGTTGCCATTTTGCTCGTTGGATTTATTACCATCTATTTCTTCGGGCATTTGCTCGCCCCTTTACTCGTGGCTATTGTACTCGCGTACTTATTAGAGTGGCCTGTGAGCCAATTGGTTCGCATCGGTCTTCCTAGGGGGATTTCAGTTGCAGTGGTGTTGATTATTTTTGTTGGTTTTATGATATTAGCTGTTTTCGGCTTAGTTCCAACCATTTGGAATCAGGTAGGCAATCTGATTAATGATATACCGACAATGTATAATGGCTTCCAAGAGTTTTTGAAAACGATACCTGAGCAATATCCAGAACTTGCCAACTTACAGATTGTGGAATCGGTCCTAGAAAATACAAAAAGTAAGGTGTTAGGGTTAGGAGAAACAGTCGTAAAAGGCTCTTTAGCATCCCTGATAAACATTGCTGCGCTTGCGGTTTATATGATTCTTGTCCCATTATTGATTTTCTTCTTATTGAAAGACAAAGAAGAGATGTTGTCTATTTTGAGTGGTTTATTGCCTCAAAATCGTCGTTTAGCAACGAAAGTTTGGCAGGAAATGAACCTGCAGATAGCCAATTATATTCGCGGTAAAGTGGTCGAAATTCTTATAGTTGGTTCTTCTAGTTATATTACCTTCGTTTTACTGGATTTAAGATACTCGGCCTTACTTGGTGTGGCTGTCGGTCTTTCGGTTCTTATTCCATACATTGGAGCCGCTGCCGTGACGGTACCTGTTGCGATTGTAGGCCTTTTCCAGTGGGGTGTATCACCTGAATTCTATTGGTTACTCGGTGCTTACGGCATTATTCAAGCATTAGACGGAAATTTGTTGGTACCAGTTTTGTTTTCTGAGGCAGTCAATCTACACCCTGTCGCCATTATATGTGCGGTACTGGTCTTTGGTGGTATGTGGGGGTTCTGGGGGTGTTTTTTGCCATTCCTCTCGCGACTTTAGTCAAAGCTGTATGGAATGCGATAAAGAACCAAGAAACCTCTGAAGCGCTAACGATTGACGAGTAAAAAATTCGTCATCCCCACACGGTTGTGGGAATGACGACGTTGTTATCGACATTTTTTATTAAATACCGATACTATTTATTAAGGTAGTCCAGAACGACCTCGTGATGGGTTTTGGTTTTAAACTTGTTGAATACCTGCTCAATAACACCATTTTCGTCAATCAAAAATGATATTCGATGTAGGCCATCGTAGATTTTGCCCATAAACTTCTTTTCGCCCCAAACACCAAATTGCTCCGCAGCAGAGTGATCCTCATCAGAAAGAAGCGTGAAGTTTAGTTCATCTCGTTCTATAAACTTACCTAACCGTTTAACAGGATCAATACTAACGCCTAGGACAACAACATTGTGGTCATCCAGTTGTTTTTTAATGTCTCTCAGGCCTTGAGCTTGGACTGTACATCCCGGTGTCATTGCTTTTGGATAAAAGTAGAAAAGTATTTTTTTCCCTTGAAATCAGAGATTGATACCTTGTTTCCGTCTTGGTCGAGCAAAGTGACATTAGGAGCTGGAGTTCCAGCAGTTAATGTTTCCATTTCAGACTTCCTTTATTGACTGTTTTTTATGAAATTTAGAGAGCCTTGCACGGATAAAGTTGTGCAAAGTTGATTAAACTCTTCTTGTAATTGCATTAAGTTATATTCCGCCTCAACTGTTGCAGTAATTGCAATTTGAAAAAGATTGTTATCACTGCTTACTTTGGCTTTATCTATGGTTTTAGCACTTAAAGAAGCTAGGCCAATGCTTCGGTCTGCAAAAAACTGAGTGAATTGCTCTGTTAAACCTTTTTTGTCATCAGATTCGATAAAAACTTCAATAGTATAGCTGTGTGGTAGTTCTTGATGAGGCGATGTTCTTTTCATCATGGTGATTAAACCGTGTTCTTGACCAAGAACAGGAAGAGTTGTTTCTACTCGGGTTATTTGACTTGCGCTACCAGCCGCTAACATTAACAACGTAAATTCGTTGCCAAATAGTGCGATCCTGCTATCCACTATGTTACATCCTGATTGAGTAACAAGGTGAACGACTTGATTACATATCCCTGGTCGGTCTGACCCTACCGCTGTGATGACTAAATGTTGAGACATAATTATTTAACTTTTTAAGTATTATCTCCAAATACTAGCACAGTTGGTATTGGGGTAAATAACAAACGAGTTTTCAGCCACAAGTCGGTTTAAGGGATAAATGTGCAATTATTCCATCATTTAGTGTAAAACATCACACTTTAATCCCTTGTGTTATCTAAGTTTCATGCATTACTATGCAAGTAGTGAAATTAAAGGGAGATAGACATGTTTTCAGGAAGTATTGTTGCGTTAGTTACCCCATTCAAAAAAGATGGTGAAGTAGACTACGATGGCCTAAAAAAATTGGTCGATTTCCATGTAGAATCAGGTACTGATGGCATTGTCGCTGTTGGAACAACGGGTGAGTCAGCGACGCTAACTATCGAAGAGCATGTTAAGGTTGTTAATAAAATCGTCGAGTGTGCAGATGGTCGAATTCCTGTCATTGCGGGTACTGGGGCTAATGCCACCCATGAAGCGATGACATTTAGTCGTTTACTTAATAACTCGGGTATTGTTGGCGTTCTCAGTGTTACCCCTTATTACAATAAACCGACGCAAGAAGGTTTATATCAGCATTACAAAGCGATTAATGATGTAAGCGAAGTTCCAATCATTCTCTATAATGTACCAGGTCGTACTGCGGTTGATTTATTGCCAGAAACAGTTGCACGTTTATCTAAGCTGGAAAATATCGTTGCACTTAAAGATGCAACAGGAGATTTAGAAAGAGTTGCAATTCATCGTGAACTTTGTGGCGAAGAGTTCGTCTTACTAAGTGGTGATGATGCTACGGGGCTAGAATTTGTACGATTAGGTGGACAAGGTGTAATTTCAGTTAGTAATAATGTAGCTGCAAAACCTATGGCTGATCTATTTGATCTTATGAAAGAAGGTAAGTACGAAGAAGCGGCTGAGATAGATAAGCGCTTAACATCACTACATAAAAATTTATTTGTTGAAGCTAACCCAATTCCAGTCAAATGGGCGGTCCATCAAATGGGTCTCATTGATGATGGCGGTATGCGTTTGCCTTTAACGGTGCTTTCTGAAGAAGCACAACCGGTTGTGAAGCAAGCGTTAAGTGACGCTGGAATACTATAAGTTAGAAAATAAATTCGAGATAAAATTGCTTTGTCTCGAATTTTATTAGGAGTGCTAATGAAGTTTTCTCATCAGCTAGTGATTAGTTCACTGGCTGTTCTTGTTTTAAGTGCATGTTCAGGTAGCCCAGAGCAAAGACGTCAAGCTAAAGACGATTTCGAATACCTTGAAACCGTTCCTTTTGAAAGTTGGACTGTTCAGGAGGGGGCGAAAGGTGAATTTTATCCAAATTATGATATTCCTGTAGGAGATTATGATGGAAATATTGGCCCTGATGTCGATATTCGTCCACCTCAACAGATATTAGAATTGATCCCTGGTGCCCGTTCTGAAGTGAAAGATGGCGTTGTATCAATTTGGCTTCTTCGAGAAGATGAAGTGGACAACGTATGGGAATCTGTCAATGACATGATTGTTGAACGGAATATAAAGCTAAGAGTTGATAGCGAAACACGTCTTGAATCTGATTGGATTTCTTGGGAATCAGAAGATGAAGAGAATCTAATTGAAGCCCGTTATCTTTTTGAGCGCATAGAAGCCAACAATAGATATGGTTTTCAAGTCAGTTTAATTGACTGGAAAGAGAACGGTATTGCTAAAGTTGTTAGCCGAACCAATAAAGAAAGGTATAACACGTTTATGACTAACGTGATTACTTCTACCTACGATCAAAGGCTACGAGCAGAAGCTGATCGAAAAGCACTTCAACTTGTTAAGCAGATTCCTATCAGTATGGGTAAAGATAGAAGTGGGTTACCTGTTATTATTGCGCGTGCTCCATATAACGCCTTTTGGCAGAGGTTGACTACCGTTTTACCGAAACTCGGCTTCCAACTTGAAGAGCGCAATCAATCTCAAGGATTGTTAAAGGCGAAATACTCAGAACCCGACGATGAGTTTTGGACATCTATAGGTACAAAACCACTTTCTCTCGAAAGTAAAACGTACACCTTCCTTTTAGGTGATATGGGGAACCGAACGTCGATCAACATTACAGATAGCACAGGTAAACCTGTAACGGCTGAAGTGCTTGAATCGATTGTTCCTGCTTTTGCAGCAGTAATAGCTAAAGAGTATTAGCCCCAATTATAGTCAAGCAAAAAGGACACTATTTGGTGTCCTTTTTTTGTTGTTCTTGGCGTTCTTTGTCTAGTTGATTCAGTCTATCTAAATCGCTTTGTTTCTTGTTTGTTTGACCAAATTTCATATTGGCAGTGTACTTAAGGGCTGCGATATTGCCTATAACGACACTGAGGATAATAATACTAATTACCCAAGGGTTTAGAAGAAAATCAATCATGTCATTTATCCTTGCATATATTAGTAATGTACCGAGAGAAAATCGTATCCAAGTTAACCTCAATGTAAGGTAAACCCAATAAACCCTGTTGCGAAATCGTGTCTAAGATTAAGGATTTTGATAACTGACCTAAGAGTTGCTCACTGCTTTCACGATGACTTATATGCCAAGGCTCCGGAGCAACACCACCTAAATCTATTTTGTATGGGAAGAAAAAACCAAAGAACGAAATATTATTCTTTAACCAGTGATAAAAAGGAGCTTGGTGACCTTCTAAATATTCCCATGGTTCCAGTTTTAATTGGCATCCGCTAGGGAGTAAGTTTTTAGCATAGACGTCGAAATCCGTTCCCCAATGATGACGACTAGCGCCAGGTAGAGCAGACCAGCGAAGGATCGCAAATAGACGTTGTTGTTTTGTTAGCTTATCAAACTCGATTGGCTGGCTATCAGCATCTAAAATAGCTAGCTGACCTGAGAATTTTTTGTCCCAAATCAGCTTTTGTCGATGAAAATCTCGAAAGCCACTCGCTACCTCTAACTGAAAACCATCACGTTCTGCAGCATTAACAAGACGGCTTATATCGGTCTCTATTAAATGGTTAACCTTAATAGATTGAAATTTAGTTTTGACCATCTTTAGGTGAGACTCTGTTAACCCTGTTAATTGCTGCTGATTCATGTGATTACTTAGTATTAAAGGTGTACCAAAAGTGAGTATTATTTTACCAATAGTTTTTGAATCGTTTTTTCGTACATGTCAGTTAGCTTTTCAAGATCTGCAATATTCACACACTCGTTTACTTTGTGAATAGTGGCGTTTACAGGGCCTAGTTCAATAACCTGACAATCCATGCGGGCAATAAAGCGCCCATCTGATGTACCCCCAGTAGTAAGAAGCTGTGGTTTAATATGATTGATCTCTTCAACAGCCTCGACAACAGCTTCTAATAACGCGCCATGATCAGTTAAAAACGGGTCACCATTAAGCGTCCAATCTATATCATAGTCTAACCCATAAGAATCAAGTGTTGAGAGTACTCGACGTTTTATTTCGTCGTTATTGAGTTCAGTACTAAAGCGCATATTAAATTGCACATTGAATTCACCTGGAATGACATTCGACGCTCCAGTTCCCGCATGAAGGTTTGGAATTTGGAAACTAGTAGGTGGGAAGTATTCATTCCCATCGTCCCATTTTGTTGTGACTAATTCGGATAGTGCCGGGAGAGCCTGATGGATAGGGTTACTTGCTAAATGCGGATACGCAACATGCCCTTGGATACCTTTTATTTTGATATCCCCTGTAATAGAGCCACGACGGCCATTTTTAATAATATCACCGGTAAAATGAGTACTCGATGGTTCACCAACGATGCACATATCAATGTTTTCACCGCGAGCCATTAACGTTTCTATTACTTTGACGGTACCGTTAATGAAAGGCCCTTCTTCATCGGAAGTAATTAGAAATCCGATTGATCCTTTATGGTCTGGATTTAGAGCAATAAAACGCTCCACAGCAACGATCATACAGGCTAAAGACCCTTTCATATCGGCAGCGCCACGGCCATGTAAATGGTCATCAATGATCGTTGGTTCAAATGGTGGTGTATGCCATTGGTCTAATGGACCGGAAGGAACTACGTCTGTATGGCCTGCAAAGGCAAACAAAGGTGCTTCGGTGCCACGACGAGCCCAAAAATTGGTAGTATCGTCAAAGACCATAACTTCAATATCAAATCCTAACGCTTTCAGGCGGTCTATCATTACCACCTGACATCCTGCATCTTCCGGAGTGACGGACTGTCGGCTGATTAAATCTTTTGCTAACGCCAAAACTGGGCTGTCATTCATTTTGGATAAATCCTTTTATTTAAAAATATCTGAATATTGTGGGGCTTTAAAGCCAATATATAGCTGCTCGTTTACTTTAAGTATAGGGCGTTTAATCATGGCAGGATGTTCGACTAACAGAGGAATAACCGAGTGTTCATCTAAGCTGTCTTTTTGTTCTTGAGTGAGTTGGCGATAAGTTGTACCGCGTTTATTAAGAACATGCTCCCAACCGAGTTGTTGGCAAAAACTGGCTACTAGGTGGTTATCCACGCCTTGTTTACGATAGTCATGAAAATCAAAACTAATGTCTGCTTCTTGTAGCCATTTTTTGGCTTTTTTAATTGTGTCGCAGTTCGGGATACCGTACATGGTAATACTCATCTCTATTCCTTCTAATGTTACCTGAGCGTGAATCCTATCAGGAACATGCCTATCAGACAAAATAACAATTAAATGTAATCTAATGCACAATTATCACTAAAGGGGATTAAGAGTGGGCACTTCTTGATCAAACGCAAAAACAATCGTAGGGAAAAAGAAATAATGACTCTGCTGTAGATTTTATTTCTTGAAATCAATGGCCCTCGAAATAAAGTAGTAATGGAGATATCGATGGAATTGAGTCCTGTTTTTGCGAGAAGACTGTATTTAGCGCTTTTAGTAGAAAATTTAGATAGGCCCAACGTGCCTAAATTGATCGAAAAGACCGGTTGGCCCCGTAGAACTATTCAGGATGTACTAAAAGCATTGCCTGGAATAGGGATTGAGTTGATGTTTGTTCAAGATGGGCGAAGACACAATGATGGCTACTATCAGTTATCTGATTGGGGACCTTTTGATAGTCAGTGGGTCCTCGAACGAAAAGGTGAAATAGCGTCTACACTTGGTTTTCATTAAGCACCACCATTACCGAGTAACCTAGAGCATGAAAAACGCTACAGAAATAATGTAGCGTTTTTTGTTTATAGCTTATAGCTTGGTACTGTATTCACAGAAAGAGGCACGTTTTTATCGGGATAATTACATTGGTAAGCTGTACCTACGAAAGTGACTGATGTGGCAAAATCGATAGGACTAAGTAAAAAAACAGTATTTGCTCCTATGTTATGGGCATTGCTTTTAAGCTCGTTTAGTGCACCTCTGATCATGGTGTCATTAGCAAAGAAAAGGTAATTATACCAGTGCCCCTCATTACCCGTAACTTCTCCTTTCCATTCACAATACTCAAAGCGATAAACACTATCTGTACGGATATGTACGGCCGAAGCTTCAGGGATTAGGATTTTAGTAGGAGCCGAGCATCCGATCAGGAAGCTAACGCAAATTAAAGATATCCACTTTATCATTGTCGATCCTAACTTAAAGATAAATAAGCGATAAATGCAATCCAACTTAATACCAATAGTAGCCATGGTGCCATTGCGTTACTTTTTTTGGATGGCTCGATCACTTCTTGGTTAGCTGATGTTTCGTCAAGGTTATTGAGCACCGCTTGTTTTTCTTTTTGAGACTTCTTCCTTGCTCGGTCAGCTTGACGGTTTTTTTCTTTTGCTGCTTTTTGTATAAAGCAATGCCTTTTTCAATACCCTGAGCAATCAATTTAGTTTGCTCTTTAGTTTGTGCTGGTTTTTGTGTTGCTTTGGCAATTTTCATTGCTTCAGCTTGTGATTCAGGTGAGACCTGTTTTTTACTCGTAGCCATAAAAATTCTTACAGAAAATGATTAACCAACATAGGTTATATGATATATCCTCGTAGATAAATAAATTGATGTATATAGTGATAAGTGCGTTATTTAATTGAAGAGTACAATAACGATGGCTTTCTGAAAGCACCTAAATTACTGTTGGCTGGTTGGCTATTTTTAGCAAAAGCTTGGATTATCTTTATCGTGGCTGGAGCTAGCAGGGATATGGGCGCTAAACTCCTAGAAATAATCTACCCAGTTCATTCCTCGTTATACCTCGGTTTAATTGCTGGTTTTCCTGCATTGCTTCTTATCTGGTTACTTAGCCTTAGAAAGCACGATAGAAAACGAATATGTATGGTCGTTTCCTATGGTAAATTAGCTACGTTAATAACGATATCAGTTCAGATATTATTGGTGCTTTATCAAATTTATCTGGAAAACAGCCAATTTAGTTGGCCAAATGCAGTGACACTGTTAAGCCTGATTTGGTTAATGCTTTATATATTGAGAAGCCGAAGAGTTCGAGACTGCTTTCGCTCGCCGTTGTTAAGTTAAAAAATAGTAGTTACTTATCTGATTGAGATGGTTATTTTTATCGGTTGGATAGAATAGAATAAAAAATAGTTATTTAGATAAAATTTTGGAGAAATGTTATGGCAAATTATCAATCTGCTATCGTGCCTGAAGCAGGTCCATTTGCACTCTATATTCAGATTAAGGTGAATTCACAACCTCAAAAAGTGATACAGCAACTTAAAGCGATACCTACTTTGGTAGAAGAACTTAATGAAAGCCAGCCTAATGCTGATTTAACTTCTTCTATTGCATTCAGTAAGTCGTTTTGGAGTAAAACGAATCAACCTATGCCAGAAGAGTTAATTCATTTTACACCGTTAGGAGAGGGTGAAATTGTTGCACCAGCAACAGATGTTGACGTACTTATTCACTGTCACTCGAATCGTCATGATTTGCATTTTTATCTACTTCGTAAAGTTATGTCGGAAATTGCGGAATATGTAGAAATCATAGATGAAACATACGGCTATCGTTTTATGGATGCCCGTGATATGACAGACTTTATAGATGGAACTGAAAACCCTGAAGGCGATGAAAGAAGGGAAGTTGCGATTATTCCAGAAGGGGCTTTTGCTGGTGGCAGTTATGTCATGGCGCAACGCTTTATTCATAACTTACCAGCATGGAACAGGTTGTCTGTCTCAGCTCAAGAGAAAGTGATTGGTCGTACAAAGGTCGATTCCATTGAGCTTGATGATGTTCCTGCGGCTTCGCATGTTGGGCGAGTGGATATAAAAGAAAAAGGTGTAGGGCTGAAAATTGTTCGACACAGTTTACCGTATGGCTCTGTTAGTGGTGACCATGGACTATTATTCCTCTCCTATTGCAGTACATTACATAACATTAAGGTAATGCTTGAGAGTATGTATGGTGTTACCGATGGTAAAAGTGATCAAATGTTGCGTTTCACTAGCGCCGTTACTGGCGCTTATTTCTTTGCGCCATCAAGCGAAATGCTACAAGCAATAGAGTTCTAAGTGTAGGTTACTTATATATTTACACTCATAACGCCTATTGAAAGTAGGAATTGTGAGTGTAAAACAGCCTTCCATTAGGGTTTTGGTATTTGAGATATAATGACTTATATCTTTACCGCACACCTCTAACTTTTCCCTAAAGTTTTTTTCTGCACAGCCGATACTAGCCTGAATTCCTCATTTAAGAAGGCGTTATGGCTGTCACCGTTAATACTAATGTTTCCGCATTGATCGCACAAAAGAATCTAAGTCTGTCAACAAACATGTTGAATCAGTCTCTAGAACGTTTGTCTTCAGGAAATCGAATTAATAGTGCTAAAGATGATGCCGCTGGTTTACAAATATCTAATCGCCTTGAATCTCAAATGCGTGGCTTAGATGTCGCTGTCCGTAATGCAAACGATGGTATTTCCATTATGCAAACGGCAGAAGGTGCGATGAAAGAGACCACTAACTTATTGCAACGTATGAGAGATCTGTCTCTTCAGTCTTCTAACGGATCGAATAGCCAATCAGAACGTGTTGCGATACAAGAAGAGATGACGGCATTAAATGATGAGTTGAATCGTATTGCTGAAACAACCTCTTTTGGAGGAAGAAAGTTATTAAATGGCAATTTTGCCAGTGCATCGTTTCAAATAGGTGCATCCTCTGGTGAAGCTGTTCAAGTAAATATAAAAAGCATGAGGTCAGATACCAAAAATATGGGCGGCCTTAGTTATATTGCCAACGGAATGGCTGATAAAGAGTGGCAGGTTAAATCAGGTCAGAATCATTTAGTGATGCAATATACTAATAATCATGGTCAAGATGAGACTATCCATATTAATGCCAAACATGGTGATGATATAGAAGAGCTTGCCACTTATATTAATGGACAGACTGACGCAGTGTCAGCTTCAGTGAACGAAGATGGTCAGCTACAGATATACATGGCAGGCAGTAAAGCGGGAGGTCAAATTAGCTTTGGTGGTAACCTAGCTAATGAACTTGATATGTCTAATCCTGTGGTTGAGACGGTGAATGATTTAGATCTCACTACTGTTGGTGGTTCGCAACGAGCCGTTGCTGTGATAGATAGTGCCATGAAGTTCGTCGATAGCCATCGCTCTGAGTTAGGCGCTTTTCAAAATAGGTTTGGTCATGCGATAAATAACCTAGAAAATATTCATGAAAATCTCGCCAGTTCAAAGAGTAGAATAAAAGACACGGACTTTGCTAAAGAAACCACTGAAATGATTAAGCAACAAATTCTTCAGCAAGTAAGTACAACTGTTCTGGCACAAGCCAAACAAGCACCGAATCTAGCATTGACTCTGCTTGGGTAATACTGCTCGTTAGGCTCGGCTAGCTTATCGATAACTTTAGTTTTTATTTGCTATTTTTTTAATCACTTCACGATTTTATCCTTCAAGACATCTTTTTTAAAATTAACTTAAATTTCTTCTAAAGATTCCTCAATCTAGGCCGTTATAAAAAGTAACTTTGAGAGAACTACTTGGTTTTTCGAGACGTCGAAAACCGCTTTAACGAAAAATCAATTGGAGAATCACCATGGCAGTTAATGTAAATACAAACGTAGCAGCAATGACAGCACAACGTCATTTGTCTAGCGCAGCGAGCGACCTAAACAGCTCAATGGAACGCCTATCTTCTGGCTTTAAAATCAACAACGCAAAAGACGATGCAGCAGGTCTACAAATCTCGAATCGTTTGAATGCACAAAGCCGTGGCTTAGACGTAGCAGTACGAAATGCAAATGATGGTATTTCGATTGCCCAAACTGCTGAAGGCGCAATGAAAGAAACGTCGAATATTCTTCAACGTGTACGTGACTTGTCACTACAATCAGCGAATGGCTCTAACTCAAAACAAGAGCGTGTTGCGATTCAAGAAGAAGTAACGGCACTTAACGATGAATTAAACCGAATAGCGGAAACAACCTCTTTTGGTGGTAACAAACTGCTTAACGGCACACACGGTACGAAATCATTCCAAATCGGTGCAGATAGCGGTGAAGCGGTGATGCTTGACCTGAAAAATATGCGCTCAGATAACGCGATGATGGGTGGTAATGCTTACAAAGCGGAAAATGGACAAGGTAAAGACTGGTCCGTTGCTCAAGACGCAAGTATGACCATCAGCTTGACAGACAAGTTTGGTGACGCACAAGAGTATGTTATTAACGCTAAAGCGGGTGATGACATAGAAGAGTTAGCGACTTACATCAATGGTCAACAAAGCGATGTTAGTGCTTCAGTAGATGAAGAAGGCCGTTTACAGATATTTGCAGGCAACAATAGTGTTGATGGCGAAGTGGCCTTTAGTGGCAGCCTAGCAGGCGAGCTTGGAATGGGGCCAGCGACAGCGGTTACGGTAGATACTATCGACGTAACGTCAGTAGGTGGAGCACAAGAAGCCGTATCGGTTGTTGATGCAGCGATGAAATATGTTGATAGTCACCGAAGTGAACTTGGTGCATTCCAGAATCGTTTCGACCACGCAATCAATAACTTAGATAACATTAACGAGAATGTAAATGCGTCTAACAGCCGCATCAAGGATACAGATTTCGCGAAAGAAACAACAGCGATGACTAAGTCTCAAATCCTACAGCAGGCGTCTACATCAGTACTTGCACAAGCGAAGCAAGCGCCGAATACAGCACTTAGCCTTCTAGGTTAATACAGAC
The DNA here is from genome assembly GCF_028204155.1 of Vibrio algarum. Lineage (NCBI taxonomy): Bacteria > Pseudomonadati > Pseudomonadota > Gammaproteobacteria > Vibrionales > Vibrionaceae > Vibrio > Vibrio algarum. Next base: position 2,855,711 of record NZ_JAQLOI010000001.1, on the reverse strand, counting down.
AGCTACCTAGCTGAATAATATAAACCCAGCCTTTATGGCTGGGTTTTGTTGTTTTGGAGATTGATAGAAGGAAACTACTCGTACTTTATAATAGGTATAAAAAAACCGCTGATGTAAACATCAACGGTTTCTAATTTTCCAAACGTTAAAACGAATTGATTACTTCGTTACACGTAGAACAGGGTTTTCACCAACAGTAACTGAACCAGAAAGCTTATTAAGCTCTTTGATTTCGTCCATGTTAGAAATAACCACTGGCGTTAAAGTTGATTTTGCATTTTCTTCTAAGAAAGCAAGATCAAATTCAATTACAGTATCACCAACTTTTACCGCTTGACCTTCTTCAGCGATACGTGTGAAGCCTTGACCTTTCAGCTCAACAGTATCGATACCGAAGTGAACGAACAGCTCAACACCGTCATCCGATTCAATAGAGAAAGCGTGGTTAGTTTCAAATATTTTGCCAATAGTTCCGTTTACTGGAGCTACCATCTTGTCACCAGAAGGTTTGATAGCGATACCATCACCAACAATTTTTTCTGCAAAAACAACATCTGGCACATCTTCAATGTTGATTATTTCACCAGATATTGGTGCGATGATTTCGATTGCCCCCGCATCAGCGCTATCATCAGATACTAGCTTCTTAAGCTTGTCAAACAGACCCATGTCGTGCTCCTAAACGTTTAATTTTATTCTATTCTATTGAATTATATTAGCAGATGGATTTTTCTGCGATAAATTTTTCAACATGAGCTTCAATTTCTGCTGCAGTAGCCATTTCTAAAGCTTCATCAGCCATAGCTTTTACTTCTGCATAATCCGCACCACGGATTATTTTCTTAACGCTAGGAATTGAGATACCACTCATACTGAATTCGTCTAGGCCCATACCCAGAAGAAGTAGAGTTGCGCGTTCGTCACCAGCCAACTCACCACACATACCAGTCCACTTACCTTCTTTATGAGAGGCATCAATCACTTGCTTGATAACAGTTAATACAGCAGGTGATAGTGGGTTGTATAGGTGAGAAATCAGTTCATTACCACGGTCTACAGCTAGAGTATACTGGGTTAAGTCGTTAGTACCAATACTAAAGAAGGAAACTTCTTTCGCTAAATGATGTGCAATAGCGGCAGCGGCTGGTGTTTCAACCATAACTCCGATTTCAATATCTTCATCAAATGCCAAGTCTTCAGCACGAAGTTCTGTTTTATATTCTTCGATTGCGTTTTTAAGCTCGCGAATCTCTTCAACAGAGATGATCATTGGGAACATGATACGAAGCTTACCGTGTGCTGAAGCGCGTAATATCCCGCGAAGTTGATCACGAAGAATCTCGCGGCGATCTAAACTAATTCGAATTGCACGCCAACCAAGGAATGGATTCATCTCTTGAGGTAGGTCTAAATATGGTAGATCTTTGTCACCACCAATATCCATAGTACGGATAATGACAGATTCACCTTCCATTGACTCAGCAACTTCTTTGTATGCTTGGTATTGTTCTTCTTCTGTTGGTAAAGAAGTACGATCCATAAATAGGAATTCTGTACGATATAGACCAACACCTTCACCACCGTTGCGCAGGATACCATTACAGTCTTTAACAGTACCGATGTTACCGCAAACCTCAACTCTGTGACCGTCTGTAGTAATAGCAGGTAAATCTTTTAATTTTGCTAGCTCTTCTTTTTCTGCAATGAAGTTGTCACGAATACTTTTCGCTTCAGTAAGCTCTGCTTCAGAAGGGTTCACAATGATTTTGTTGTTGATTGCATCTAGAATCAACGTATCCCCATTCTTCACTTTAGCCGTAATATCGTTAGTACCAACGATAGCTGGAAGTTCTAAAGAACGAGCCATAATAGAGGTGTGAGAAGTACGACCACCGATGTCACATGCAAAACCTAAAACGTAATCTAGGTTAATTTGAGCGGTTTCAGATGGTGTTAGATCGTAAGCAACAAGAATAACTTCTTCATCAATATCACTAAGGGATACGATGTTAATGCCAAGTGCATTTTTAACGAAACGAGAACCGATATCACGGATATCTGTTGCACGTTCTTTTAGATATTCATCATCTAAAGATTCTAGTGCTGTTGCTTGCTCTTCGATAACGGTATAGATAGCGTTGTCGGCATGCATCTTGTCGTCTCTAACGAGAGTTAAAATTTCTTCTTCCAACTCTTCGTCTTCAAGTAACATGATATGGCCTTCAAAGATTGCTTCTTTTTCTTCGCCAAATGTTTCTAGAGCTTTTTGTTTAATAATACCCAGTTGATGAGCAGATTTGTCACGCGCTTCGTAAAAGCACTTAACTTGAGCTTCAACTTGGTCATCAGAAATTGAGTGAGTGTTTAGAACAATTTCATCTTCTTGAAGAAGTAGTGCTTTACCAAAAGCAATACCAGGAGATGCTAGAATGCCTGAAATCATAGCCTTACCTTAAGTTTGTCAACAGTAAAAGAGTAGATTTAATAACTACGTATGAATGATAGAGTATTTGTCGCTAAGTCCAACAAAGCCATTTTGCGTTAGCAAAATGGCTTTGTTTTTTTGAATTGTTAGCTATTACTCAAGTGTATCCATAAGAGCTACTAGGTGATCTACAGCCGCTTGAGCTTGTGGGCCTTCAGCAGATAAAGTAACAACAGTACCTTTAACTAGACCTAGCGTTTGAAGCTTGAATAGGCTTTTAGCGCTTGCGCTTTTACCGTTAGAAGTCACAGTGATGTCTGCGTCAAATGATTTAGCTTCTTTAACAAACTGAGCAGCTGGACGAGTGTGAAGACCGTTTTCTGCAGTGATTTCTACTTGTTTTTGATACATGTGATATACCCCAATCGATTTATTTATTGTTTAAGTACTAGTTTAACTCGGTCATAAGTCTAATTTTAGCAATATAGAGCAGAAAAAAGACATATGTGAAACCATTTACCAGTTAGATGAGACATTTGTACTAGTTTTGTATCTCATCTCTTAATTCTCTATGTTTATTGTTTTATTTCAAGCTGCAAAATAAAACCTGTCCCGATAGTACCAAACGATTTATAAGGATCAATAAAAAAGCCCCAGAAAGGGGCTTTTTTAGCTGAAAATTTGATATGAACACACTTTTTTTACAAAATTATTGTGCGTTTTCTTTTTCTGTAAACAACCCAGAAAATAGCGCAGTGCTCAGGTAACGCTCACCTGAACTTGGTAATACGGTTACAATCGTCTTGCCTTCAAATTCAGGTAGTGCGGCAATTCGGTTCGCTGCAACAACAGCGGCACCAGAAGAAATACCCGCTAAGATGCCTTCTTCTTCCATCAAACGTCGAGCCATTGCAATCGCTTCATCGGAAGTCACAGCTTCAACTCGATCAAGTAGCGACAAATCTAGGTTTTCAGGGATGAATCCAGCACCGATACCTTGAATTTTGTGTGGTGATGGTTGGATATCATCACCGGCTAATGCTTGAGCGATAACTGGAGATTCTGCAGGTTCCACAGCAACAGAAGTAATTTCTTTGCCTTTGCTTTTTAGGTAACGCGATGTCCCCGTAATCGTACCGCCCGTACCAACACCAGCAATAAAGACATCAATTCCACCATCTGTAGCATCCCAAAGCTCTGGTCCAGTAGTTTGTTCGTGGACCGCAGGGTTAGCTGGGTTATTGAATTGTTGAAGCAACAGGTATTTTTCAGGGTCACTAGCGACAATTTCTTCCGCTTTGGCTATCGCGCCTTTCATACCTTTTGCAGCTTCAGTTAGCTCTAATTTTGCACCTAGAGCTTTTAGAAGTTTACGACGCTCAAGGCTCATTGACTCAGGCATAGTCAATGTCAGTTTGTATCCGCGCGCTGCAGCAACAAATGCTAAAGCAATACCTGTATTACCACTTGTAGGCTCTACAAGTTCAACGCCGGCTTTCAATTTACCTGACTTTTCCGCTTCCCAAATCATGTTTGCACCAATACGGTCTTTAACGCTGAAGCTTGGGTTACGAGATTCTATTTTTGCTAAAACTTTTCCACCACTTACCTTATTAAGGCGCACAAGAGGTGTATGACCAATAGTTAGTGAGTTATCTTCGAAAATTTTGCTCATGTTTAGTTGTCCTTTTCTACACGCGATTTCATATGTTGTGTTGTTGTCTAGAATCATAAGCCCTATTAAAAAAAGGAAAAAGACCTAAAAGTTATATGTTATTAATGAACGTTTGCATTATTTTGATTTGCTTACAAAATTAGTGCTTATCTTTAAACTCTTCAACCCACATTGCCGTTGCTCCACAGACTGCAATAGGCATTACAATAAGGTTCAAAATTGGAATAGCGGTAAAGAAGGCAACACAAAACCCAAAACCATAAGCTTTTGCTTGATTCTGCTTAAGATCTTGACGCATTTTATGAAATGGTATCTTGTGGTTGTCGAAAGGGTAATCACAGTATTGAATAGCCATTACCCAAGCAGAGAAGATAAACCAAAGAACAGGGCCTACGGTTTGTCCCAATGCAGGTATTAGTAACAAAATAAATAATCCCACTGCTTTAGGTAGAAAATAGGCGATTTTTTGTAATTCACGAGAAATAATGCGTGGTGTATCTTTAATGATACTTATAAGGTTTTGGTCGCTATCTAATTTTCCGCATAGCTTTTCTTCAACTTTTTCGGATAGCAAGCCATTAAAAGGAGCCGCGATAAGATTCGCTAATGTACTAAATAAGTAAGAAAATGTACCTAAGATAGTAATTGTTAGTATTGGCCACAATAGATACGATAGCCATGACAGCCAATCGGGTATATATGACATCCATCCGGTTATCCAATCATTGAGATGAGAGAATAGATAAAATAGGGCGCTACCAACTAAAATGATATTAGCTAGTAGTGGAAAGATAACAAATCGGCGGATCCCGGGAGTTAGCGCTAGTTTTATTCCTTGGAAAAAATAGCCAAAGCCACTCTGTTTCATTTTTATTTCTCTTTGTGAAATGATAGAAAGGTATTGTACCTATGGGTTGTGAAACTTTCAAAATGAGAAAAGCGTGGTAGTTGTCACAAGGTAAAGGTAACTACTCGTATTAATTTATTCAAAAACTTCATACACTTTTGGTAAAGTAGACCTATTAACCGATTGATATTCAATTTGATGTTGATTTTTTCGTCAAATATAGCAGAGAGTGAACAATGCAGGAATTGCGATTAGTACTCATTATAGTTGGTGCGCTAGCCATAGCAGCACTTCTGTTCCATGGGCTTTGGACGAGTAAAAAAGAAGGGAAAAGCAAATTCGCAGAAAAATCTGTTATTGCTAATGATGGGCTAAACACTTCCCAAATGGTTTCCGATGATGATTTTGACGTGGTGTTAAAAAATCAAAGTGAAACGGCATTTGGAGTGGATCGTCATTTTTCTCATGATCCGTTAGGGGTAGATGACCCTGAAGAAATAGAAGATGATCTTCTAGGAAAAAATAAAACCTCTGAGGATGAAGAGTTTCCTCATGTCATGTTACGCGATGATATTGATGACCCATTGGAAGAAAAAGTCATATTTACCGATGGTGATGATGCGATTACCTTAAAACCTAAAAAGCCTTTTATCGAAAAAATTGAGCAAGAAGAACAAAAGCTTGATGTTACTATCGAAGAAGCGGATAGCTCTACGGAAATAGTAGAAGAGAGTGAACAAGAAGACGAAATGCAAGTTATCGTTATTAATGTTCACTGTGCCGGTGAAGCTCCTTTTGTTGGGACAAAGCTATTTGATAGTATGCAGCAACATGGTTTGCTTTATGGTGAAATGGATATTTTCCATCGTCATAATGATATTTCAGGTACAGGTAAAGTGCTTTTTAGTGTTGCTAATATGATGCACCCAGGGACACTAAAACACGATGATCCTGCAACATTTACTACTAAGGGTATTTCATTTTTTATGACTTTACCTGGCTTCGGTGAGGCAGATCAAAACTTTAAAGTGATGCTTAGAACTGCCCAACAGATCGCTGATGATTTAGGTGGGAATGTTCTCGATGAGCAACGTAATCTGATGACGCCTGATAAGCTCTTAAGTTTTCACAATCAAATAAGAGCCTATAAGGCTCGTAGAGCCCAAAAAGAAGTGTAGTGACAAATAGGGTTCCGTTTGGAACCCTTTTTTGTAGTATTAAGATTTAAAAACGGGATTAGGAAAAAAACATGCCTCAGTCGGTCGAAGAAAGACTCAATCAACTTAAACAAGAACTGCATTATCACGGCGTAAAATACTATGTTGAGGATGCCCCTCAAGTCCCAGATGCTGAATATGATCGCTTGATGAGGGAGCTTCTGGAAATTGAAGCTACTCACCCAGAATTAATTTCGATTGACTCACCTAGTCAACGCGTTGGTGGAGCACCGTTAGATGGTTTTACACAAGTTCAACATGAAATCCCTATGTTATCTCTCGATAATGCATTTAGTGATGACGAGCTCGAGGCGTTTAAAAAAAGAATGGACGATAGGGTAACAGGTCAAGATATTAATACTTTTTGTTGTGAGCCTAAATTAGATGGATTAGCGGTCAGTCTGCTATATGAGAACGGCGTACTCGTTCAGGCTGCAACGAGAGGAGATGGTAATACAGGGGAAAACATCACTGAGAATGTGCGAACCATCGCTGCAATTCCGCTGATACTCCAAGGAGAAGGGTGGCCTACTAGAATAGAAGTTCGTGGCGAAGTATTTATGCCCAAAGCTGGTTTTGAAAGGCTAAACCAAGACGCTCTTAAATTCGGCACTAAACCGTTCGTTAACCCAAGAAATGCTGCAGCGGGAAGTTTAAGGCAATTGGATTCTCGTATCACCGCTAAGAGACCGTTAAATTTCTATGCTTATAGCGTGGGTGTTGTAGAGGGTATCGAACTTGCTGACAGCCACTATGAGAGATTTTTACAGCTTAAAGGCTGGGGTTTACCCATGTGTCCAGAGACTAGTCAACTAGAGACACTCAGCGAGGTTAAAGCCTATTACGAAGATATATTGCAACGCCGAGAACAGCTTGCGTATGAAATAGACGGTGTTGTGATCAAAGTCGACGATATTGAGATTCAAGAACAATTAGGCTTCGTAGCAAGAGCGCCCCGTTGGGCAATTGCCTATAAGTTTCCTGCTCAAGAAGAACTAACTACACTCAATGATGTTGAGTTTCAGGTAGGTCGAACGGGTGCTATTACACCGGTCGCGAAATTAGAACCAGTATTTGTCGGGGGTGTAACGGTCAGTAATGCGACGCTACACAATGCCGACGAAATTGAACGTTTAGGAATTATGATCGGTGATACCGTTATTATTCGTCGAGCTGGAGATGTAATACCTCAAATTACCAGTGTCGTTTTAGATCGACGTCTGGATGAGGCTCGCGAAATAGTTTTTCCAACGACTTGTCCGGTATGTGGGTCTACAGTAGAGAGAATCGAAGGAGAAGCCGTTACGCGTTGTAGCGGAGGGCTGGTTTGTCAGGCTCAGCGTAAAGAAGCGCTAAAACACTTTGTTTCTCGTAAAGCGCTAGATGTTGACGGGCTAGGAGTAAAGGTCATTGAGCAGCTCGTTGATAAAGAGATGGTCGACTCACCAGCGGATCTTTTTAAACTTTCAGCAGGAATTTTAACCGTTCTTGAACGCATGGGACCTAAGTCGGCACAAAATGTTGTCAATGCTTTACAGGCTTCTAAAGAGACCACGTTGGCTAAGTTTCTCTATTCATTAGGAATACGAGAGGTTGGGGAAGCAACGGCGGCGAACTTAGCGGCACATTTTAAAACCTTACCAGCAGTACAAGATGCAACATTGGAACAACTCATCGAAGTTTCAGATGTTGGTGAAATTGTTGCTAATCATATTGTTTACTTTTTTAAGCAAGAAAAAAATCGACAGGTCGTTGCTGATCTTCTTCGGCAAGGTATTCATTGGCCGGAAATAGAAGTACTGTCTAATGATGTTCCTCAACCCTTAGCTGGAAAAGTGGTGGTTTTGACTGGCTCACTGTCTCAATTAAATAGAAGTGATGCGAAAGCGGCTCTGCAAGCGTTAGGGGCTAAGGTTACGGGTAGTGTGTCTAAAAAAACAGATATTCTGTTTGCAGGTGAAGCCGCTGGCTCTAAGTTGACGAAAGCACAAGATCTCGGTATTGAAATTCTTGACGAGCAGGCGTTGGTTGATTTATTGAAAGCGTAAATATTGTTTATTAGAAAGCCGTTAACGAAATCTAGGTTCCTCTGAGCTTATTTTTTAGCGGCTGGTCTATGAATCTGCAAGAGGTAAATATGATGAATATTAGTCAAGTGGCGAAAGCGACTCAGCTTTCTTCAAAATCTATTCGACTGTATGAAGAAAAAGGTTTAATTTCGGCACCATTACGTTCGGTTAATGGGTATCGTCAATATAGTCCTTCACATATCGAAGAGTTGCTGGTTATTGCTAGAGCGAAAAGGGTGGGGTTCACATTAGAAGAGTGTAAAGCCCTAGTCCATTTAGCGAATAATTCAGAAACAACGAGTGCAGAAGTAAAAAGGCGAGCCGAAGAAAAACTAGCTGAAGTAAAAATAAAATTGGCAGAACTAACGGTAATCAAAAATCAGTTAGAAAAATGGGTAGCAGACTGCCCAGGAGATTCAGGTAACGCCTGCCCAATTATGGATGATTTGAAATCGTAATCGATGGTTTGTGTCTTTAAATACACACTTTCGTTTAGCCCCGCGAGCCTTAATGTATTTATAAAGGCTCACGAGTTAAGATTTATGCGGGCTCGATAGTAACGACAATGCCATCTACATCAATAACTTTAACCAAAGTCCCGGCTGCTATGTCTTCATGGGTTCTCGCTGACCAAGTTGTATCACCTAGTCGAATACGACAATTGCCTTTTTGAACATCTTGTTCCAATCTCGTTGTCTTACCAACCAATTGCTTTTCTCTTTGGTTTAGTGAACTGTCGGCTTCTGATTGCACATCTTTTTTATGCTGATAACGCCACCATCCCCATGTAGTGACTAATGAAAAACTAGCGAATGTCGTCCACTGCAACTGCCAGCTGATTGGCAATAGCGTGAACACGATGCCGACCAAAATAGCGGAAATACCAAGCCATAAAAAGTAGCCAGCAGTACCGAGTAGCTCCCCTGATAGCAACACAAGACCAAATGCGATCCAATGCCAATGATTAACTTGATTGAGAAGTTCTATCAAAACGCCCCCTTACTTATCATCTTTTTGATGATTAAACATTTCGGCAATGCCTGCAATGGATCCCATCAATCCTGTTGCTTCTAGCGGTAACATTATAATCTTCCCGTTTTCTGCTTGTCCTATTGATTTTATCGCCTCAGTGTATCCTTGCGCGATGAAGTAGTTAACCGCTTGCATATCACCTTGTGCGATAGCTTGAGAGACCATTTCTGTTGCTCTCGCTTCTGCTTCTGCGGATCTTTCACGGGCTTCAGCTTGTAAGATAGCCGCTTGCTTTTCACCTTCAGCTCTCAAGATGGCAGACTGTTTATGGCCTTCGGCTTTTAATATCTCTGCTTGACGCACACCTTCCGCTGAAAGGACATCAGCACGTTTGTTTCGCTCTGCTTTCATCTGGGCATTCATTGCGGCGGTAAGATCAGCTGGTGGCTGAACGTCCTTGATTTCGATACGTGTAACTTTTACGCCCCAAGGGTTGGTTGCTTCGTCAACGATCGATAGAAGTTTAACGTTGATCATATCTCTCTGGCTTAGCATTTCATCCAATTCCATAGAACCAAGAACAGTACGAATATTGGTGAGAGTCAGGTTTCTGATAGCATGCTCGAGGTCGTTAACTTCGTAAGCAGCTTGTGATGCATCGATGACTTGCACAAAACAAACAGCATCAATAGTGACATTGGCGTTATCTTTAGAGATCACTTCTTGTGCTGGGATATCAAGTACTCGCTCCATCATGCTGATTTTTGAACCGATACTATCAACAAATGGGATGATTAAGTTTAACCCAGGTTTCAAAGTATGGGTGTAACGGCCAAATCGCTCGATTGTCCAGTTACTTCCCTGAGGAACGGTTTTAACACCTGCAGCTATAAAAGCGATGGTGACAACGATTAAAACTGCAATGGTAATGAGTACATCTAAAGCCATGTGATTTCCTTCTTGTTTTTATCTGAAACGTAACGACAAGTTATTGAACAATAATAAAAATATTTGAGATGAAAATATGCCCACTTTCCTCACAACATCAAGTATTAAACGACTTGGAGTACATTATTTGGTCAGAATATCAAAGTATAGACAGTATTCGAGAAGGATTGTTGACTCATCTTCTATTCGTAGAAAAAGTAAGGAAGAGAGTCAACATCGTCATACACAAATTACCAATAGTTAATTTTTCGGATTGGTATTAGTAGAGCAGTGAGTACAATTGCCTACGGTATTTTGCAGCAGTGCTATTTCCTTGACCCAAGGCAGAAAGTATATCCATAAATGCTTTTTTCATATCACCATCTTCAGCATTGAGATCTTTAACTAAAAATGACCACAATAATTCGAGTGATTCTTCGCTTCTGGCAACTTGATGGTACTGCAGTGCGAGTTCAAGGGCGACAGAAGCATCAAGAAGGTCTTGGCTATAGCGGTTTTCTAATGATTGAATCTCTGGACTGTCAGCCGCTTGTTCATGTAGCTCTAGTTTTGCGACTAAACCTTTATAATAATTGTCTTGATATTCTAATGGAATATGACTTAGCAGCGATTTAGCTTGTTCAAACTGTTGAGTTTCTAGCAGGCAGTCGATAGTCGCAAGTTTAATATCGCCTCGCGTTTTTAGATCTTCTGGCAAGCTATTGATAAGAGTTAACGCTTGTTCATGTTCACCCGATTGCAGTTTATCTAGCGCGTCTTTTAAGGTTAATTCATCTTGGCTAGGTAGATGTTTATTGAGCATTTCTACGATAGCTTCAAGTGGTTGAGGTCCGCCTAATCCATCTATAGGTTGACCATTTGCAAATAATGCAATGGTGGGTAGAGCCTGCACACCAAACTGACTTGCGATCGCTTGTTCTTGCTCACAGTTGAGTAGCGCGAGAGTAAATGCACCTTTATATTGTTGGGTTAGTGATTGTAATTGAGGAATTATCTCGGCACTTTCAGGGCTCATTGGTGCCCAAAAATGGATGAGAACAGGGTGTTGAACGGATTGCTCTAATACTTGACGAAAATTCTGTTCGTTCAACTCTACGATATTCTCAGGCTGCATGGGGTTTCCCTTAATTAATATTGTTTCTCTTTAAATATGGGTAACGGTGTCTAATATCAAGAGTTGTTATGCTTCTTAAACAAAAAACGCCCAGTAATGAGCGTTTTTGTTTAAACTTTGGGAGATGCTACAGAGTTAAGATAAACAGTAGTGCAACACCTACAGCAATCCAATTTAGCTGATTTAATGTCATAGTATTTACCGAATGCAACGCCTATAAGTTTGTATTGAATTAACCATTGCAGCGATGGTATATACATTGTATTACAGATACATGACAGTTCTGTAAAAAAGAGAAAAATTAAGCGAAAAACGACTAATATTTTCTCTTTTAGCATGAGTTTGAGTCCTTATGCCGCCTTTCTTAAAATAATATCTAACCATCGAGAGGGTAAAATTCGTTTCAAAAATGAAAAAACTTTTGTTGGTGTTGTTACCCTATATCGAAGTTTTGGCTCTCGTGTGTTTAGTGCATTAAGTAATGGCGCTACGATTGACTCGGCAGGTAAAACGAATGCGTTTTTAGAGGTTGTATCGCCTAATCGAGCGAGTTGAACACCGTATGCTTTTTTATGCACGCTGCTGTCGACATCTATCCACTGTTGAAACTTTAGTAAGGCGTTGGCTCGAAACTGTGTTTCTATTGGACCGGGTTCAATGATGCTTATCTTGATATTGGTATCGAATAACTCTAATCGTAAAGTATCGCTCCATCCTTCGATTGCAAACTTAGATGCATTGTATGCACCACGATACTTCATCGCAGCGAAACCAAGTACGGAACTATTTTGAACAATGCGTCCGACTCCCTGTTTACGCATATAAGGCAATATTTCACACACAAGTTGGTGCCAACCGAAGAAGTTACTTTGAAATTGTTCTTTTAAAGCAGCGACTGGTAAGTCTTCTAGTGCGCCAGTTTGACCATAAGCGCCATTATTAAATAGCCCATAAAGTTGACCATTACATAAGTTCATGGTCTCAATGACTGCGTTGGAGATACATTCTGAGTCATTGAGGTCCAACTGTATGCAAGTTAAACCTTCAGAGATAAGTCTTTCTACGTCCTCTTTTTTACGACATGAAGCGATTACTTTAAATCCTTCTTTTTGCAATGCATGGGCGCATACATAACCTATTCCTGATGAGCACCCAGTAATAAGAACTGTTTTCGACATAGTGTATTATCTAATTCGCTGATTTATTATAGAAAACGACTTTAGCACCTTTAATGCTGTAAAAGTGATTTGATTGCTGGCTCTAATCTGGAATAAGTGAAATTAAATCCGAGCTCTGTCAATCGTTTCGGTTTAGCGCGAATACTATCAAATAATAGGCAAGTTGCTTCGCCCATAATAAGTTTGAAAAACCATTTGGGTGTTGCAAGAAATAGCGGACGTTTCATCGTAGAAGCCAAGCACTTACTAAATTCCGCGTTAGTGATCGGGTGTGGTGCGCTGAAATTAAAATAACCACTTGCATGAGGCGTATCTAATAGAAAAAGAATGCCTTTAACCATGTCTAGGATATGTATCCAAGGCATATATTGTTTACCGTTACCTAAGCGACTGCCTACTCCGTATTTAAAAGGAGTCAACATTAGAGGTAAAGCGCCACCATCTAAACCTAAAACTAAGCCAGTTCGAACGATACATACGCGAGTGGCTTCTGATTTGCTTTTTTTGCAATTGACTCCCATATAGAGCAGACATGATGCGTGAACCCTTCATGATAGGCTTGAAGTGATTCATCAAATGGATGCTCTTGCTGATCTCCGTAATAACCAACGGCAGAACCACTGATAAAAGTTGCAGGGGGAGTAGTACTTGCGTGAATTAGATCAACAAGTTTTTCTGTTAGAGACCAACGGCTGGTGCAGATCGCTTTTTTTGTTTTTTACTCCACCTTTTTCCTGCAATAGGTTCGCCTGCAAGGTTTATGATAGCGTCAATTTCATTGAAATTACTGTAGTGATCCAAGCTATCGATATACGTAATATTGCCAAAGTCGGCATGTTGGAGTTTGAATTTAGCTTCGGTGATATTTCTACTAAGAAGAATGATTTTATGCGACGAAAGTTGTTTGAGTAATTCTGAACCGATAAAACCTGTCCCACCAGTTAGCAGTATCTGCATGTGCCCTCCTTAGCAAATGACCAATGAATTCTCATTATAGTCCTAAGTTGACGATCAAGCTAAATTACATGGACTTAAGTTAAATATCTCATTTTGGTAAAAAGAAGAGATAGTTGTGGACGTATTTTTAATATTTGACCAACATAAGAATAGGCGAATATTCTAAAGGGGGAGACATGAAAGCACTGATTGCATTATTTAAAGCAATGTTAGGAAGCTTGCGTGATCTTCTACCAATTATAATTGTTATCGGTTTTTTTCAACTTATCGTTCTTCAAGAACCTCTTCCTAATATTACATCTATCCTTCTAGGCTTACTTTTTGTCGTTCTCGGATTAACCTTCTTCATTTTTGGCTTAAATATGGGATTGTTTCCGATTGGTGAAAGTATGGCTCAATCTTTCGCTCGTAAAGGTAGTATTTTTTGGCTGATTTTGTTCGCATTTTGTTTGGGTTTTGGTACCACGATAGCAGAGCCAGCCTTGACGGCCGTAGCCCAAGAGGCGGCTGAAGTGGCAGCTGAAGGAGGGGTTATCTCTCAAACCTTAGAGGATATGGATGATTATGCCAATGGGCTTAGGATAACTGTCGCCCTGTCAGTGGGGTTAGCAATTGTCATTGGTGTTGTTCGCATCCTGAAAGGTTGGCCTATCCATATAATGATAACTGGTGGTTATATTGGCGTGATTATTTTGACCTGGTTTGCACCGGAAACCATCATAGGTATCGCTTACGATTCAGGAGGAGTAACAACATCCACTATTACGGTTCCATTAGTGACCGCGTTAGGTGTCGGGTTAGCATCGTCCATCAAGGGGCGTAATCCGATGCTTGATGGGTTCGGACTGATCGCTTTTGCTTCCTTGCTTCCGATGATGTTCGTTATGATTTATGGGATGGTGTTAGCATGATTAGCCTATCTCAATTTATAGACACTTTTACCGGTACTGTTCTCGATGTAATTCCTATCGCTACTATTATTTTTGGTTTCCAAATGGTGGTGCTTAGAAAGCCTATTGCCAATTTAAGTAATGTAATTCTTGGGTTTTTTTACGTTATTTTAGGTTTATCGTTGTTCTTGTTAGGATTGGAGTTGGCGCTATTTCCGCTGGGTGAAACCATGGCAGCGCAACTGACTGCACCAGAGTTTCTTTACTCTTTTAAAGACAGTCTCACGGAGTCGTTAAGCTGGATAGATTATTATTGGGTATATCTTTTTGCCTTTGCTATTGGATTTAGCACCACAATTGCGGAGCCTTCGTTGATCGCCGTCGCTATAAAAGCGAATCAAGTTTCTGGTGGCTCTATTAGTGTTAATGGACTGCGCATTGCAGTGGCACTTGGTGTTGCTATTGGAATATCTCTTGGTAGTTATCGAATTGTTGTTGGCGACCCTATTCACTATTACATCATGGTCGGTTATATCGTGGTGATTATACAAACAAATTTCGCACCTAAATTAATAGTGCCTTTAGCCTATGATTCGGGTGGTGTGACAACATCGACAGTAACCGTCCCACTTGTTACTGCATTGGGTTTAGGTCTGGCGTCTACGGTTCCAGGAAGAAACCCTGTTATAGATGGTTTTGGATTGATTGCGTTTGCAAGTTTGTTCCCAATTATATCCGTTATGGCTTACGCCCAAATTACTCAATGGTTAAATGCAAAATCTGTTTCTAAGGAGAATGAGGATGCGCTTTAAACTAATAATTGCCTTTGTGGAAGATACAAAGACAGATACAGTTTTAGATGCTGCGCGCTCAGCAGGCGCCACTGGTGCAACGGTAATTAACAATGCGAGAGGAGAAGGGCTAAATCAAAAAACTACTTTTTTTGGCCTTACTTTAGAAGTACAAAAGGATGTTCTTTTATTTGTTGTAGAGGAGCATTTATCCAGACATATACTTGAGACAATTAATACTGTCGGTGAGTTTGATGAAGAATCCGGTCAAGGTATCGCAATACAAATTGATATTGAAGATGCTGTTGGGGTCGCTCATCAAGTTGAAACATTAACGAAAGTAGTAGAGGACGAGTTATGACTCAGCACAAGATTGTTAGAGTTCGGGACGTAATGGCGAATTCTTATGTAATGGTTGACGGAATTACTACGGTCAAAGAAGGAATTCGATTGGCAAGAATAAACGTCGTAAAAGCGCTTGTGGTAAATAAACGTAATGACGATGATGAATACGGTATTGTATTGATGAATGATGTTGCTAAAAAAGTACTGGCTCAGAATCGTTCGATTGAGCGCACCAATATTTACGAAATCATGACGAAACCGGCTCTATCTGTTGACCCAGAAATGAACGTAAAATACTGCGCTCGTCTTTTTGAAAGGTTTGGTGTTAGTCGTGCTCCTGTAATTGAAAAAGGAAAGATAATAGGTATGGTCAGCTACAATAATATTGTTGTTAATGGCATGGCTTTAGATGCATAGGAATAGAGATAAAAACCTTATGAAATTGTTTTTTGTTTCTGATTTACACGGTTCATTGCCAGCAACGAAACGAATGCTGGAGAAATATGAGCAGTCAGACGCCAAACAACTGCTCATTTTAGGCGATATTTTAAATCATGGGCCGAGAAACCCAGTACCGGAAGGTTATCAGCCGGCTCTGGTTGCTGAGCTACTCAACCAATATAGTGATGAAATTGTTGCCGTACGTGGTAATTGTGACAGTGAAGTCGATCAAATGTTACTTGAGTTTCCAATGCTAGAGTCTAACGCATGGGTATTACTCGAAAATGGGATACGAATATTCTTAACCCATGGGCATACCTATAATAGTGATAATCGACCGAAGTTAAAGACGGGTGATGTAATAGCACATGGACATACTCATTTGCCCGTTGCTGAAAGAATAGGGGACCAATTTATTTATAATCCCGGGTCCATCACCTTTCCAAAAGGCGGGAATGTGGAGAGTTATGGATTGTATGAAAATAATACTTTTAAGGTTCTTTCGTTTACTGACGAAGTTATAAGGCAAGTGAGTCTTTGAAAAAAAACGCCATATCTACTTGATGTAGAAATGGCGTTTTTATATTTAATTAGCAAATATTTGTTCTAATGTGGGTTAATTAGAAGACAATATTCTAGAACCGTGATTTAAGCTGGTTAGTAAAATAGCTTTGGCATTGATAACATCAACACGGCGACTCTGCTCAGCATCCATAATAAACAGTGTCTTAATTATATCTAAGTGTTCTTCAGTAAAATCCACACTGGTATTGGTTGTTGTATCTTTAAACTCTTCTGGATGAATGAGCAGGTAGTCATCACTCAGTTCCCATTTCCCTGTTTCGGAAATATTCATCACAGAGGTTACCTGATTATCTCTTTCGTACATTGTGAGTCGAGAGACACGCAAGTAAGCGCCATTTGGCAAGTATTTTACATTGCTGCTGACATCAATTCTGCTCAATATACTAATTCTATTGTTATCTCCTTCTTGCATCTCTGGCGAAATGTAATGGCTCATCGTTGATTGCCACTCTCGAGATGTTAGCTCTTTCTCAAGCTTGATATCCGCGCCTAAATATAACCAACAGCTAAACAATACTGAGACAGTAAGTATAACAAGGGCAAATTTTTGATTAGTCATGTTCTACTCCTACCTTCTGCACAATGCAGACATGTCTTGCTGCTTAGCGATGAGTTGAATGGTGATATTTTCAGATGTATTTGACTCTGAATGAACATAATTCATCATTAAGTTATTGTTAGGCCCGGCGGTAACGATTATCTTTATCGGTTTCTCGGTATGTTCAGTCAGATACGCGGAAACACATTTATTGATAAGTGGTTGCCAATCATCTAGTGGAGGGTGATTTTCCGTTGTTTGCAATGGTATGTCTGCAATCGTATCGACTAATTTAAACTTTGATGGGGCAGGTTCTATCATCATATAGACGAATATAGGTAAAAGTGCAGCAATAACCAGGATCAGTTTGGTAATTAGTCGGTGCTGTTTATGTGGTGTCGCGATCTGCGGAGACTCTTGACTAGCGCTAGCGTCTGTATTATCGACCATTGACTCAACAGAATCTTTGAATCCTTTGTCTGCCGAAAACACAACATCTTCCGTGTTCTCTTGGGTTTCTTCTTCGATACTTGAAGACAACGGAATGGTTTTTTCAACCGTGGCAATAAACTGGTAGCCACGTTTAGGTACAGTTTTTACAAATTTAGGCGCTTTAGTTGAATCCAACAGTACTTTTCTAAGTGTTGATATAGCTTGAGTCAGACTTGAGTCATCAACCTGGAAACCTTGATCTCTCCAGACAAACTCATGGAGCTCATCTCGAGTAATGATTTGATTTGTGCGCTCACAAAAAAGTAAAAGAATTCTACTTTCATTACTACCTAAACGACTTAACTCATTACCGTTTATTTTGTCGGTAAGCGAATTGTTATTTGGGTCAAATACAAATCTTTGTGCAAGAAGAAATTTGGTACCTACGCTGCTCATTGATTAAATTTTTCACCTTAAGTAATTGAATAAAAAAGTCGGATACCTAGCGAATCAATACATTCACTAGACTAATAATATAAGATTTTTATAATTTTTGATAAAAACTTTGCGCAGAATAGACAAAAATAGTTGTAAAAAACACTGTTTTTATGAAGTTTGACCTTGAATTTACAATTGCCAACCCTATCTATTAGCGAGCAATAGGTACGATTTAGACCTAACTATAGAACTCAACAGTGAATGGCAATAGAGCCAGATACAGCAATTGAACCAAAATGAATGGAGCTAAAATGAGCGAGACAGTAACACAAGACAAAGAAACTCGTGGTTTTCAGTCAGAAGTAAAACAGTTACTTCACCTAATGATTCACTCACTTTATTCAAATAAAGAGATTTTTCTACGTGAGCTAATCTCTAATGCCTCTGATGCATCCGACAAACTTCGCTTTCAAGCACTATCAAATGCTGATTTGTATCAAGGTGATGCAGATTTAGGTGTAAAACTGACATTTGATGCGGAAGCCAAAACCTTAACTGTTTCCGATAACGGTATTGGTATGAGCCGTGATGATGTAATTGAACATTTAGGTACCATAGCAAAATCGGGTACGGCGGAGTTCTTTTCCAATTTATCTGATGACCAAAGTAAAGATTCTCAATTAATCGGCCAGTTTGGTGTTGGTTTCTATTCCGCCTTTATTGTTGCTGACTCAGTAACGGTACGCACTCGCGCAGCAGGAACTAACCCTGAAGATGCTGTTCAGTGGCATTCATCAGGAGAAGGTGAGTACACTATTGAAAGCATCAAGAAAGAGTCTCGCGGCACTGACATTGTTCTTCACATGCGTGAAGAAGGGGAAGAGTTTCTGTCGGAATGGCGTTTACGCGATGTTATTGGCAAGTATTCTGATCACATTGGAATTCCGGTGTCTATTTGGACTAAGGAAAAAGATGAAGAAGGCAACGAGAAAGAAGAAGGAAAATGGGAGCAAATAAATAAAGCTCAAGCACTTTGGACACGTAATAAATCGGATATTGGTGAAGAAGAATATAAAGAGTTTTACAAACACGTTTCACATGACTTTGCGGACCCGCTTGTATGGAGCCACAATAAAGTAGAAGGTAAGAACGACTATACCAGTTTACTATATATTCCTGCTAAAGCACCTTGGGACATGATGAATCGCGATCATAAAAGCGGTCTGAAGCTTTATGTTCAGCGCGTATTTATTATGGACGATGCTGAGCAGTTTATGCCGACGTACTTACGTTTTGTTCGTGGTTTGATCGACTCAAATGATTTACCGTTGAATGTTTCTCGTGAGATCCTTCAAGACAACAAGGTGACGCAAGCACTCCGTAATGCTTGTACTAAGCGTGTGCTAACAATGCTTGAGCGTATTGCCAAGAATGACGAAGAGAAATACCTCTCATTCTGGAAAGAGTTTGGTCAAGTGCTTAAAGAAGGTCCGGCAGAAGATTTTTCTAATAAAGAAAAGATCGGCGGCTTGATGCGCTTTGCTTCAACAGAAGTTGATTCATCAGACCAAACGGTATCGCTAGCATCCTATGTTGAGCGAATGAAAGAAGAGCAAGATAAAATCTTCTATCTTACTGCCGATAGTTATGCAGCAGCTAAAAACAGCCCTCACTTAGAGCAGTTTAAGGCCAAAGGCATCGAAGTTATTCTAATGTTTGATCGCATGGATGAATGGCTTATGAACTATTTAACCGAATTTGATGGTAAATCATTCCAATCTATTACCAAAGCAGGGTTAGATCTCAGTAAGTTTGAAGATGAAGCTGAAAAAGAGAAACATAAAGAGACAGAAGAAGAGTTCAAATCTGTTGTCGAGCGGACGAAAACCTACCTAGGTGATCGAGTTAAAGAAGTACGTACAACCTTCAAACTTGCAAATACACCTGCGGTTGTTGTGACGGATGACTTCGAAATGGGTACTCAGATGGCGAAGTTGCTAGAGGCGGCTGGACAAGATGTACCTGAAGTAAAGTATATCTTCGAAATTAACCCTGAGCATGAATTGGTCAAACGCATGGCAGATGAAGCTGACGAAGAAGCGTTTGGTCGTTGGGTTGAAGTACTTCTTGGGCAAGCGATGTTGTCTGAACGTGGTGCGATGGAAGATCCGGCTCAATTCTTAGGTGCTATCAATACGCTTTTGACTAAGGTGTAAGAGAATAGATCTTGGATAACCCGTAAACTACACAACGAGCCCGCATTCTGTGCTAGAATCGCGGGCTTATTATTGAATAGTAATTATAAATCTTATACCCAAACTCATCGTTATTAGTTGATTAAATATGAAGTTCTGTGAGCTTCGGTATAAATCAAAATCAAGAGGACATGTCATGCGCATTATTCTACTAGGTGCCCCAGGTGCTGGTAAGGGAACACAAGCTCAATTCATCATGGAAAAATACGGGATCCCTCAGATCTCTACTGGTGATATGCTACGTGCTGCTATCAAAGCCGGTACTGAAATGGGTAAAGCAGCCAAAGCCGTTATTGATGCAGGCCAGCTTGTTTCTGACGAAATAATCTTAGGCTTGATAAAAGAGCGTATCGCTCAAGATGATTGTGAAAAAGGTTTTCTATTAGATGGTTTCCCTCGCACAATTCCACAGGCTGACGGTCTAAAAGAGCTTGGTGTTGCAGTAGATAATGTCATTGAAATTGATGTGCCTGACAGCGTTATCGTTGAGCGTATGGCAGGGCGTCGTGCTCATTTACCTTCTGGTCGTACATATCACGTTATATTCAATCCGCCAAAAGTAGAAGGCAAAGACGACGTCACAGGTGAAGATTTGGTTGTTCGTGATGATGACCAAGAAGATACTGTACGTGCACGCCTCGGTGTTTATCATGAGCAAACATCGCCTCTTATCCAATACTATGGAAAAGAAGCTGAAGCTGGCAATACAACGTACCTTAAGTTTGATGGTACCAAAAAAGTGTCGGAAGTAAGTTCAGAGCTAGAAGCCGCACTTTCTTAAGTTACAATAGGTTTGGAAAAACCGACTTTTTAAGTCGGTTTTTTTATGCGTGAATTATCAGGGTATGCAGGAAGTCTTTGTTAAATTTAATCTGACAAGATAAGCTATGCTGAAGATCATTTATCATGAAAATAAGTACTTATCAGATGGAATCGAATACAAACATAGGCGTTTTATTAGTAAATTTAGGTACGCCTGACGCAGCAACGCCAGCTGCGGTTAAGGCTTTTCTCAGTGAGTTTTTACATGATCACCGTGTTGTTGATATGAATCGTTGGTTATGGTGCCCATTACTGCATGGCGTCATACTACCTATAAGAGCACCCAAAGTGGCTAAGCTATACCAGAGTGTCTGGACTGATGGTGGTTCGCCACTTATGGTACATTCTAAAAATCAGGTGAGGATGCTTGAAAAAACGCTCGGTATTCCTGTTGAACTTGGAATGACTTATGGAAACCCAAGCATGATATCGGGTATGAAGGCGCTTGAGCAGCGTGGTGCAAAGCAAATTATTATATTGCCGCTTTATCCTCAGTATTCAGGGACAACAACTGGCGCTGTCGAGGACGCAAGAGACAAAGCTGCCTCACAGCTTGATAGCGGTTTACATGTCAAGACGATTAATGATTATCACGATCACGCCCTTTATATTTCGGCCCTTGCCAAAAAAGTACGTCAACATTGGCAGGATAATGGCAAAGGTGACTATTTACTCTGTTCTTATCACGGTATTCCTCAGCGATACGCGGACAATGGCGATATTTATCCAAATCATTGTGAAAAAACCACAGCATTATTGGCGCAAGAGCTAGGGTTAAATGAGAATGAAATTGGCATGAGCTATCAGTCTCGATTTGGTAAAGAAGAGTGGTTGAAGCCATATACGGATGCAACACTTCAATCTCTAGCTAAGAGTACCGTTAAAACTCTGGATATTGTCGCACCTGCATTTTCATGCGATTGCTTAGAGACTTTGGAAGAACTAGCAGAAGAGTGTAAAGAGATATTTATTGGCGCTGGTGGTAAGAATTTTCGATATGTTCAATGCTTAAACGATGATGATGATCATATTAATATGATGGCAGAGCTTGTTAAGGCTTATCTTTAGATTATATATAATAAAATTGTCAGGATTGCTTGCTAATTAGTAGTGACTGTTGTGCAACTAGTTTTTCAAATCGATAGATAATGATAACATTCAGCTGAATTCAATTATTATAGAGAGCTAGGTTTATGAAGCATTGGTATCTTCTCTACTGTAAGAGAGGCGATCAAGCGAGAGCGAAAAGTCACCTTGAAAACCAAGGTGTAGAGTGCTATTACCCAGTGGTCGAAATAGAAAAAGTTGTTCGAGGAAAGAGAAAGTTGGTAACCGAGCCGCTATTTGCCTCTTACATGTTTGTATACTTTGACTATAAAGAAGGGCCAACCTTTACAACGGTGCGCTCTACTAGAGGTGTGGTGGATTTTATACGTCGAGGTATCTCACCGATTGAAGTTAATAGTAACTTGGTGACGGAGCTTAAGGAATTTGAAAAAAATTCTGCTCTTTATCGTAGTGACGCATTGCCAGAAGCTGGACAAGAAGTAGTTATTACTGAAGGGCAGTTCGTTGGTGTTGAAGCGATTTATAAAGAACCCGATGGAGAAAAACGATCAATCTTATTGATTACTTTGATGAACCAAACTATTCCAGTATCGGTAGACAATAAAGATATTGAATTGAAATAGCGTCAGAATCGAGTAAAAACGCCTGTTGATTAACAGGCGTTTTTTTATCTAATTACATTGATTTTTGAGATTACAGAAAATAATTAGTATGAGTCGTTGTGAACCGTTTGTATAGCACGCCCAGAAGGGTCTGCCATATTCTTAAAGGTTTCATCCCACTCTATTGCTTTTGCTGAAGAGCAAGCGATAGAAGGGCCACCAGGTACACATTCAGCTGCTGATGGGAGTGGGAATTGCTCTTCAAATATCTCACGATACATATAACCTTCTTTTGTTGATGGCGTATTGTACGGGAATCTAAAGGCAGCACTTTCTAATTGCTGATCCGTTACTTTTTCTTCAGCAAGTTCTTTTAGCGAGTCAATCCAGTTGTAGCCTACGCCATCTGAGAACTGCTCTTTTTGACGCCAAGCGATAGACTCTGGTAAGTAGTCTTCAAAACATTCACGAAGAATGTGTTTTTCCATTTTACCATTGCCACACATTTTGTCTTTTGGATTAATGCGCATTGCGACATCAATAAATTCTTTATCTAAGAAAGGTACTCGACCTTCAACACCCCAAGCTGCTAGAGATTTGTTGGCTCGCGCGCAATCGAACATGTTTAGAGCGAGAAGTTTTCGTACCAACTCTTCATGCATCTCTTTGTCGTTTGGTGCTTTATGGAAGTATAAATAACCGCCAAATATCTCGTCAGCACCTTCTCCAGAAAGCACCATCTTGATACCCATGGCTTTAATTTTTCGGCCCAAAAGGAACATTGGCGTAGAGGCACGAATAGTCGTTACATCATAGGTTTCGATGTGATAAATAACATCACGAATTGCATCAATGCCTTCTTGAACCGTATACGTCATCTCATGGTGAACAGTACCTAGTTTGTCTGCTACTTCACGCGCAGCTTTTAGGTCAGGTGCTCCCTCTAGTCCAATAGCAAATGAGTGCAACTGAGGCCACCACGCTGCTGATTTCTCATCATCCTCAATACGCATTGCAGCAAATCGTTTTGCTACTGCGGAAGTAATCGATGAATCTAAGCCACCAGAAAGAAGAACACCGTAAGGAACATCAGTCATTAATTGGCGTTTAACTGCATCTTCTAATGCTTTTGTTAGTTCTTCTTTACTTGATACGTTGTCTTTAACTGCATCATATTCCATCCAATCGCGCTGGTAATAGCGTTGTGGTTCGGCATCGTTAGAGCCGTAATAGCAGCCAGGAGGAAACTCGCTAATTGTTTTACAAACAGGAACAAGGGCTTTCATTTCTGATGCGATAAAGTAGTTTCCATGCTCATCGAAGCCTTGGTACATAGGAATAATCCCAATGTGATCACGGCCAACTAAATATTTGTCTTGTTCTTCATCGTAGAGAACAAATGCAAAAATACCGTTGAGCTCTTCTAGTAACTCATCACCAAGTTCTTGGTATAGCGCAAGAATAACTTCACAATCTGAATCTGTTTGGAAATCGTATTTGTCGGCGTATTTAGCGCGGATTTCTTTGTGGTTATAAATCTCACCATTAACGGCTAATATGTGTTTTTTATTTGGGCTGTAAAGAGGCTGTGCTCCACTATTAAGACCAACAATAGATAAACGTTCGTGAGCAAGAATTGCCTTTTCTGAGGCGTAAATACCAGACCAATCCGGGCCACGGTGACGAAGTTTTTTCGACATTTCTAACGCCATTGGACGTAGAGTAGCGGCATCGCTCTTAATGTCTAAAATGCCAAATATTGAACACATAAATATAAATCCCTATTAAATTCCGTTACAGCAATAAACACAATTTGCCATTATCGTTAAAAAAAGCAACCGTTAATTGTGATTAAAATCACTAAAGATGACTATGATTAGAAAAATTTAATAATAACCCAAAAAAGTGAATAATATCTAATTCGTGCTGTTTTTTGCACCACAAATGTAATGATTGCACCAATAGGGTATTTATTCGTCCCTATATAGAAAAAGGGTTCTAATTTCGCTATCAATCTTACAAATCAAATTTAGGATTAAGTTGCTCAGTTACATGCTTTGCAAAGCCGCTTCCGGCTTCGTTATAGATATTGAATGCGGCATTGGCTCCAAGCTCACGCATCGCATCGACCTGATCAGAGTAAGCTGCTATTGCAGCGGTTTGACCAGTATAGTGCTTCAATTTCAATTGTTCTAAAGCAAGTTCGTTACCCTGATGGTGTGGCATCGCTAACAGAACCAATTTTACATTACCCGTATCTAATATGCGCTCCCAAAAATCTGGGTCAGTCGCATCACCGCAGATAACATTTCTATGTTCTGTTTGATGTTGCTTTGCTGCATCAGGGTGCAACTCTACGCCCAAGCTTATTTTTCCATAGCGCTCGGTAAGTTCATCATAAGCTCCTGTTCCTATGCGACCCATGCCTAAAATGAGTACTTGAGCACTTCCTGGATTAATAAGTTGGTCCATATGATTCAACTTTTCAGCGCTACGTTCTTTGAGCCATTTTGATGAGCGTTGGTATAAAGAGTGACCAAATCGATTAAGTGGAGCAGCAATAATAAAGGAGAGAGAAACCGCAATGGCAATTGATACCAACATGTCACCAGATAACCATCCCATTTTGAAGGCCAAGCCCCCGACAATTAGACCGAATTCGCTATAGTTAAATAACGATAAGCTGGCAAGCAGTGAAGTACGAACTCGAAATTTAAAGCTGTTAAATACTAAATAGTAGAGTATGCCTTTAACTGGAAGCAGCAATAGAAAGAGTATTGCTGTTAAAGCACCAGCTATTGTTGGTTGTTCCGCCAAACCTATATTAAGGAAAAAGCAGACGAGAAATAGCTCTTTCAGATTAAATAACGACTTGGATAACTCGGATGATTTTTTATGTCCGGCTAGTATCATACCCAAAATAAGCGCACCAAGATCAGGCTTTAACCCAGCAAAATCAAACAATCCGGCACCTAATACCAGTGCACTGAAGATACCATAGACTACAAGCATCTCACCGTGACCCACTTTATCGAGTAACCTGTAGAAAAAAGGTCTTAAGAATGGCAGTAAGAATAAAAACAGGGCATACCACTCTGGTATTTTTCCAGTCGAAATGCTTAAGAATAGGACGGCAAAAATGTCTTGCATAACCAAGACTCCAATTGCAATTGTGCCGTATGTCGCGTTCATTTCTCCTTTTTCTTGCAGGCTTTTAACTGCGAAAACAGTACTAGAAAAGGAGAGTGCAAAACCGAGTAATAGCATTTGTTCTAACGACATCAGGCTGAATGTCGTGACGCCGAGTAATTTAAGAGCAGCAATAGAAAGGGTAAAAAAGAGGGTCGAAAGTAGATTGTGGGCGGTTGCTCCAGCCCATATTTCTTTAGATAAAAGCGTCTTTATATCGAGTTTAAGACCGATGGTGAATAGCAGTAGTGTTACACCTAAATCAGCCAGCAACTCGATATTTTCATTGGACTGAAAGCCAAAAAAATTCAAGCCAAATCCAGCAATCAGAAAGCCCACGAGTGGAGGGAGATTACAAAGTAATGCAAGGTAGCCTGCTGCAAATGCTGATGATATTAAAATGATTTCCATACTTGCCTATCGCACTGTTTCTAATTGAAATTATTCCAATTACATTAATTATGTGATCAAAATGAATTCGATTGCTCTATGCGCGTGAATTCATCCTTATCTCAAACATATTTAGCTTGGTAATAGCCATAAAAAAAGGGTCATGCGTATTCAAGCACAACCCTTTGCATCAAGCTAGGAGAAAAGAATCACTCTTCTAAAAGTTTTTGTAACAATACACCATTTAGCATGGCTCTCTTTATCATAGAAAAAGCGCCTATGGTCGGCTTGTCTTCTAATACGGATGCCACAATAGGTAGGTCAGTATGGAAAGTGGTGAGTGATTGGCTTTCAACGTTTCGACGTATCGCAGGGAAGACTATTTCGGCGGCTTGAGTAATATCTCCTGCAATAATGATTTTTTGTGGGTTAAATAGGTTGACTGTAATTGCAATCGCTTTGCCTAATTCATTGCCTACTCGAATTAAGCTTTGGGTTGCCAAATCATCACCTTCCATAGCGTGTTTACAAACGTCCTTTATGGTGATTTTATCCAAGCTAGAAAGTGATGAAGAACGACCCTTACTTATCAATGTCTTGATGCTATCCAAAATTGCAGGGTTAGAAGCGACTGTTTCTAAACAACCGAAATTACCACATTGGCATTGCTCACCAAGTGGGTCGATTTGAATATGGCCTATTTCACCAACATTCCTATTTGAGCCTAAGAAAACTTGCTTGTTAACAATAATCCCAGCACCTGTACCTCGATGTACGCTGACTAAGATGGAGTCGTTACACTCTTGGCTCACTCCAAAATAATGCTCGGCTAGGGCTTTTCCTCTAATGTCGTTGCCTATGAAGCACTCAACGTTAAAGGTATTTTTGATGATATTGCCTAACTCAAAATTATTCACATTGGTATTTGGAATATAGTCAACGACACCTTCTACAGGGTCAACCAAACCTGGCAACACAATCCCAATGGCAATGAGCTGGTTAATTTTATCGCTGCATTCGTCTAAAAATAGTTGAATACGCTTAATTAAGCCGGATTCAAGTTCTGTTTGGTTTGAATAGTTAAAATTACTCTGTGTTCTGGCAATTTCTACACCGCCAAGATTAAAAAGGCTAAGTTGAACGTAATCACGTCCTAGTCTAATTGCGATAGAATGGAATGGCTCAACTTCCGTTGTTAAAGAGATAGCGCGTCGACCACCCGTTGATGCTTGCTGTGCTACCTCTTTAATTAAGCCTTTTTCCATAAGCTGACGGGTTATTTTAGTAACACTAGCAGGTGCTAACTGACTAACATCGGCTACTTGAATTCGCGAAATAGGACCCTGTTGGTCTATTAAGCGATATACCGCAGCACCATTTAGTTGTTTTACAAGATCTACGTTACCTATTTGTCCGTCAGTCATACTTTAAGTTTGCTCGTATTGTCCGTTTACAATTGTCGCATGGACATTGAAGTCGTTATCAAAGACGGTAAGGTTTGCAACCATACCGGTTTTGATTCTACCTAGCATTTTATCTGCTCCAACCGCTTTGGCTGGGTACAGTGTTGCCATGCGTAGTGCTTCATCCAGTGCGATACCTACGTGCTCAACCGTGTTTTGCACTGCTTCTATCATTGTCAGTGCCGAGCCACCAAGCGTACCGTTTTCATCAATACACTTACCATCCCGGTAATATACTTTTTTACCAACAAAAATAAAGTGATCCATCTCTGCACCAGCCGGAGCTGTGGCGTCGGTCACTAATACTAGCTTTTCGCCTTTTAATTTATGGGCAATTCGAATATTTGCATAATCGACGTGAAATCCGTCAGCAATGATCCCGGCGTAAACGTCAGGGGTATCAAAAATCGCGCCCACAACGCCAGGCTCTCGCCCTGTCATTGGTGTCATAGCATTGTGCAAATGTGTAGCAAAGCGAATACCCGCTTGAAACCCTTCAATAGCTTGTGCATAAGTGGCATTTGAGTGACCGATCGACACGACGATACCTGAGTTACTAAGGCGTTTAATATGCTCGGGGTTATTTTGTTCCGGAGCTAAAGTTACCTTTGAGACTAAGTCACTGTTTGAACAGATATAGTCGATCATAGAATCGTCGGATTCACGAATAAAATCTGTGCTATGAATGCCTTTTTTCATCACGTTAAGATATGGCCCCTCTAGATGTAGCCCTAGAGACTGATGCTTGTGCAGTCGCGTATATTGGCGTTGAGCCTCAATTGCTTGCTGCATATTTGCATCTGAAGACGTGATTAACGTGGGCAGAAAACTAGTACAACCAGATTTAAGATTCACTTTATGCATAGTTTCTAGTGTTTCAACCGATATTTCATCGTTAAACATCACGCCGCCACAGCCATTAAGCTGGAGATCTATAAATCCGGGGCTTAAATTTGCCCCATTTAGATCAATTAAGTTTATGCCATTAGGCAACTCTGTGTCTGAGCAGACAGAACTTATTTTACCGTCCTCAATGATTGCCGAGAAATTCTCGAGAACATCGCTACCGGTAAAAATTTTACAGTTGGTTAGCGCATACATAATCAGAGTCCTATTTTTTGAGGTTTTTGATATTTTCGGCTTCTAATTCGTTGAAGTATTTTACAGTTTTTACTTTAAGTTCTTGCGTTGCCGGTTCATCGCACACAATAACTGATTTTGCGTGCAGTTGCAGTGCTGAAATTGTCCAAAGGTGATTTACGCTACCTTCAACTGCGGCTTGCAGAGCGAGTGCCTTGTTATGACCAGACACCAATAACATGACTTCTTCTGAATCAAGGAGCGTTCCTACACCGATTGTCAAAGCATATTTTGGTACTTGATTTATGTCCCCATCGAAAAATCTTGAATTAGCAATTCGTGTATCTTCTGTCAATGTTTTGATTCTTGTTCTTGAAGATAACGATGAAGCTGGTTCGTTAAATGCGATATGACCATCATTACCAACGCCACCCATGAAGAGATTGATTTTTCCGTAAGATTTAATTCTTTCTTCGTACTGCTTACATTCAGCGTCATGATCATCCGTGTTGCCATTCAGTAAATTGATATTTTTTTCTTGAATATCAACGTGATTGAAGAAGTTCTCATACATAAATGTGCGATATGATTCAGGGTGGTCCGATGGAAGGCCAATATATTCATCCATATTAAAAGTCACGACGTGCTTAAAGCTTACTTCGCCTAAATTATAAAGTTCCACAAGATACTTGTATGTTTTGAGTGGAGAGCCACCAGTTGGTAACCCCAATACAAATGGTTTTGTCTCTGAAGGCTTGAATTTATTAATAGTATCAATGATATGTCGAGCAGACCATAAGCCAATTTCATCGGATGTTTGTAGTGGAATAAGTCTCATAGTGGCACCTCAATTAAGTTTAGGAAACAGGTCAATAATAGTATTGAAATCACGTTAATTCGAATCATAAAATAAGTTTTATGATCTTGCTAGCAAAATATACAATAAATGTCACTTTTTGGTGATTGTTATCACATAATTAGAGCATTTAATTTGCGATGAAAAATTAAACTCATAAACTGAAAAGGACTAAATTGAAAGGATGAATTAAGTCCTTTTACACCAAATTGACATCCTATAGGGGGAATTCACGGTGAATATTCTTGGATATTTTCAAAAAGTAGGTAAAGCACTGATGGTACCAGTTGCTACATTGCCTGCAGCAGCAATATTAATGGGAATCGGATACTGGATAGATCCGACCGGTTGGGGTGGCAACAATGCGTTTGCTGCATTTTTGATCAAGGCAGGCGCTGCAATTATAGACAACATGTCGGTGTTGTTTGCAATCGGTGTGGCTTACGGTATGTCTAAGGACAAAGATGGTGCAGCAGCACTGGCTGGTTTTGTTGGTTACATGGTTATTACAACGTTATGTAGCGCAGGTTCAGTCGAAGCTATTGGCTTAGTTACTTTAGACGCGAGTTCAACGCTTGCATTTAATAAGATAGGTAATCAGTTTATTGGTATCCTATCTGGTATTGGTGCGGCGGAGATTTATAACCGTTATTATCAAGTAGAATTACATAAAGCGCTTGCCTTCTTTAGTGGTAAGCGACTTGTGCCTATCTTGACCTCATTTGCAGCCATTGGCGTTTCTTTTGTTCTTATGTTTGCCTGGCCTATTATCTTCGGTGGATTGATTTCATTCGGTGAAAGCATTGTTGGTCTTGGTGAAGTAGGTTCTGGGCTATACGGTTTCTTTAACCGACTACTTATTCCTGTAGGTTTGCACCATGCATTGAACTCTGTATTCTGGTTCGATATGGCCGGTATCAATGACCTTGGTAACTGGTGGACACCAAATGCAGTAGAAGCAGGGGTCGGTGTAGTGGGTGAAACAGGGCGTTATATGGCTGGTTTCTTCCCGATAATGATGTTTGGTTTGCCAGGTGCTGCGCTTGCTATTTATCATACGGCGAAACCTGAGCATAAAACTCGTGTTGCTTCGATAATGATTGCTGCTGGTTTTGCCTCTTTCTTCACTGGTGTTACCGAGCCACTAGAATTCTCTTTCATGTTCCTAGCGCCAATGCTTTATGTATTGCACGCGTTGTTGACTGGTCTTTCTCTGTTTATCGCTGATATGATGAACTGGACGGCAGGCTTTGGCTTCTCGGCAGGTCTTGTGGATATGGTTCTATCTGCACAAAACCCATTGGCGAATAAATGGTATATGCTGATTGTACAGGGCTTTGCTTTCTTCGGTATTTACTACTTTATGTTCCGTTGGGCTATTGTTAAGTTCGGTCTTAAAACGCCTGGACGTGAAGACGATGATATCTCAGAAATGAGTTCTTCTGCAGTGAGTGAAGATTCTGCTGAACTTGCGAAAAAATATTTACAAGTTCTCGGTGGCCACGCTAATCTACAAAACATCGATGCATGTATCACACGTCTGCGTTTGACAGTGAACGATATGGAAATGATTAATGAAAATGAGCTTAAAGCTTTAGGTGCAATGGGTGTGGTCAAACTAGGTAGTAATAACCTGCAAGTTATCCTCGGTCCCCTTGCTGAAATTATCGCTGGTGAAATGAAAAATATTCCCGCAACCAGTAACTAATGCAGTATTAAGTTATATTTCTTAATCAAACCTCCCTCACGGGAGGTTTTTTTGCTTAGATAGACAGGAAATTAGCAAGAATTGCACTGTTTTGGTTGTGTAAAGATCGTGAATCGTGGATCATTAGCGAAATTATTTTTGACAATCCACCAGAGGTGCATAGATGACTGAAGCTGAGGCTCGTCCATCAAATTTCATTCGCCAAATCATTGATAAAGATTTAGCGGAAGGCAAACACACTAGTGTGCATACCAGATTTCCACCAGAACCTAATGGTTATCTGCATATAGGCCACGCTAAATCCATTTGTTTGAATTTTGGTATTGCTCAGGATTATCAGGGTCAATGTAATCTTCGTTTTGATGATACGAACCCTGAAAAAGAAGACATCGAGTATGTTGAGTCAATTAAGAATGATGTGAACTGGTTAGGTTTTGAATGGTCGGGGGATATCCAATACTCTTCAAACTACTTCGATACTCTTTATAGCTATGCCATTGAGTTAATTAATAAAGGTTTAGCTTATGTCGATGAACTGACTCCAGATCAAATTAGAGAATATCGTGGTACGTTGAAAGAGCCAGGTAAGCATAGCCCATACCGTGATCGCAGTGTCGAAGAAAACTTAGCACTGTTTGAAAAAATGAAATCAGGTGGTTTCAAAGAAGCAACAGCCTGCTTACGTGCAAAAATTGATATGTCATCACCATTTATGGTTATGAGAGATCCTGTTTTATATCGTGTTCGTTTTGCAGAGCACCATCAAACGGGTGATAAGTGGTGCATTTATCCAATGTATGACTTTACTCACTGTATTTCTGATGCCCTAGAAGGGATCACACATTCAATTTGTACGTTAGAGTTCCAAGACAACCGTCGTCTTTATGACTGGGTGTTAGACAATATTTCGATTGAATGTCAGCCGCGTCAGTACGAGTTCAGCCGTTTAAATCTTGAATATACAGTGATGTCTAAGCGCAAACTGAATCAATTAGTGACCGAAAACCTTGTGAATGGCTGGGATGACCCGCGTATGCCTACTATCTCTGGTTTACGTCGTCGTGGATTTACTTCTGCTTCTATCAGAGAGTTTTGTCAACGCATAGGGGTGACGAAGCAAGAAAATATGATCGAGTTTGGATCTCTTGAGTCTTGCATTCGTGATGATCTAAATGAAAACGCCCCTAGAGCAATGGCTGTTCTTGATCCTGTAAAAATCATTATTGAAGATTTTGAAGCAGGTAAAGTCGAAACGTTAAATGTTGCGAACCATCCAAATAAGCCTGAAATGGGTAGTCGTGAAGTGCCATTTAGCCGTGAAATTTGGATCGAGAGAGAAGATTTTCGTGAAGAAGCTAACAAGAAGTATAAGCGCCTTGTATTAGGGAAAGAAGTGCGTTTACGTGGAGCTTACGTTATTAAAGCAGAACGCGTTGAAAAAGATGCGGAAGGCAATATTAGCACGATTTTCTGTAGCTACGATTCAGATACCTTGGGTAAAAACCCAGCCGATGGCCGCAAGGTCAAAGGTGTTATTCATTGGGTTTCAGCTGATAATGGTGTACCCGCTGAAATCCGTTTATACGACCGTTTGTTCACTGTACCAAACCCAGCGGCTGCAGATGATTTCAAAGCAACGATCAATTCTAAGTCACTGCAAGTAATGAACGGTTATGTTGAGCCAAGTTTGATTGATGCATCACCAGAGAAAGGCCTGCAGTTTGAGCGTACAGGGTATTTTTGTGTTGACAATAAAGACTCTAAGCCAGATGCGCTTGTGTTTAACCGTACGGTTGGATTGCGAGATACATGGGCAAAAACCGGCGAGTAAATTAATTTTCAATCAAATAAAAAACCAGCTATCGCTGGTTTTTTTATGTAAATTATTACTTGGTTTTATGTAGACTTGGATTTTCTTTACAGTTGCCAGCACTGCATTTACCGTAAAGATAAAGACTATGATTCGTCAATTCAATATTGTATGAAGCAGCTATTTCTTGCTGGCGTTTTTCTATCATGTCATCAGAAAATTCAATAACCTCGCCACAATCCAAGCAGACTAAATGGTCATGGTGATATTGTGTTGATAATTCAAACACAGATTTACCACCCTCAAAGTGGTGACGGGTGACAATGCCCGCGTCATCGAACTGATTTAGCACTCGATATACAGTTGCTAATCCGATTTCTTCACCTTGATCGATCAGCAGTTTATACAGTTCCTCTGCACTAATATGCTGGCATTGTGGTTGTTGAAGCACTTCAAGTATTTTTAAACGAGGTAATGTAACTTTCAGTCCCGCATCTTTAAGCGCTTTATTATTATCTGACATATTCCTTCCTGTAGACGAACTAAATCGTAAATGCGACAGCATCAATATTACACATTATAAGGCAGCATTCATTAACATTAAACCTCAAACGTCTGAGGCTTAACAAGAAAAGTTTGTAATATGGCACCACTTTCAGATATTGTACGCTACTAATAACATTTTGTTAACAGAGATAATTATGAATAAAACTGTAGCAAAGATGTATAAGCCAAACATTGTCAAATTTGCTCTCAACATATGGCCTCCTTTTTGGGGTGCCGGTATAAAAATTTTATATATAAGTGAAGACTTCCGAAATGTAAAAATAAGGCTGAAATTACGTTGGTGGAATAAAAATGCAAACCGAACTCAATATGGAGGGAGTATCTTTTCTCTCACAGATCCTGTGTATGCGCTCATGTTAATGGGAATATTAGGAGAGCGTTATTTTGTGTGGGATAAAGAGGCAAGTATCAACTTTATCAAGCGGGGTAACACAGACTTGCATGCGGAATTCTTGATTTCTCAAGATGTGCTGGATGACATTATAGAGAAAACAGCAGGTGGTGAAAAAAGTTTTCCAGAATTTATGATTTTTGTTAAGGATACACATGGGCAGGTCGTCTCAGAGGTACAAAGAAAGCTCTATGTACGAAAAAAGCCTAAGTATAGAGATAGTGAAGATTAAAAAAATGCCTCTTAAATAAGAGGCATTTTTTTATCAAGTAATCGATTAGTCTTCTAATTCTGCAAGACACATCTCTTCGTAAATTTGATTAACCCATGTTGAGACACGTTCTTCCGTTAACTCTGGTTGGCGATCTTCATCGATGCATAAACCGACAAATGTTTCATCGTCAACGAGAGCTTTAGACGCTTCAAACTCGTAGCCTTCTGTTGGCCAATGACCCAAAACGGTTCCACCTTTTGCTTCAGCAATGTCACGGATATTACCCATAGCATCACAGAAGTATTCAGCGTAATCCTCTTGGTCACCACAACCGAAAATAGCCACAAGTTTAGTAGAAAAATCAATATCTTCTAGTTCAGGGAAAAAGTCATCCCAGTCGCATTGAGCTTCACCATAATACCAAGTAGGAATACCTAAGATCAGCAGATCAAAGTTATCTAAATCTTCTTTACTACTTTTGGCGATATCTTGAACGTGAACCAGTTTTTTACTCAATTGTTTTTGAATCATCTTAGCAACAGCTTCGGTGTTACCAGTATCGCTGCCAAAGAAGAGACCTACACTTGCCATATTTGAATACCTGCTAATAATTTGTTGATGTTGGCCAAACGCGCTAGTTAACGGAAATTATGTACCATTTAACTTTATTCGGTTTAGTTTACCCTAAACCAGTGCCTTCCCAGCTTATTTGTATTATGCCTTTAGCAATAAAGCCAGCGCAGCCTAAAAATAGAACCATCCATACTATACGTTGACCAAATACCGGGACATTACCTTGTTTAAGCACATCTTTAATCGCCATTCCTATTAGGAAAAATATAGAAGCGAATAGTAAATCTAAACCAATGGATTCCAGTAAATCATAGTAGTAGTAAAGCATAGCAGTCCTATGTGCCAAATTTGTGCGTGAACTATACCACTGTTAGCATCTAAAGTTAATCTGGAGCAGCATAGTTAGTTTCTATTTTTAATCGAGAAAGCGTCTGATAGCTCTTAGTACTTGTTGCGGCTTCTCGGCATGCAACCAATGTCCAGTATTTGCAATGACATGTGCTTTAACATTGGAGAATTGTGTTTGTATTAAGGGTTGATGCTCTTGTGTTAAGTAGTCAGAGTTTGCCCCTTTTAAAAACAGGGTTGGAATTGTGGTTTTGGGAATGGGGTCCCACCCCAGAATGTTCCAATAATTGGCGTCTATAGAGCGGACATTGAAACGCCAAATTAACCCTTTATCAGTGCGGTATAACGATTTCCCCAAAAACTGAATGACACCGTCCATTTCTATATGTTTAGCAAGTAAGCTAACGGCTTCTGCTCTATTGGTTGGGTGGGATGTTAGTACTTCGTTTAGCCCTGAGAATACATTGTCATGTTTTCTATTTTT
This sequence comes from Vibrio algarum, assembly GCF_028204155.1. Taxonomy (NCBI): domain Bacteria; kingdom Pseudomonadati; phylum Pseudomonadota; class Gammaproteobacteria; order Vibrionales; family Vibrionaceae; genus Vibrio; species Vibrio algarum. The sequence continues at coordinate 2,820,029 of NZ_JAQLOI010000001.1, read as the reverse complement.
GTAAGCGACAGGGGCCATGTCTAGCACGACCAACTTGGTTACGTACTCGGGATGATCACTTGCGAGCTTAATAGCAACTTTTCCCCCATTGAGTGGCCTACCAATGTTACCTTGGTTAATTCTAGATAAGTAATCAACCGATGGATGTCGTTCGTCATAGTTTGATAAGAGTGTTCGTCTGAATGAAACGAAAGACCATGGTTTCTTAAATCCATACTCAGTACTTGATGATCTTTTACTAAGTCACGACTTAATAAGCCTAAATTGTCTAGGTTGCCAAATAGACCATGTATTAGAACAACGGTTGGCCCTTCGCCTTCTAACTTATAGTTGAGTAGCTCTGACATTTATCTTTATTCAATTTAAGATTGGAGTTGGCCTTCATGGTAGTAATAGGAATCTTGGCGTGCAACTCAAAAATTCAGAAATACGATCTCTGAAACTCGCATCTTGTTGCCCAATGAGTATAATCAACAAGATATTAATACAGTGAGATTGTGAAAAGCGAATGAAAACAATTGAAGTTGATGAGGATCTATACCGTTACATTGCAAGCCAAACCGAACATATTGGGGAAAGTGCGTCAGATATTTTAAGGCGTCTCCTGATGGTTGAAGGCAATAAGCAAGTTTCACCTCAAGTCGCAGAGCCTGAAGTGTCTCAAGAGGCTACTCCTGTTGCAGAAGCGCCTGTGGGCATTGTAGTAAGTAAAGATGCTGGTAATGTAGAAAAAGTCGATGGCGTAAAGTTGATGCGCACACTGCTTATTTCTGATGAGTTTGCGGCAAGCAATAAAGCGATTGATCGTTTTATGCAAGTGCTCTCTTCGCTTTATATGATAGATGAAGCCAGTTTTGCAGAAGCGACCCAAGTTAAAGGTAGGACTCGTGTTTATTTTGCAGACAATGAAGAAGTGCTTTTAGCGAGTGGTAAGACAACCAAACCTCGCTCTATTCCTAACACTCCGTTCTGGGTGATCACCAACAATAATACCAACAGAAAACGTCAAATGGTCGACCAGCTCATGACTAGAATGAACTTCCAGTCAGATTTAATAGAAAAAGTGTGCAGTTCGATATAGTTTTTGGTTAATGGTGTAGTGTTTAACAGAATATAAGCCTCATAATGAACCTGTTCCTCAGACGTCGTTATGAGGCTTTTTTTATTTTTTTAGGCTTTATTTTAAAGGATTACAAAATGGCAATGCATCCCCGAGCTGGGCAAAAAGCCCTCCAAGAAGATCTAACTAATATTCCCGCTCTTGTATCAAGTTATTATTTGCTTCAACCAGACAGCGAAGACCCATCTAAACGCGTTGCGTTTGGGACATCGGGTCACCGTGGTTGTTCTGAAAAAGAAACCTTTAATGAGAATCATATCCTTGCCATTGCTCAAGCAATAGCGGAAGTTCGTGCAGAACAAGGTACAACTGGACCTTTATTTCTAGGTAAAGATACCCACGCTCTTTCTGAACCGGCATTTTGTAGTGTGATAGAAGTACTTGTCGCTAATGGTGTTAAAGTGATTGTTCAAGAAAACAATGGCTTTACTCCAACACCAGGCATCTCTCACGCTATTCTAACTTATAACTTGAAGCATGATGAAAAGGCTGATGGTATTGTGATTACTCCATCGCATAACCCACCTCAAGATGGCGGTATTAAATATAATCCACCACATGGTGGCCCAGCTGAGGGTAAGTTAACTCAAGCGATAGAAGATCGCGCAAATGCCCTAATCGCAGATGAGATGAATGGCGTTAAAGCGATGCAAAGTGGCGCAGCTAAACAAGTTGTCACGGAAGTCGATCTGGTTCAGCCTTATGTAGACGATCTAGTCAACGTTGTTGATATGGAAGCAATTCAAAAAGCAAACATCAAGATTGGGGTAGATCCACTCGGTGGTTCTGGCATTGAATATTGGCGTCAGATTGCGAAAACTTATGACCTTGATTTAACACTGGTTAATGAAGCTATTGATCCATCATTCCAATTCATGTCTTTAGATAAAGATGGTGTTATCCGGATGGATTGCTCGTCACCTTACGCAATGGCAAGTCTACTCGCACTTAAAGATGATTACGATCTAGCATTCGGTAATGACCCAGATTACGACCGTCACGGTATTGTAACGCCAAAAGGTTTAATGAATCCGAACCATTATTTGGCTGTTTGTATTGATTATTTGTACCGTCACCGTGAAGGTTGGGGTAAGGATGTCGCTGTAGGTAAAACATTAGTATCAAGTGCACTTATTGACCGCGTTGTTGCTGATCTTGGCCGTAGACTTTGTGAAGTGCCAGTTGGTTTTAAATGGTTTGTTGATGGATTATATGATGGTTCATTTGGCTTTGGTGGTGAAGAGAGTGCAGGTGCGTCTTTCTTACGTAAAGATGGTACACCGTGGTCTACAGATAAAGATGGTATTCTTCTTTGCTTGTTAGGCGCTGAAATTACAGCGGTAACAGGTAAAAATCCACAAGAGTATTATGAAGAACTGGCTGCTAAACATGGTGCGTCTGAGTATAACCGTATTTCTGCGGTCGCGAATACTGAGCAAAAAAATGTGCTTTCTAAGCTTTCTCCAGACATGGTTTCTGCGGAGATGCTAGCCGGTGAACTTATCACAGCGCGTTTAACTCATGCACCAGGTAATGGTGCGGCTATTGGTGGTCTTAAAGTGACCACTGAAAATGGTTGGTTTGCTGCTCGTCCGTCTGGCACAGAAGATATCTATAAAATTTACTGTGAAAGCTTTAAAGGCGAAGAACATTTGAAAGCGATTGAGAAAGAAGCTCAAGAGATCGTAAATCAGGTGTTTGCTGACGCAGGGCTATAAAGCTCAAAATAAACGATTAAGTACATTAAAAACCGATGCCAATTAAGCATCGGTTTTTTTATTTTCTAAGTATGATATTCACTTCAAGTTATTATCTGGCCATGTATCAGGCACGACTATCCAAAACTGACCGGATAGGGATTGACAATGCACAGCATACTCTGTCAGTGATGTTAGCTTTTCTTCTCGCTGTTGGGTGCCTGTTATCCAATCTAACTTCTGTAGCTTGTATAGCGGCTCGTTAATCAATGGACATTGATGTTGATAACACCAATTACCAACAATCGCCGAGTTATTTAGTTGGTATCCCAAACACTTTTCAGGAATAGCTTCGTGCTCAAACGGGTTGGTGTAAAGGCGTCCTTGGATCAACATTTTTGGTTTGATGATGTCTAGAGTAGGGAAGCATTGATGAAACTCCTCCCGGTCGGACATTTTTAGTTGGTGAGTTAGCATACGGTGAAGTTTGATATCTAGTCTATCTCGACTGTCTGGGCCGTACCATAATCCATCTTTTAATAGATAAAATTTAATAGCAACTTCCCAGTGTTCGACTTGTTTTCGGTGTTTGAGAAGAAAATCAATCGCGCCGAGTGTCTGTTTTCCTTTAAAAAGTTGAACCTCTTCGGCCAAAATTTCATAGTCGGGGTGGCGTTCAAAAAGCCGTTTACATAGCTCTTGATAGACGAAACCAAGACGGGTATTGCCAAGATATTCTCGATTTTCAGGTAAAAAATCTAGAGAGAAAGGATTGCCTACAGCTGGAGGTTTGACCGTCCTCAATATTGGTGGACTAGTGCAGATCCAATGGGTAATTTTTGCAAGTCTCTCCTGCATTATTCACATCCTGTGGTATTCTGAAAAGAACGCTAACTTTACTTATTGGTATAACATAATATGGACTACTTGCAATTAGAATCATTGTTAAATCAAAAGCTTTCACCTGAACTCATAAAAGATTACTGCCCGAATGGATTGCAGATTGAAGGGAAATGTGAGGTAAATAAAATTGTGACTGGTGTGACGGCTTCTAAAGCGCTAATTGATAAAGCGATTGAGCTGCAAGCTGACGCTATATTAGTCCACCACGGCTACTTTTGGAAAGGTGAATCAGAAGCGATTCGAGGAATGAAAGGCGCAAGGATTAAAACGCTAATTAAAAATGACATAAACCTTTATGCTTATCACTTGCCATTAGACGTACATCCAGAGTTAGGAAATAATGCCAAACTCGCGCAGTTGTTAGGCATTAGTATTGATGGGGGATTGGAACCTTCACCTCAATCAGTGGCGATGTTTGGTTCGTTGGATGCACCAATTTCGGGTCAAGATTTTGCCAAAAGAATAGAGTCTGTTTTAAACAGAGTGCCACTTCATATCATGCCTGAATGTGATAAGCCAATCAGAACGGTCGGCTGGTGTACTGGAGGTGGCCAAGATTATATAGAACTAGCGGCTGAAAAAAGGTTAGATGCGTTTATTTCGGGTGAAGTATCGGAACGTACGACTTATTCCGCTAGGGAGCAAGGAATTCATTATTTTGGTGCTGGTCACCATGCAACTGAACGTTACGGTGTAAAAGCGTTAGGTGAATGGTTAGCGACAGAACATGGTCTAGACGTGGAATTTGTTGATATAGATAATCCTGTTTAAAACTAAAATTATAAATATCTCAATTGAAGCTAGAGGCCGGTAATTTTTTGTTGTTCCCACGAAAATAAATTCGCCATTCTCGTTTTCACGGGAATGGCGATTGTCTTAAAGGTATTCTACTTAGCGAGTTATTCTCTTTCGTGCAAAGGTTCGAAATCTCGCATCGTCTTACCTGTGTATAGCTGACGTGGACGACCGATACGGTTGTCTGGGTCACCATGCATTTCGTTCCAGTGAGCAATCCATCCGATAGTACGAGCCATCGCAAAGATAACGGTAAACATTGAAATAGGAATACCAATCGCTTTAAGGATGATACCTGAATAGAAATCTACGTTAGGGTAAAGTTTCTTCTCAACGAAGTATGGGTCAGACAGAGCGATTCGTTCTAGCTCCATAGCGACGTCTAGCAATGGATCTTCGATGTTTAGTTCTTTAAGAACTTCGTGACAGGCTTCACGCATTACCGTTGCACGTGGGTCATAGTTCTTATAAACACGGTGACCGAAGCCCATTAGGCGGAACGGGTCTTCTTTGTCTTTAGCACGAGCGACAAACTCTGGAATGTTTTCAACACTTCCGATTTCTTCTAGCATATGCAAACAAGCTTCGTTAGCACCACCGTGTGCAGGCCCCCAAAGAGAAGCAATACCTGCGGCAATACATGCAAATGGGTTAGCACCAGAAGAACCTGCTAAACGAACTGTAGAGGTCGACGCATTCTGCTCATGGTCAGCATGAAGAGTGAGTATCTTATCCATAGCGCGAGCAACAACAGGGTTAACTTCATAATCTTCACATGGATTTGCAAACATCATATGCAAAAAGTTTTCAGCGTAGCTCAAGTCGTTACGAGGGTAGATAAATGGTTGACCGATAGAATACTTGTAACACATTGAAGCAAGAGTCGGCATCTTAGAGAGTAGACGGAATGCTGCAATTTCACGGTGACTATCGTTGTTTATATCAAGCGAATCGTGGTAGAACGCTGCTAAAGCTCCTACGACACCAACCATGATAGCCATTGGGTGCGCATCACGACGGAAACCGTGGAAGAAACTAGCGATTTGCTCATGGACCATGGTATGACGAGTAACAATCTTCTTAAATTCATCGTACTCTTTGCGGTTAGGCGCTTCGCCATAGAGTAGGATATAACAAACTTCTAAATAATCGGCTCTGTTTGCTAATTGGTCAATAGGGAAACCTCGGTGTAGTAACACACCTTTGCCGCCATCGATGAATGTGATTTGGGATTCGCAAGATGATGTCGCAAGAAAACCAGGGTCAAATGTGAAATATCCATTTGCGCCTAATTTACGAACATCGATTACTTCAGGGCCTAAGGTGCCATCCATAATCGGCAGTTCAATTGGAGCTTTACCTTCAATATGAAGAGTAGCTTTCTTATCTGCCATTACATTCTCCTTTGTTTATAATTTAATCCGTCCGGGATTTATTCTGAGACATTTTTTACTCAGGATCGTAAGTAAAGTCAATTTTTCTAGTTTTTTGTGTGCACTTGTTAAGATTTTCCACATTTAAAAAGTTAAAAACATGTTCCATGTAGCACTTTTTGTTACGATAATTGTATTAATATGTTGCCAATCGTATAGTGAATCCGAAGTTTGTGGTTGAGACCTTATAAATTCAAGCCTAGAAAGAAATAAATGCTTTAAAATCTGGATGCTTGATTAACATTTTATTTACATTAACAGTGCTGTTTTGGACGCTTATTCGTTAATAGAATGTTAATTTTATGGGGTTGACACCTAAAGATCTCCCGATCTGTCAAAATTCCTAATAACAATAAACGCTCAATGGAGCTGAGTGAGCAAGCCCGTGAAAGAAAGAAAGTCAAGACCTGTCAATCTCGATTTACAGACCATACGCTTTCCGATTACTGCAATAGTATCTATTCTACACCGTGTTTCTGGTGTGATAACTTTTGTGGCAATTGGTATCCTGCTTTGGCTGTTATCAATATCTTTATCGTCCCCTCAAGGTTTCATGCAAGCCGCTGACCTAGTAGATAGCTTTTTTGTTAAGTTTATCCTTTGGGGAATATTAACCGCACTTGCCTACCATATTGTTGGTGGAATTCGTCACCTAATAATGGACTTAGGCCATTATGAAGAATTCGAATCTGGCGTTATGACTGCCAAGGTAACCTTTGCTGCAACTGCAGTATTGTCACTACTTGGAGGGATTTTGGTATGGTAAATTCTGTTTCTTCAGTTGGTCGTAATGGTATTCACGACTTCCTGCTAATTCGTGCTACGGCAATAATTCTTACACTGTATACCGTATACATTGTAGGATTTTGCGCGTTTAGTGGCGATATAACTTATCACACATGGACCGCTTTTTTTGGTGGTATTTTCACTAAAGCGTTTTCCATGCTTGCTTTGACCTCTATCTTAATACACGCATGGATTGGTTTATGGCAAGTACTAACCGACTATATCAAGCCGACACTTATTCGTGGTCTTTTACAATTCGTAATTGTTGCGATTTTATTAGTGTATTTTTTCTCTGGCCTATTTATTCTGTGGGGTGCATAAGTGACTATTCCAGTTCGTGAATTCGATGCCGTTGTCATCGGTGCTGGTGGTGCGGGTATGCGCGCAGCACTACAAATTTCTGAGCAAGGCTTATCTTGTGCTTTGCTATCTAAAGTATTTCCAACTCGTTCTCACACAGTTTCTGCGCAAGGTGGTATTACCGTAGCACTTGGTAATTCACACAAAGATAACTGGCAGTGGCATATGTACGATACGGTAAAAGGTTCCGATTATATTGGGGATCAGAATGCTATCGAATATATGTGTAAAAATGGACCAGAGTCTGTCATTGAGCTCGAAAAGATGGGTTTGCCATTTTCTCGTTTTGAAGACGGTTCCATCTATCAACGTCCATTTGGTGGGCAATCTAAAGAATTTGGTGGCGAACAAGCCGCTCGTACAGCAGCTGCGGCTGACCGTACAGGGCATGCGCTTCTTCACACGCTGTATCAACAAAATATCAAACATAAAACCACTATTTTTTCTGAGTGGTACGCATTGGATATGGTTAAGAACCAAGACGGCGCCATTATGGGTTGTACTGCAATCTGTATGGAAACGGGTGAGATTAACTATTTCAAATCTAAAGCAACCATTTTAGCAACCGGTGGTGCAGGCCGTATTTACGCGTCTACTACCAATGCACACATCAATACTGGTGATGGAGTCGGAATGGCACTGCGTGCAGGTGTTCCGATGCAAGATATCGAAATGTGGCAGTTCCATCCAACCGGCATTGCTGGGGCTGGGGTACTTGTTACCGAAGGCTGTCGTGGTGAAGGTGGTTACCTTCTTAATAAAGATGGTGAGCGCTTTATGGAGCGTTATGCGCCAAACGCGAAAGATCTAGCTGGTCGTGATGTTGTTGCACGTTCAATCATGATAGAAATTCGTGAAGGTCGTGGTTGTGATGGACCTTGGGGCCCTCATATTAAACTGAAACTCGATCATCTAGGCAAAGACGTTCTGGAATCTCGTTTACCAGGTATATGTGAATTATCTCGTACATTTGCCCACGTAGATCCTGTGAAAGAGCCAATTCCAATTATCCCAACCTGTCACTATATGATGGGCGGTGTGCCAACGCAGGTTTCTGGTCAGGCGATAAAACAAGATGCAAATGGGGTTGACGTCGATGTTCAGGGGTTATTTGCCTGTGGTGAAATCGCTTCCGTATCTGTGCACGGCGCGAACCGATTAGGTGGTAACTCACTACTTGATTTAGTGGTGTTTGGTCGTGCAACTGGTTTGCATCTCGGTGAAACATTGGCGGCTCAATCTGAAGCTCGTCCAGCGACACAATCTGATATTGAAGCTTCTTTGTCGCGTACAATGCGCTGGGAAAACAGTAACAGCGGTGAAGACCCAGTTCAAATTCGTAAAGACCTTCAACAATGCATGCAAAATAACTTCTCTGTATTTAGAGAGGGTGATGCAATGGCAACGGGCTTAGAAGAATTGAAAGCTATTCGTGAGCGTCTTAATAACGCGCATTTAACGGACAAGTCTTCTGAATTCAACACTCAACGTATTGAATGTTTAGAATTAGACAACCTGATGGAAACTGCATTCGCTACTGCTGTAGCTGCAAATTATCGTACAGAAAGCCGTGGAGCACATGCTCGTTTTGATTTCCCAGACCGTGATGATGAGCAGTGGTTATGCCACTCTATTTATAATCCGGAAACGGAAGAAATGTCAAAGCGCGATGTGAATATGGAACCTGTACACCGTGAAGCATTTCCACCAAAAATACGTACTTACTAAAGGGAGCATAATACAATGAAACTGAATTTCTCTCTTTACCGTTATAATCCTGATATCGACAGTAAACCTTACATGAAGGACTACACGCTCGAAGTGGATGAAGGCACAGATATGATGCTTTTGGATGCATTGATTCTGTTAAAAGAACAAGATGCATCTATCTCATTTCGTCGATCATGCCGCGAAGGGGTATGTGGTTCTGATGGCCTGAATATGAATGGTAAAAACGGTCTAGCATGTATCACTCCGCTATCTGCCCTTATGGAGCAGAATCCTATAGTAATCAGACCATTACCAGGATTACCTGTTGTTCGCGATTTAATCGTAGACATGACGCAATTTTATGATAATTATGCGAAAGTGAAGCCGTATCTGATTTCAGATGGTAACTTACCGCCTTCTCGAGAAAATCTACAAATGCCGCAAGATAGAGCGCATTTAGATGGTCTTTATGAATGTATCATGTGCGCATGTTGTACGACATCATGTCCGTCATTTTGGTGGAACCCAGATAAGTTTATTGGACCTGCAGGTCTGCTTGCGGCTTATCGTTGGTTAATTGATAGCCGAGATACAGCAACAGATGAACGATTATCAGATCTTGACGACGCATTTAGCGTTTTTCGTTGCCATGGCATCATGAACTGTGTAAGTGTTTGTCCTAAAGGATTAAATCCGACAAAAGCAATTGGTCATATTAAAACTATGCTAGTGAATAAGTCGGTTTAAAAGTACAAAAATTGCCAGCAAGGTGAACTTAGTTACTATTGCTGGCTATAAACAGAAAGCCCGAATGGATCGGGAATATTAGTTTTAACTACTGGTTAAGGGAAAATATGCACAACGGTGTGATGAAGGCATGGCTCGAGTCTTCACACTTGGCTGGCGCCAATGCAACTTACGTAGAAGAGCTCTACGAACTGTATCTAAGTGACCCCGATCTGGTAAGTGAGGAGTGGAAACGTGTATTTGAAGGGCTGCCTACGCAGCCTTCTGAGGTTGTAGAACAATCTCATTCACGGGTCCGTGATTACTTCCGGAGACTCGCTCAAGAGACAAAGCATTACAATGTCCAAGTTAGTGATCCTGATGTCGATGCTAAACAAGTAAAAGTTTTGCAACTTATAAATGCCTATCGATTCCGAGGGCATCAAGCAGCTAGCCTAGATCCACTAGGCATATGGGAACGAGACCCCGGTCCGGACCTAGACCCTGCATTCCACAATCTTACTGAAGATGATTTTGAAGAAACCTTTAACGTAGGTTCTTTTGCAGTTGCACAAGAATCAATGCAATTAGGTGATCTTTATTCTGCCCTTAAGAAAACGTATTGTGGCTCTATTGGTGCAGAGTACATGCACATGATCAATACAGAACAAAAGCGCTGGGTTCAGCAGCGACTTGAGTCTGTATTGGGGCAACCGTCTTTTACTGCTGAAGAGAAAGAAACTTTCTTGGACGAGTTGACAGCTGCAGAGGGATTAGAAAGGTACTTGGGTGCTAAATTCCCAGGAGCGAAACGCTTTTCACTAGAAGGTGGTGACGCATTAATACCTATGATGAAAGAGTTAATTCGTCATGCTGGTAAGTCTGGAATGCGTGAGGTTGTAATTGGTATGGCTCACCGTGGTCGCCTTAACATGTTGGTAAATGTGTTAGGTAAAAAGCCACAAGATCTGTTTGATGAGTTTGCTGGTAAGCATGATGAAACATGGGGTACGGGTGATGTTAAGTATCACCAAGGTTTCTCAGCTGATTTTGCGACACCAGGTGGTGATGTGCACTTAGCACTAGCATTTAACCCATCTCATTTAGAGATCGTAAACCCAGTAGTTATTGGGTCGGTACGAGCAAGACAAGATCGTCTTAACGACAAAGATGGCAGTATGGTATTACCAATTACTATTCATGGTGATTCTGCTATTGCTGGTCAAGGTGTCGTGCAAGAGACATTTAATATGTCCCGTACGCGCGGATTCCAAGTAGGGGGTACGGTACGAGTTGTCATCAACAACCAAGTTGGTTTTACAACATCAAACCCTAGAGATACTCGTTCTACGATGTACTGTACTGATATTGCTAAAATGGTACAGGCACCCATCTTCCATGTTAATGCCGATGACCCAGAGGCGGTCGCCTTTATTACTCGGATTGCATTAGATTATCGCAATACCTTCAAGCGCGATGTTGTTATTGATCTGGTTTGTTATCGCCGCCACGGCCATAACGAAGCGGATGAGCCAAATGCAACTCAACCCTTGATGTATCAAAAAATCAAGAAGCACCCTACGCCTCGTAAACTATATGCGGACGTGTTGATAGAACGTAATGAGCTTGATATTGGTAAAGCGACCGAAATGGTGAATGATTACCGTGACGCGTTAGACCACGGTGAAGTTGTGGTTAAAGAGTGGCGTCCAATGGAGATGCACTCAGTTGACTGGAATCCATATCTTGGTCATGACTGGAACATCGCATGGGACAACAAGTACGAACTAACTCGCCTCAGAGAGCTTGGTGAAAAGCTTTGCGATTATCCAGAAAGCCACAAGCTACAAAGTCGAGTTAATAAGATTTACAACGATCGTCGTTCAATGATTAGTGGTGAAAAGCCTCTAGATTGGGGGATGGCAGAGATACTAGCCTACGGAACACTTGTTGATGATGGCAAGCGTATACGCATTTCTGGTCAGGATTCTGGACGTGGTACTTTCTTCCACCGTCATTCAGTACTCCATAACCAAGAAGATGCGAGTACCTACGTACCCTTGCAGAATGTTCACAGCAAACAAGGCCCGTTCCAGGTATTTGACTCGGTTCTTTCCGAAGCGGCTGTACTTGCATTTGAATATGGTTATGCAACAGCAGAACCAGGCGGTTTAACGCTATGGGAAGCGCAGTTTGGTGATTTTGCCAACGGTGCACAGGTAGTTATCGACCAATTCATTTCATCTGGTGAGCAAAAATGGGGTCGACTTTGTGGTCTAACCATGTTGCTACCACATGGTTATGAAGGTCAGGGACCAGAGCATTCATCAGCTCGTTTGGAACGTTACCTTCAGCTGTGTGCAGAACAAAATATTCAAGTGATTGTGCCTTCGACACCAGCACAGGTTTATCACATGCTTCGTCGCCAAGTGGTTCGCCCAATGCGGCGTCCTCTAGTGGTTATGTCACCAAAATCACTTCTTCGTCATCCAATGTGTACCTCTTCACTTGAAGAGTTGGCTGAAGGTACATTCCAGCCAGCGATCGGAGAAATCGATGATATCGAGCCGAGCAAGGTGAAACGCGTTGTGTTCTGTTCTGGCAAGGTTTATTACGACTTGCTTGATCAAAGACGCAAGAACGAGCAAGACGATGTTGCCATTATACGTATTGAACAGTTATATCCGTTCCCATTATTTGAGGTTCGAGATCTAATAGAACAGTATGAGAATGTGCAAGATTTCGTCTGGTGCCAAGAAGAGCCGCAGAACCAAGGTGCTTGGTATTGTAGCCAACATAACTTCCGCAACGCCATACGCAATGGTGACCTGAAATATGCAGGACGTCCTGCTTCAGCATCTCCAGCGGTAGGCTATATGTCGGTACACATGAAACAACAGAAGGCGTTAGTAGATGACGCTTTGAATCTAGATTTTGAATAAGAACTAGAAGTTAAAGGAAGATTAAACTATGACAATTGAAATTCTGGTTCCAGATTTGCCTGAATCCGTTGCAGACGCAACGGTTGCTACATGGCATAAAAAACCTGGTGAAGCAGTAGCTCGTGATGAAGTAATTGTTGATATTGAAACGGATAAAGTGGTTTTGGAAGTACCGGCTCCAGAGGCGGGTGTGTTAGAAGCCATCATAGAAGAAGAAGGTGCAACGGTACTTTCTAAACAACTTATTGCGAAAATTAAGCCGGGTGCCGTCGCTGGTGAGCCTACAGCAGATACGACAACAACGACAGAAGCTTCACCGGATCAACGCCATAAAGCGTCTTTGACAGAAGAGTCCAATGACGCATTAAGCCCTGCGATTCGTCGCTTACTGGCTGAGCACAGCATTCAGTCGAGCCAAGTAAAAGGCACCGGTGTTGGCGGTCGAATTACCCGTGAAGATGTTGATGCTTACTTAGCTAATGCGAAGTCAGCACCTAAAGTAGAAACTGCAGCTCCAGTTGTTGAAGCGCCTGCAGCGGCTCGTAGCCAGAAACGCGTGCCAATGACCCGTCTTCGCAAAACTGTCGCTAAGCGTTTGTTAGAAGCTAAGAACAGCACGGCGATGCTAACGACGTTTAACGAAGTTAACATGAAGCCAATTATGGAACTTCGCAAGCAGTATCAAGAGCAATTCGAGAAACGTCATGATGTTCGTTTAGGTTTCATGTCTTTCTATGTAAAAGCGGTGACTGAAGCGTTAAAACGTTATCCTGAAGTGAATGCGTCTATCGATGGTGATGAGATTGTTTATCACAACTATTTTGATATTAGTATGGCGGTATCTACTCCTCGTGGCTTAGTGACACCAGTACTTAAAGATTGCGATATGCTTGGTATGGCCGATATTGAAAAAGGTATCAAAGAGCTGGCAATTAAAGGCCGTGATGGCAAGCTAAAAGTTGAAGAGCTGATGGGTGGTAATTTCACCATCACAAATGGTGGTGTATTTGGGTCACTAATGTCTACTCCTATCATTAACCCACCACAAGCCGCCATATTAGGAATGCATAAAATCCAAGATCGTCCGATGGCGGTTAATGGGAAAGTAGAAATTTTACCAATGATGTACCTAGCGCTATCCTATGACCATCGTTTAATTGATGGAAAAGAATCGGTTGGCTTCCTAGTGACAATCAAAGAGTTACTTGAAGACCCAGCTCGCTTGTTACTTGACGTATAAGCGATAAAGAAAATGGGGTCAGGCACGCTCAACGTCTGACTCTTTTTATAAACTCGAGTTATTTTAGGATACAACCCGTTTTTACGAGTATGGTTTTATCTTAATCGGAGTAAATCCATTAACGACCAGTTTAGAAGTACCTTACCTACGTGAAGGCAGCCACAATGTTGTTTAATACTATGAATAATATTGAGCACCTTATGGAAATAATAATCCCTTAAGGGATAGGAAAATGGAATAGCACAATGAATTTGCATGAATATCAAGCGAAACAGCTATTTGCTGAGTTCGGATTGCCAGTACCAGAAGGCTACGCTTGTGATACTCCCCAAGAAGCTTTCGAAGCGGCAGGCCGTATTAGTACCGAGAAAAAAGTTGTAAAATGTCAGGTTCACGCAGGTGGACGTGGTAAAGCCGGTGGTGTAGAGCTACATGACACCAAAGATGGCGTAAAAGGATTTGCGCAAAAGTGGCTAGGTAAAAACTTAGTGACTTACCAAACAGATGCCAATGGCCAACCAGTAACTAAAATTTTGGTTGAAGAAGCTTCTAGTATCGCGAATGAGTTATACCTTGGTGCCGTTGTAGACCGTTCTTCACGCCGTATTGTATTTATGGCGTCTACGGAAGGTGGTGTTGAGATTGAGAAAGTAGCTGAAGAGACTCCTGAGCTTATTCATAAAGCCGCTATTGACCCACTAGTAGGGCCTCAAGCTTATCAAGGGCGTGAGCTCGCATTTAAGCTTGGTCTTGAAGGGAATCAAATTAAGCAGTTTACTCAAATCTTTATGGGCCTTGCTAATATGTTTGCTCAGTATGATTTGGCACTTTTGGAAATTAACCCATTAGTGATTACTGGCGACGGCAGCCTTCTCTGCTTGGACGGAAAAATTAACATTGATTCGAATGCAATGTACCGTCAGCCTAAGCTACGCGAAATGCATGATCCATCTCAAGAAGATGAACGTGAAGCGCATGCTGCTCAGTGGGAACTCAACTATGTTGCACTTGATGGCAGCATTGGCTGTATGGTTAACGGTGCCGGTTTAGCTATGGGTACGATGGATATTGTCAACCTTCATGGTGGACAGCCAGCTAACTTTCTAGATGTTGGTGGTGGTGCGACGAAAGAGCGCGTTACAGAAGCATTTAAGATCATCTTATCAGACGATAACGTAAAAGCCGTACTTGTTAATATTTTCGGTGGGATTGTGCGTTGTGACTTAATTGCTGACGGCATTATCGGTGCTGTCGAAGAAGTGGGCGTTCAGGTTCCTGTTGTCGTTCGACTTGAAGGTAATAACGCTCCGCTCGGCTCAAAGAAATTGGCTGAAAGTGGATTAAACATCATTGCCGCGAACTCGCTAAAAGAAGCAGCGGAAAAAGTAGTTGCAGCAGCGGAGGGCAAATAATGTCTGTATTAATTGATAAAAATACCAAGGTTATTTGCCAAGGTTTTACTGGTGGTCAAGGTACTTTTCACTCGGAGCAAGCGATCGATTACGGTACGCAAATGGTCGGCGGTGTTTCTCCGGGCAAAGGTGGGCAAACTCACTTAGGCTTACCTGTTTTCAATACGGTTCGTGACGCAGTAAAAGAAACAGGCGCAACTGCGTCGGTTATTTATGTACCTGCACCTTTCTGTAAAGATGCCATTCTTGAAGCCATCGACGCTGGTATCAAGTTAATAGTAACGATTACAGAAGGCATCCCGACACTGGATCTTCTTGATGTAAAAGTACGTTTAGATGAAGCTGGTGTGCGCATGATTGGCCCTAACTGCCCAGGAGTTATTACTCCGGACGAATGTAAAATCGGTATCATGCCGGGTCACATTCATAAAAAGGGTAAAGTAGGTATCGTTTCTCGCTCTGGTACGTTGACTTATGAAGCGGTTAAACAGACGACGGATGAAGGTTTCGGACAATCAACCTGTGTTGGTATTGGTGGAGACCCTATCCCGGGTTCAAACTTCATCGATATTCTTCAGTTATTCCAAGAAGATCCAGAAACAGAAGCTATCGTAATGATTGGTGAGATTGGTGGTACAGCGGAAGAAGAAGCCGCTGCATTTATTAAAGACAATGTCACTAAACCTGTCGTATCTTACATTGCTGGTGTTACAGCGCCTCCAGGTAAGCGTATGGGTCATGCAGGGGCAATTATCTCTGGTGGTAAAGGTACAGCAGAAGACAAATTTGCTGCATTAGAATCTGCTGGCGTAAAAACAGTAAAAAGTTTAGCGGATATTGGTAAAGCACTTCGTGAAGTGACTGGCTGGTAATCATTACATAATCGCTATAAATGATAAGAAGCTTGAACGATTGTTCGGGCTTTTTTTATTTTGGACTTACTATAAAAATCAAATACAGACCAGAAATCTCACCAACGTAGTGGTGTTCATGGTCATCATAAGGAAGCCGCGTCATGTTTAGTTTACTGTTAGGACTATTTCTATTTTTAGGGATGCATTGTGCATCAATATTTTTCCCATCGATAAGAGAAAAAATGGTGGAGAAAAGCGCATTAGGTTGGAAAGCTATGTATTCATTAGCATCCATCGCGGGAATCTACTTTATTGCTGTCGGTTACAATGCACTTCGTATGGACCCTGTGCTTTTGTATGTTTCGCCTTCTTGGTTCCGCCACGCCACTTACTTATTGATGCTACCGGCAATGATCCTTTTTGTCGCACCATATTTCCCCGGAAAAATAAAGCAAGTTACCAAGCATCCACAACTGATCGCAGTGAAATTATGGGCGTTAAGCCACTTAATGGTAAATGGAATGTTGGCTGATGTTATCCTATTTGGTGCTTTTCTAGCCTGGGCCGTAATGGATAGGATTTCGATGAAAAAACGCGAACAGAGAGCGCTACCGGGTTTAAAACCATCAGGGGTGAATGACATCATCGCTGTCGTGATTGGTGTATTGTTAACAGGGGCGTTCATAATGTTTTTGCATGGTAAATTGATTGGTATGCCACTGACATAAACATAGATTTATTCAGGTTTAGACTAAAAGCGATGCGAAAGCATCGTTTTTTTATACATGTCGTAAATATTACTTGACCTTGATGGTGGATGCCGTAAATATATCTATACAAGTTGAGAACAAAAAATATAGAGGAATGGATGAAATCCCAAAATAGAGTTAAGTTGTTACTAAAAACAGTAGCTATTACAGCGCTTGCTGCCTTTTCACTTTCTGCTCAGGCAGCAGAAAAGGTTTACCGATTAAAACTTGCTGAAACGTGGGGCCCAAATACACCAATATTAGGTGACGCCAGTAAAAATATGGCCAAATTAGCGAATGAAATGTCGAATGGTCGTCTGCAAATCCGTATTGATTCAGCGAACAAGCATAAGGCACCACTTGGCGTGTTTGATATGGTGAAATCTGGGCAATATGATTTAGGTCATTCAAGCTCTTATTATTGGAAAGGCAAAGTACCTAATACGCTTTATTTCTCTTCAATGCCTTTCGGCATGATGACGACAGAGCAATACGCTTGGTTTTATCGTGGCGGCGGCATGGAATTGATGCAAGAGGTGTATGCCCCTCATAATTTGCTTTCATTCCCTGGTGGTAACTCAGATATTCAAATGGGTGGTTGGTTTAAAAAAGAAATTAATTCTATCGAAGACCTTCAAGGCTTGAAAATGCGTATTCCTGGATTTGCCGGTGAAGTGTTTGCACGCGTAGGCGCAAAACCAACCAACATTGCACCTGGTGAGCTATATACTTCGCTTGAGCGCGGTACTATCGATGCTCTAGAGTGGGTTGGTCCAGCGTTTGACCTAAGAATGGGCTTTCAAAATATCGCACCTTACTACTATACAGCTTGGCATGAGCCAGGGTCTGAAACTCAATTCCTAGTGAATAAGAAAGCGTGGGATAAGTTGCCTAAAGATCTGCAAATTATTTTGGAAACCTCTTTCCGTGTTGCGGCATTTGATATGTACACGCAAGCGATTGACGCAAATGCGACGAGTTGGGAGAAAATGCTTACTGATAACCCAGATATCAAAGTACGTGATTTCCCACCAGCCGTATTAGAAAGAATGCGCCAAGAAAAAGATACGCTTCTTGAAGAGTTTGCAGCCAAAGATGAGTTAGCGAAGAAAATTATCGATTCGCAAGCGACTTACCTTAAAAGGGTTCGCGCTTGGACAGATATTTCGACTAAAGCGTATTTGGATAGCAGCGCGGTTAAATAACCACATGGTCACTAATATGTAGTGTAGAAAGCTCGGTGTTCACCGAGCTTTTTTATGTTTGTCGGTGAAACTCTAAAATGTGCTTGCTGAATCGAATGTACTCTTATCATCTAATTGATCCAATTAGTATTACACGGGTTGAGATCTGAAACCAAACCACATACTTATAGCACTAAGCGTTGCTAACCCCCCACAACTAAACCTAGATGCCATGCTTGCTGAATACCTAGGCTCATCAATACCATGCTAAATAGAGCAGAGAAGGTCATTTGACCTCCTCCAGATAGAGCGGCAACGGAGCCAGCCTTTTCTTTGTAGGGGACGAGTAACTGGGTCTGAGCGCAGGGGAAAGCAATGCCGTTACCCATAGTAAGAAGAAACTGTCCGAACATCATTGCCATAGGATTTAATGGTGCACATACTAACCATATTCCGGCCGTTAGGTGAATTATAGGAGCACAAAATAGCATTTTTTTCGTACCGATAATTGGGCGGATTCTATTACAAATTGTTCCTCCAACTAAGAGTCCACATGCCGGGATCAATGCCCACAAGGCATATTGGTCTGATGTCATGCCGATTTGAATCTGCATTATAAATGGCATTACGGAGATGGAAACGACGATCAGACTAAAATTAAACCAGCCGATAGTAGCGAAACTTAAAAAGTACTGAGACGTGATTAAACTTTTATAGGTAGAGAGCATCGCTCTAACATTTGGTAGCGGTTTCTTAGTTGGTAGTGTTTCAGTGAAAAGAAAAAGTAATAAAATAAGTACCAATGAGATGTAGGAAAGTAGCGCAATAAAAACAGCTAACCAACCGAAACTGTGGTTTATGAAGCCTCCTAGCACGGGTGCAATAATAGGTGTGAAGGACGCAACAATAGTGACCCATGAAAGGGCTCTCGGTAAATTAGCACCATCGTACGAGTCTCTCAATGATGCTCTGGCTAATACAGCGCAGCACCCTGCTCCTAGACCTTGTATAAAACGACCAATAACTAACATGTCAAACGATTGGCTGCCGCCAACGACAATAGACAATCCTAAAATAGCTAAGGTTAACCCGGTGATTAATACCGGTTTTCGACCTAAAGCATCAGAAATCGGCCCATAAATTAACTGAGATGGTCCAAATCCAAGTAGATAAACAGATATTAATAATTGTGCATCGTCAGAAGTGATTGAAAAATCTTGGGCTATCCATGGTAAGGATGGGAATACCAATCCCATACTGAACTGCCCTATACTAACAATCAGTCCAGCGAGTAAGACAGATTTCCATTGAAAAGGTGTAGGCATTATTTATCCAATAAACTCTATGTGTTGGTGTGATGTTGAAAAAGAAGCGAGTGAAAGCGTCCTAAGAAGGTTGAATAATATTAAGTGAAAATTTGTCTATTAGATACCATCAGAATGTTTGATGACGACTACAAAATGACTATTGTCAGGAACACAAATGTTATCGAAGGTGGTTTAACTAGTTAGGAGGAATATCTTAGATTTTATCTTAGGGAAGAGCAAACTAAAAAAGCTGACAAAAGTCAGCTTTTTATTTAAGGGATACTTATTTACTTAGCGAGGTTTTCTTCTACAAATGCCCAGTTAACGAGTGCCCAGAAACCATTCATATAGTCAGGACGTACGTTACGGTAATCGATGTAATAAGCGTGTTCCCACAAGTCTACAGTCAGTAGCGGTGTTATACCTTCATCTGTTAGTGGCGTTGCAGCGTTAGAGGTATTAACAATGTCTAATGAGCCGTCCGCTTTCTTAACAAGCCAAGTCCATGATGAGCCAAAGTTGTTAATTGCAGAATCAGTGAACTTAGCTTTGAACGCTTCGAAAGAACCAAATGATGCCGCAATTGCGTCTGCAACTGCACCTGTTGGTTCGCCACCTGCATTAGGTGCTAGACAATGCCAGTAGAATGTGTGGTTCCAAATTTGAGCTGCGTTATTGAAAATACCAGCAGAAGACGTTTTGATGATCTCTTCTAGTGATTTGTTTTCAAATTCAGTACCAGGAATAAGACCGTTAAGCTTAACAACGTAAGTGTTGTGATGCTTACCGTGGTGAAAATCGAGTGTCTCTGCAGAGATGTGTGGTTCTAGTGCATCTTTTGCAAAAGGAAGTGCTGGTAATTCAAAAGCCATTGCCGGATTCTCCATTGATTTGAAAGAGCTCTCTCTTTCGATTGCTTCCAATAATTATTTTTATTTCGTCAAAATGACTGACTTGCCAACTAGTTTATCAAGTTTTTACTTTATTAAAAGCTTATTAACAAAAAAACTTAAATTTGTCACTTATGAAACATAGTTTGCATAAGTAAGGACAGTTTGGAAAAGTAAGCATAGTACATAACCCTATTTATATTGTGCTTTTTATTCTTGCGCAAACAAGTAGAATATGTCGAAAATGTTAAGTCTCAAAAAGTATGGTGTGAAGATAATGGAAACTATCGATAAAATTAAACAGCAGATCGAAGAAAACTCGATCCTACTCTATATGAAAGGTTCGCCTAAACTACCGAGCTGTGGTTTTTCATCTCAAGCTTCACAAGCGTTGATGGCGTGTGGTGAGCAGTTTGCTTATGTAGATATCTTACAAAACCCAGATATTCGCGCAGAACTACCAGCCTACGCTCAATGGCCTACTTTCCCACAATTGTGGATTGGTGGTGAGCTAATTGGTGGTTGCGATATTATCCTAGAGATGTTCCAGAAAGGCGAATTACAACCTCTAATTAAAGAAGCAGCTGCAAAAGCGGAGTAAGTTTTCTCTTTGTAGCGAAAATAGCCTCAGTATAAAAAAACCAGTCACTTCAAAATGACTGGTTTTTTTGTGCTTGCCGTTTGGCTTATCTTTATGGAGACTGTCTAAAGCACCATTGCCGCAATCCAACCAAATATAATCAATGGAATATTATAATGAAGAAATGTTGGTACAACAGTTTCCCATACGTGCTCGTGCTGCCCATCAGCGTTTAGGCCGGAGGTTGGCCCTAAGGTAGAGTCTGAAGCGGGTGAACCTGCGTCACCAAGCGCCGCAGCGGTACCAACAAGAGCAATAGTTGCCATTGGAGAAAAGCCAAATGCAATGGCTAGTGGTACATAGATGGTTGCAATAATTGGGATTGTCGAGAAAGAAGAACCGATACCCATCGTGACCAATAAACCCACAATAAGCATAAGTAAAGCAGCTAACGCTTTGTTGTCACCGATACTTGTCGATAGCGCTTCGACCAAGGTTTCAACACCACCACTCTGTTTCATTACCGCGGCAAAACCAGCCGCTGCAATCATAATAAAACCTATCATCGCCATCATATGGACACCACGTGTGAACACATCTTGTGTCTCTTTCCACGCAATAACACCACCAAAAGTGAACACCATGAAGCCAGCTAAACCACCAATAATCATCGATCCAGTAGACAGTTGCGCGCCGAGTGCAACGATAATAGCAATGGCTGCAATTACGATGTTTCTCTTGTCTATTTGAATTTCAGTATGAACCGTAGTGAGTTCCGTTTCTTTATACTCACGAGGTTTTCGGTAGGTCACCAAGATAGCAACGAGTAGTCCAAATATCATCCCCAGACCTGGAAGCATCATAGCCGTAGGTACCTGACTTGCTACAACATCAGGCAAACCATTGTCATGTAGGCTCTTAAGGAGAATATTGTTTAAGAAAATACCACCAAAGCCAATAGGGAGAACCATATAAGGTGTTACGAGACCAAACGTGAGTACACAGGCGATAAGACGACGGTCAAGTTTGAGTTTTGCAAATACGCCTAATAGAGGTGGAATCAAAATTGGAATAAAGGCGATGTGTACAGGAATGACGTTTTGTGATGACATGGTCACAAGAATTAACGCACAAATAACGGCATATTTTAGCCCTGTTGAAGCAGCTCCGTTCTCTTTACCGTGAATGCGTTTAATGACGTTTTGTGCCAGTAAGTCGGTTAGGCCTGACTTGGATATGGCAACGGCAAAAGTACCTAGCATTGCGTAACTTAGAGCGATAGTAGCACCGCCACCTAGACCACTTTCAAAAGCGGAAACGGCATCGTTCAGGCTCATTCCTGAGACAAGACCGCCGATTATGGCACTAAAGGTAAGAGCGACGACAACGTTGACTCTCATTAGTGCTAGTAACAGCATGATACATACTGAAATAACTACAGGATTCATATTAATCTCGTTTGAGTTGTGTTTGTATTATTGTTATTCGGTTTCGTCTTGGTTAAGCGGCCAGCCACCTAAGGCTTTCCACTTGTTGACTATTCCGCAGAATAACTCTGCCGTTCTTTCTGTGTCATATAAGGCAGAGTGAGCTTCTTTATTGTCAAATTCCAACCCGGCTGTTTTGCATGCTTTAGCCAAAACCGTTTGGCCGTAAGCTAATCCACTTAAGGCAGCAGTATCAAAAGTAGCAAAGGGATGAAAGGGGACTCTTTTTAATTTACAACGTTCACTGGCTTGCATGACGAAGCTATGATCGAATGTTGCATTGTGTGCAACCATGATGGCACGGCTGCAATCGGCTTGTTTCTGTTCTTTTCTAACTAGCTTGTATATCTCTTTTAACGCTTCGGATTCATGTACCGCACCTCGTAGAGGGCTGAATGGGTCGCGAATACCATTAAATTCTAACGCTTCTTTTTCTATATTAGCACCTTCAAAAGGTTCGATATGAAAATGAATTGTAGATGCAGGTTGAAGGTCACCATTTTCATCCATTTTTAGTGTTACAGCGCAGATTTCCAAAAGTGCATCGGTTCTTGCATTAAAACCAGCAGTCTCTACATCAATAACGACTGGGAAATAGCCGCGAAAGCGTTTTTTAAGGGTGAACTCTTCGTTTTCTACAGTCATGGTTACTTATAATTTTTTGATATACAGGTAAGTGTGATAGGGGACGCATTATTGCAGATTCTAGCCGTAAGAAAAATGGTTAAAATCAATTCTCTTTCTATAACTTGGCTGAGTTTTTGCAACAGGGAATATAATGTAGAGGAAGTTAGTAAATAAATGGACTGGTTTTCCTAGTAAAACGGCAGTAACTTGCCGTTTCTGAATGAAGAGTTTTAGTTGTTATGAAAAAACGGATTGCGTTAAGTGCTTTTGTTACTTCTGCTCTGATATCGCCAATTTCAGAGGCAACGGCTGTCCGCTATGCGGCAGCACCCGAGCAGTCAAAATGGGAAATGGTGGTAAATAGCCCATTAGAATGCCGCCTTGTGCATCCTATTCCGCATTATGGTCAGGCAGAATTTTCATCGCGGGCAAGCAAGAAAATTAATCTAGATTTTGAACTTAAAATGCGTCGCCCAATGGGTGAAACACGCAGTGTTAGCTTGGTTTCTTTGCCTCCTGCATGGCGTCCTGGGGAAAGCGCAGACAGAATGAATACAATGAAATTTTTCAAGCAATTTGATGGTTATGTCGGAGGACAAACAGCTTGGGGCATTCTGTCAGAGTTAGAAAAAGGACGATATCCAACTTTTAGTTATGCTGATTGGTTAAGTCGAAACCAAAGAGTTGAAGTCTCTTTATCATCGGTAACGTTTCAGCAAAAATATGACGCTTTTACTTTTTGTTTGAGTCAGTTACTTCCATACAGTTTTGAAGATATTTCATTTACCATTTTGCACTATGACAGAAATAGCGATCAACTAAATAAAGCATCTCAAAAACGTTTATATCAAATAGCTGATTACATTAAATATAACCAAGATATTGACCTTGTTTTAGTATCGGCTTATACCGACTCTAGTGGTGATAAAGACGTGAATCAATCATTGTCTGAGCGACGAGCTGTTGTCTTAAAAGATTATTTCAAGTCAATAGGGTTGAAGGACAAAAGAATTCAGATTCAAGGATATGGTGAACGAAGACCTATCGCGGACAATGCTTCTCCTATAGGTAAAGACCAAAATAGGCGGGTAGTCATTTCATTAGGAAGGACGTCAGTTTAAAATTGAAGAAGACAAAAAAGGCAGCCTTAGCTGCCTTTTTTATATATTGTGTGTTGATTACAAAATAACGGTTTTATTTCCGTATACAAATACATGGTCGTTAACTACTTTAGTTAGCGCTTTACTTAACACACTCTTCTCAACGTCTCGCCCTGCTTGTGCCATATCGCTTGCACTGAAGTTGTGATCTACTGGTATTACGTCCTGTTTGATAATCGGACCTTCATCTAGATCATTGGTTACAAAGTGCGCCGTTGCACCAATAATCTTCACACCTCTGTCATAAGCTTGTTGATAAGGCTTTGCCCCAATAAACGCGGGTAAGAAGCTATGGTGAATATTAATGATCTTATGATGATAGCTTTCTACAAAGCTAGGTGTTAACACACGCATGTATTTTGCTAGTACCAAATAGTCTGCTTCGTAGCTATCGATAACCTTGAGCATTTTTTCTTCATGTTCTTCACGAGTTAAGTCAACATGAGAAACGTGATGGTAAGGGATATCGAATTTTTCTGTTAAACCTTGCAATGAGTCATAGTTACCTACAACTGCAGCGATATCGACTCCTAGGCTGCCATCGTATGCTTTCATCAGGATATCACCCAAGCAGTGTGATTCTTTAGTGACAAGAATAACGACTTTCTTTCGTAATGAGCTCACTAATTTCCTTTTTGTGCCTTTTGGAAGGGCTTGATCAAGATCGGCGAGGAATGTCTTATCATTAAAGTAACCCTCTAACTCAGTACGCATGAAAAAGTGACCGCTAGCGTTATCTACATACTCATTGTTATGGATTATGTTTAGCTGGTGCTTGTAACAGATGTTGGTTATTTTGGCTATTAGACCGGGTGCATCGCTGCAATGGGTCAGTAAGGTCTTCTTTTCCATTATTTTTTTACTTCCGAAAGTACAAATTATGTAAAATTATTAAAATATATTTAAAAGCTCACGGCTTTTCTGTTTAGTGATCCGTGGCACAATATTAGCTCTATAATTAATCTATTCTCGTTATAGTTTCAACAAAATATAAATAAAAATCGAATGCAGTATGCATCTTATTGGCTAGTTTTTTAAGCGTTGTTTGACACACATTATCATGAGGTACTACGTTATGGATAAAGAATTACTTGCTCGTAAACTATATGGCCAAAGAATAAATAGCATGGTCGGCTCTCAAGAAATTGATGATGAAACTATGTCAGAGCTTTGGGAAAGCAGAACAACACCAGCTGAAGCAGCGAAAGCCATTATGTCTGAACATGATGATTTTGAAGGTCCAGCTTGGTTGTCTAGGTATCTACATCGTAAATAAAATACCTTTTATTCCATTCAATTTTTGGTGTGGATAGATTCTCTATTCGCACCAACCCCGTAAACCTGACATAATCTTGGCTAAGTTTCTCTTCCCTTGTAATTAAATGATAAGCAAAACTTTTTCGGCCGACGGTGCGCTTGGCAAGGCTATACCTGGTTTTTCTGCAAGACAAGCACAGCTAGACATGGCAGAGGCTGTTGATAAGGCAATCAAAAATAAATCACAGCTTGTTGTTGAAGCTGGCACAGGTACAGGCAAGACATTTGCCTATTTAGTGCCTGCATTGCTCAGCGGTAAAAAAGTCATTATTAGTACAGGGTCTAAAAACCTTCAAGAACAGTTATTTCACCGCGATTTACCATTGATGGTCGATGCACTAGGTTATTATGGGCAGGTAGCTTTATTAAAAGGTCGCTCGAATTATCTGTGTTTAGATCGATTGAGTCGTCAATTGGTTGAAAGCCACACCAATGAGGCTGATCCCACCTTATTAACACAACTTGTAAAAGTACGTAGTTGGTCTTCTGCGACAAAAAGCGGTGATTTAGGTGACTGTGAAGAAATAGCAGAAGATAGCCCAGTAATTCCCACTATTACATCAACCAATGAAAACTGCCTTGGTAAAGAATGTCCAAGCTTTCAAGAGTGCTTCGTTCTCAAAGCCAGAAAGCGAGCAATGGACTCTGACGTGATCGTGGTCAATCATCATTTATTCTTAGCTGATTTGGCGATAAAAGAAACAGGGTTTGGCGAATTGATTCCAGACGCGGATGTGTTCATCTTTGATGAAGCACATCAACTGCCAGATATTGCAAGCCAGTATTTTGGGCAATCGGTTTCTAGTAAGCAGTTGCAGGAGCTCTCTAAAGATATTGAGATAGGCTATAGAACTGAAGCCCGTGACATGAGACAACTGCAAAAAGTATCTGTACGGCTTGCCCAGTCCGCCATGGATATGCGTATAGCATTGGGAGATACTGGTTTTAGAGGCAACTGGCGTGAAGCGTTAAAGTCTGAACCAATTGTGCGAGAACTCGCCCGACTTCGAGACGGATTAGATTTAGCGATCGATGTACTAAAGTTAGCTTTAGGTCGTAGCCAGTTATTAGATACAGCCTTTGAAAGAGCGAATGTACTAAAGGCTAGAATAGACAGAGTATGCGATGTGTCTATTACGGGGTATTCATATTGGTATGATATGTCACCACGTCACTTTAGTTTGCATATTACGCCACTTTCTGTTGCGGATAAATTTAAAGAACAGGTAGAGCTTAAAGACGGAAGTTGGATTTTCACTTCAGCAACATTAGCTGTGTCCGATGATTTTGGTCACTTTACTCGCCGTTTAGGTTTACAGCCAACAGAGCAGTTTTCTCTTCCTAGTCCTTTTGATTATCAAACTCAGGCAAAATTGTGTGTACCAAGATATTTACCGGAGCCTAATAGCGTGGGTCTGTCGGATAAACTGGTAGAAATGCTAGCACCAGTTATCGAGAAAAATAATGGTCGATGTTTTTTTCTTTGTACCTCGCATAGCATGATGAAGGAGCTCTCAGAAGGCTTTCGTGCGGTACTGAATATTCCGATTTTGATGCAGGGTGAAACCAGTAAGCAGAAGCTTCTTGCTGAATTTATGGAGCTTGGAAATGCATTACTTGTTGCCACTGGCGCATTTTGGGAAGGGATTGATGTTAGAGGCGATACGCTAAGCTGTGTTATTATCGACAAATTACCATTTACTGCCCCTGATGATCCGTTGCTAAAAGCACGTATAGAGGACTGTAAACTCAGCGGAGGAGAGCCTTTTTCGCAAGTTCAGTTACCCGATGCCGTGATCACACTGAAACAAGGGGTTGGACGATTAATCCGAGATAGAAAAGATAAAGGCGTATTGATTATCTGTGATAATCGCCTAGTAACACGAGATTACGGTGGTGTTTTTTTACAAAGCTTACCGCCTATTCCTAGAACGAGGGATCTCAAACAGGTTACTGAATTTCTTGAACAACTATCTCAATCAAATACATAATGACTTGAGGCGTAAATGAGCGCAAAAATCCTTGCCTTAGATACATCCACTGAAAATTGCTCTGTAGCATTAACAGTGGGCGATCAAACTTTTTATCGCAGTGAGGTGTCTCCACGAGGACACACGACAAAAATATTACCCATGGTTGATGAAGTACTTAATGAAGCTGGCGTTAAGCTTCACGAGGTTGATGTATTAGCCTATGGGCGAGGCCCTGGTAGCTTTACTGGTGTTAGAATTGGTATTGGCATAGCGCAAGGTTTGGCGTTTGGTGCTAATTTACCAATGATCGGTGTTTCTACTTTAGCGGCTATGGCGCAAGCCACCTACCGTCTAAATGGAACTAAAAATGCAGCTTGTGCCATTGATGCGCGTATGAGTGAAGTATATTGGGGACGTTTTTCACGCCAAGAAAACGGTGAATGGTTAAGCATCGATGACGAGTGTGTTATTGCACCGCAAAAGTTAGTTGAAAATGTGGAAGCTGACGCACATTCATGGGCATTAGCCGGGACGGGATGGGCGGCGTACCAACAAGAATTATCTGGACTAAAATTAGAGGGAGAGGAAGGCAATGTTCTCTATCCAGAAGCGATGGATATTGCGTTTTTAGCACGGTTTGAATTTGAAAAAGGAAATACAACCACTGCTGAAGAATCAAGTCCGGTTTATCTGCGCGACAAAGTGACATGGAAAAAACTCCCTGGCAGAGAGTAACGATAAAAAATAGAAAGGTCTTTATATGGTGACGATTAATGGTCTAACACCAGCGGTTATCCAAAAAAACCAGAAAGCGGCCAAAAAAGGTGCTTTAAAAAAAGAGCAAGCTGGTGGTAGCGTTGTGCAAACTACTAAGGTTGCCGCCGCAGTATCTCAATCCATAAGACAGCTCAGTGAATCTGAACTAGAGAAAGTTCAGATTCAATATGATCTTCCCGAAGGGCAATCTCGCAAAGCAATGGAAGAGTATATGGATATTTATAACCGTTCAAAAAAAGAAGAGTTAGCAAAATTGATTGGTGTCGATATCTATATTTAATGTCGTTCGCTTTTAATTAGTAGTTTAGGGGGAAAGTCATGTTTAAATTAATTAGCTCACTTATCTGTGTTGCTTTATTATCTGCTTGCTCATCGCTACCTGAGTCGTTGTCAACGTCCAATGAGAATGTGATAACGGATTATCAACAGTGGTTAGAGTCTCCTGTTGATCAGAATAATGAAGTTCGACTTGGCGGTATTATCGCGAATGTCACAAATCTAAAAGACAAAACTCGAATAGAAGTTGTTAACATGCCCATT
This sequence comes from Vibrio algarum, assembly GCF_028204155.1. NCBI lineage: Bacteria > Pseudomonadati > Pseudomonadota > Gammaproteobacteria > Vibrionales > Vibrionaceae > Vibrio > Vibrio algarum. The sequence goes on along the minus strand of NZ_JAQLOI010000001.1, from coordinate 2,791,460 downwards.
AACAGCTCAGGCAAACCGAATTTAAACTCCGAACCAGCAGGCCGTTATGTTGGCTATTACAATGGCTACTTAGAGTCAATGGCGTTTTCGGAAGGACGTCTGGTTACTTTGTTAGGTGTGAGTGATGGAGAGGAACAAGGTAAAGTAGATGATTTTGAGATGTCATTTAGGATAATGGATATCAAAGGGTTTCATCTATGGCGTATAGAAGAAACGGTTGTTGTACATGATATTGAAAGTCACTTGTCACCTTGCTACGGATTATATTGCCGTGGGTCTAGAGGTTTACCTAGTAAGGGAAAGGTCGTACAGGAAGTAAAATAAATGTTTACCGAAAAAAGAGTCACACTCGTACACAATGAACTGGCAACGATGGAGCTTGGTGACGCAGAAACGGCCGAAATGGCGGTCGTTTTTATTCATGGATGGTTGGATAATTCAGGAAGTTTTACCAAGTTGATGAAAGAATGCCACCAGATCATGCCTGACCTGCATCTTGTGGCGGTTGATCTCCCTGGCCACGGGTTGTCTAGTCATCGGAAAGATGATAATTATTACCAGTTTTTTGATTATATTGATGATATTCATCAATTTATTACCGCGTTGTCGCCGAAAAAATTGCTGTTAGTTGGACATTCTCTTGGTGCATTTTTAGCAACTTGCTATAGTGCTGCGTTTCCTGAAAATGTTGCTGGATTGGTTCAAATAGAAGGTTTCGGGCCGTTATCAGAATCGCCTAATAATACGGTAAAGAGATTGCGAGAAGGCGTATTTAGCCGACAGCAGATAAGAGAAAAGCGAGAGCGCTATTTTTTTAGTATCGATGAAATGGTTGATGTACGCGCCAAAGTAAATCATCTTAGAAGACTAGAAGTGATGCCAATTGTAAAGAGAGGCACCATATTTGATGGTGAAGTGTGGAAATGGCGGCATGACTCTAAATTAAACGCAAATTCTTTAATTAGAATGTCACGTAAAAATGCAGAAGCCATAATGAAAGAAGTCCGCTGTCCCCATTTGGTTATACTTGGACAGTCTGGATTCGATTACCTATTACAACAAGCGGAACTAGAGTTAGAGCATCCCATTGCCGCACAAAATGAACAGTTTAGTGTCGAATATATTCCCGGTGGACATCACTGTCATATTCAACAAATTCAGTTAACATCAGAGCTTATTTTAGGCTTAGTTAACAAAATTTAAACAAGTGTTTGATAGTTTTGTGTCCATGACTGCAAAGCTGTGTTGTAATGGAAATGTTAATAAAATAATTAAAGAATGCACTGATACTAATTGTAAAACACACATCGTTAGTATTCTCAAAGTGACTATTCGCTAGATTAAAATTTGCCAATAACGAGGAGTGTAATCGTGGAGAAACCTTGGCTTTCACATTACCCAAGTGACGTACCTAAAGAGATAAATCCAGACGAATATCCATCATTGATCGAGATGTTCGAAAATGCGGTACGCAATTACGCTGATCAACCTGCTTTTGAAAATATGGGGTCAGTAATGACCTATAGAAAGCTTGAAGAACGAAGCCGCGCTTTCGCTGCTTATCTGCAAAATGATCTTAAGTTAAATAAAGGTGAACGCGTAGCGATAATGATGCCGAACCTACTACAATATCCTGTTGCTTTGTTTGGTATTTTAAGAGCAGGTTTAATTGCGGTTAACGTTAACCCTCTGTATACACCACGTGAATTAGAGCACCAATTAAATGATTCGGGTGCCACTACGATTGTTATTGTTTCAAATTTTGCCAATACGTTAGAGCAGATAGTCGATAACACACCTATCAAAAATGTGGTACTTACTAGTCTAGGACAGATGTTACCTAGAGCTAAAGGTACCATCGTTGACTTTGTCGTTAAGTATGTAAAGGGTATGGTCCCTAAGTACCATCTTCCTGGTGCTATATCTTTTCGAAAAGCGCTATATAAAGGACGCAGACTGCAATACGTTAAACCGTTTATGTCGGGTGAAGATATAGCATTCTTGCAGTACACGGGTGGTACCACAGGAGTAGCTAAAGGGGCTATTTTGACTCACCGTAATATGATTGCCAATGTCATGCAGTCAAAAGGTGTGTATGGAGCAGTGCTTAAAGATGGAAGAGAGACGGTTGTTACTGCTTTGCCTCTTTACCATGTGTTTGCACTTACGGTGAATTGTTTACTATTCATAGAATTTGGTGGTAAGAACCTGCTGATTACAAATCCTCGAGACATTCCCGGATTTATAAAAGAGCTACAAAACACCAAATTTACGACCTTAACAGGTGTAAATACCTTGTTTAATGCTTTAGTCAACAATGAAGATTTCCACGAGCTCAATTTTAGTAACCTGAAATTGACTATAGGTGGAGGTATGGCGGTACAAAGAGCCGTCGCAGAGAAGTGGCAAAAGGTAACGGGTGTTGCACTTGCGGAAGGTTATGGATTGACAGAATGTTCTCCATTGGTTTCGGTAAACCCTTACAACCTTACTGAATATAATGGTTCAATAGGTATGCCTGTTTGTTCAACCGATGTTCGTATCGTTGATGACGAGAATAAACCACTACCGATGGATCAAATTGGCGAATTGCAGGTCAAAGGACCGCAAGTAATGCAAGGTTATTGGCAAAGAGCTGAGGCGACTCGCAGCACCATTGATGAAGACGGATGGTTGTCTACAGGCGATATCGTTAAGATAGACGAAAAGGGCTACATTACGATTGTAGACCGTAAAAAGGATATGATTTTAGTCTCCGGATTTAATGTTTATCCAAATGAAATAGAAGATGTTGTCGCTCTGCATGGAAAAGTCTTAGAGGTTGCTGCTATTGGTGAACCGCATGAAGTATCTGGAGAGGCTGTTAAGATTTTTGTTGTTAAACGTGACCCGAGTGTAACGGCACACGAGATTACGGAACATTGTCGCAAGTACCTTACGGGTTACAAGGTTCCGAAAATTATTGAATTTAGAGATGAATTACCAAAAACAAACGTAGGTAAAATATTACGTCGTGAATTACGTGATGCTGATGAAGCTAAACGTAAGGCTGCGAATGAGAAAAACAGCGAAGGCGCTGTTGCTTAGATGTTTACCGTTCAGATATATACCAAAGTACGCTTAAGGGTAGGACCTTATTTTTAAGTTACTTGGTATTCATCCAATGTTACTATGCCGACTATTACAGTCGGCATTTTTAATAGAGACTTTTCGTGAATTACAAAATAATTGATACAACTTCAGCACTTGAAAGCGTATGCAGCTTAGCCAACCAAGTGGATAGTATTATGTTAGATACCGAGTTTGTTCGCACTCGTACCTACTTCCCACAACTCGGGTTGATTCAGTTGTATGACGGTGAAAACCTTTCTCTTATCGACCCGTCATGTATTGAAGACATGTCTTCATTTGAAAATCTGCTGAAGAATGGTTCGGTTCTGAAGGTACTTCATGCGTGTGGAGAAGACCTTGAAGTGTTCAAGCAAAGTTTTGGTTGTACACCATTCCCTATGATAGATACTCAGATAATGGCTGCATTTTTAGGTCATGGGCTATCGACTGGTTTTGCCACTTTGGTGAACGAATACTTAGAGGTTGAACTCGACAAAAGTGAATCTAGAACGGATTGGCTTGCTCGTCCATTGAGCCTGAGACAGTTAGAGTATGCTGCTGCAGATGTGTTTTATTTGATGCCGTTATTTAAGCAACTCGATCAAAAATTGGAACAAGCGGGTTGGCGTGAAGCGGCTATTCAAGAGTCAGAGCTTCTAATTGAAAAAAGGTCTTGTGATACCGACCCTGAAAAAGTATTCAAAGATATTAAAGGTTCATGGCAACTCAGTCCGAAGCAACTTTCTATTCTTAAGCCTCTTGCAACGTGGCGATTGCAAGAAGCGCTGAAAAGAGACATGGCTCTTAATTTTGTGTTTAAAGAGCAAGATCTTTGGACTGTTGCACGACTCGGTATCAAGTCTCTTAAGCAAATGGATGAAGAAGGCTTTGATCAAAGAGCCATTCGTCGTCACGGAGAAAAAGTGATCACGATTGTAAAACAGGCTGATATGCTAGGTGAAGATGAATGGCCGGACAAAATAGAACGTTTGATGGACAAGCCTGGTTACAAACAGATCTTCAAAATGCTGAAAGATGAAGTAAAACAGGTTGCTCAATCATCCGGTTTGGCGAGTGAATTCCTAGCTTCGAAAAAACAGCTTAATCAACTTATTAGTTGGTCTTGGAGTGCCCAACAAGATCCTACGAGCTTACCCGATTTAATGGTAGGTTGGAGAAGAGAAATTTTAGGTGAAAAGTTGCACGGTTTATTAAAAGGTTAATACTATCTATGTTGTGTTCGATATATAAAAGTAAGAAAAAAGAGGGTGCTTATCTGTACATCCCAAATAAAGATGATTTTTCTCAAGTACCTACTGAGCTAATGGAAATGTTTGGTGTGCCACACTTTGTGATGGTAATTAAACTTGAAGGGCGTAAATTGGCTCAAGTCGATGTCAACAAAGTGGTGGAATCGATGCAAGAAGATGGTTTTTTCCTTCAACTTCCTCCACCACCAGAAAATTTGTTAGAAAAATACAAAGAGCAAAAATTAAAACAAAAATAAGCTCAGTTTCGTAAAGTCAGTTTGGTATAGGAGATAAAGAGATTTGAAAAAACTTGCTACGTTAGTGTTGGGTTTAGGCCTAACATCAGCCGCATTTGCTGAAGATAAAATAGAGTTCAGCGAATATGTTAAAACATTAAAACAGGAGGCTAGAGAGCTCGGTATTTCAGAGCAGACTCTTGAAAGTGCATTTGCTAATGTTGAATACAAACCCAGAGCGATAAAAGCCGATAAAAATCAACCGGAAAAAAACTCACCTTAGACGAGTATATCCCCAGAGCTGTGCCCGATTGGAAAATCAAGCAAGCAAAATCTCTATATAAAAAGCATTACGATGATCTTAACCGTATCGGTAAAGAGTATGGCGTACAACCACGTTTTATTGTCGCACTTTGGGGAGTTGAGAGTAATTTTGGTAAGTTGACAGGCGGATACAATGTCATTGATGCACTTGCAACCTTGGCCTACGATGGACGACGTGAAGCATTTTTTAAAAAAGAGACAATGGCTGCGCTTACTATTTTAGAAGAGAAGCACATTTCTATCGCGAACATGAAAGGCTCTTGGGCTGGCGCAATGGGTCAGAGCCAGTTTATGCCTAGCTCCTTTGTTAACTATGCTGTAGATGGTAATGGTGACGGTAAAAAGGACATTTGGAATACTAAGGCTGATGTTTTTGCATCGGCTGCTAATTATCTAAAAAGTCATGGTTGGAATGATACCTATACATGGGGGCGGCAGGTTAAAGTTCCGGAAGGTTTGCCTTCTAGTTTACAAGGTCGACAACAAGAAAAGGCAAAGACACTGCAACAGTGGAATGGTCTTGGGGTTCGAAGGCTTAATGGTGCAGCACTGCCTAAAACCAGTGAAGATATTGATGCTTGGTTAATCGCCCCTGATGATGAAGGCGGTCGAGCTTATTTGGTATACGAAAATTATCAAGTATTGATGAAGTGGAACCGATCATACTACTTCGGTTTGGCTGTGAGCCATTTAGCGGATCAAATCAGATAAGTCTGTTTGGGGATGTCGTACTCTAGCTATAAAAAACATCGTTATTTCTATATTTAGAAATAACGATGTTTTAAAGATACTTTTTATAAACAAATAGGTTCTATTCTTATTAGTCCTTTTTGTATTGTTCGCAAGCAATCATTGTATTTTCGATTAAGCTAGCAACAGTCATAGGGCCTACGCCACCAGGAACCGGCGTAATGAAACTCGCTCTTGTCTTAGCAACGTCATATTCCACATCACCAGCCAGTTTACCATTTTCCAATCGGTTGATGCCTACATCAACGACGATAGCTCCCTCTTTAATCCAATTGCCGGGGATAAAGTTAGCCTTACCTACCGCAACAACAACAACATCAGCTTGTCGAACAAACGATTCTAAATCTTTGGTAAAACGGTGGCAGGTTGTGGTTGTACACCCGGCGAGTAACAATTCTAGCGTCATAGGGCGGCCAACAATATTAGACGCGCCCACTATTACGGCGTGCTTGCCTCTCATCTCAATATTATACCGGTCCAAAAGGGTAATGATTCCTTTCGGTGTGCAAGAACGAAGCTTAGGGATACGCTGTGCTAGTCGACCTACATTATATGGGTGGAACCCATCAACATCTTTTTCTGGAAGAATTTGCTCAAGTACTTTCGTACTATCAATACCTGCCGGGAGAGGCAATTGAACCAAAATACCGTCTATTTCGTCATCATTGTTGAGTTGTTCAACCAAATCTAATAATTCTTGTTCTTTTGCTGTTGCAGGCAAATCAAATGACTTAGAGACAAAACCGACCTCATCACAAGCTCGACGCTTGCTACCGACATATACTTGAGATGCAGGGTCTTCGCCTACCAATACCACGGCTAAGCCTGGTGCGCGTAATCCTGCTTCGGTACGAGCTTTAACACGAGCCCCAACTTCTGAGCGAACGGTCTGAGATATTAACTTTCCATCGATATTTTGAGCAGTCATAAGATCCCTTGATCTGATTAATAATAGAGCGTGCGCATTGTCGCAAAAATTTGCATCGAGGTCTATTGCGCAAACGATTGCCTAGTTGATATTTCAACGTATTGAGTTTTTTTGCTCACTTGAAACATAATGTTGGATAAAGGCATTGACCTGAGCAAGTTCTTTCGTATAATTCACAACCTCAACGCTCCGTTAGCTCAGCTGGATAGAGCACCCGCCTTCTAAGCGGGTGGCCGCAGGTTCGAATCCTGCACGGAGCGCCATATTTTGAAAAAGCCGTAGCAGGTTAATACCGCTACGGCTTTTTTGGTTTTGTCGTTTTTGGCTATAGCCGTGCTAGTATAAACGCCGACAGCATGTTTGTGCCCTAATATATACCACGTCAGTAATTGCAAGTTGAGGTCAAATATCACAGCATGAATGTTTTAGTGAAAATAAAGAAAGAGTGGTTTCTTGTTGGGATGATTGTGGCAATTGCAATGGCAACAGTTACTTCCGAATTTGGACGTTCGGGCGGTGTAATCCATTTGGATCAACTAACTGGCATTGGTGTTGCTATCGTGTTTTTCTTACATGGTCTAGGGTTATCACCACAAGCGATTAAAGCGGGTATTACTAACTGGCGTCTGCACGTTTTTATCCAGATGGCGACGTTCGTTGTTTATCCTATCTTGTGGGTCATCTTTGGCGAAACATTCCTAGCTTACATGCCAGCAGCACTGGCCTTTGGTTTTTGTTACCTGCTTGTTCTACCAAGTACCATTTCATCTTCAGTAACGATGACCAGTGTCGGGAAAGGTAACGTGTCAGGTGCTATTTTTAATGCGTCTCTTTCGAGTGTCATTGGTGTTTTTGTTACCCCGCTGCTCATTCAACTGTTTATGGGGTTTGAAGGGGTTCAACTAAATCTGATGGATTCGATTATTTCGATTGCTAAGCTTCTTTTGATTCCGATGGTCGTTGGCCAAATTCTGAGACCATACCTTGTTGCAACGGTTGACAGGCATAAATCCGTGGTCAACAAAGTCGATAAATATGTGATTTTGTTAATAGTTTATAATGCTTTCTGTGACTCTGTTGTAAACGGCATTTGGAGCGAATTTTCTATCCGTTTATTAGCGACATCCATCATCATCTGTACGGTGATTCTTCTGTTTATGGTGCACCTAATTCAATGGGGGGCACGCCGAACAAAGTTCGCGTTAGCGGATGAAGTGGCAGCTGTGTTCTGCGGCACAAAGAAAACACTAGCGGCAGGAATACCAATGGCCAAAGTTATTTTTGGTGCAGATCCATCGTTAGGGATGATTCTGTTACCAATTATGCTTTATCACCCGATTCAGATTTTCTACTGTGCGATATTGGCAAATCGCTATGCACGTCAGAGTGAATCATTGAAAACGGTGACTAATTAAGCCCATTAATTAAATAAGACGACGCTGAAGTTTCAGCGTCTATCAATCTCCAAAGCAATCAGTGAAGACAACGGTTATTTTGTTGCAGCAAGGAGTGATCAGTAAACATTTTGTATGGTTTTTATGAGTCTATATGTTGATTGTGTGATAAAAAGCAAATCTGAAATACATAGGGCTAGAATCCTCTCAACGCTAGTGCTCTAATGGAACAAAGATCTCACTTTATTGAGACTGATAAAACCAAATTAAGTGCTTTTATATGAATGCTCCAGATATTGGTAGTGGCCTAGCTTGTGGGTCTGTTATTGTTTTTCGTAACAAAGTTGTTGATATAGATGAGGAGTTTGCCTCACTATTTGGTTTTACATCGCTGGTCGATCTTAGCAATTTCATCTCTTCGCCACTGCATTTAGTTGATAATGACTTTCAACAAAAAATCCTCGCAATAAGTTTGTCAGATTCTTTTGAGTCAGATACTTTGGATCCTAATGGTGAGATTTTTTCGCTACCAATCGATTTGGTAAAACGATTGCTCTTTTTGCCCTTATTCAAAAGACAACATGGCACAAAAAGCCGGCTCTAGAAGTCTTATTATTCGATATCTCAAGTAAAGTAAGCCCTCATCAACTGATCAATAGACCAAAATACGAAAGTCTCGTTCGAAACTCTGTTCAAGGCGTGATTATTCATCGTTTCTTCAAACCCTTACTCGTTAACCCGGTTTGGGCAGAAATGATGGGTGTTGAGTCCATTGATGATTTTCTAGACAGTGGCAGTGTATTGGACGTTATCCCGAAAGAATATCATGTAGATGCGTTAGATCGCTGCGAGAAGGTGTTGCGTGGTGAAGCTATTGGGGAAAGCCATATTATTGAGAATATTCGCCTAGATGGTGAAAAGAGATTCTTTAATATTTACGATCACGCCATTAATTGGGAAGGTGAACCTGCACTTGAAGTTGTCGTTGTTGATGTGACGGATAAAGTGGTTGCGCAAAAAGAACTTGCCTATCGTGCCGATCATGATTCCCTGACAAATTTACTCAACCGTGATGCACTTTATAAATGGATCAAAGAACATTGTCATGATGTTAAATCTATGGGGTGTATTTTATTTGATATCGATAATTTTAAGAATGTTAATGATAACTATGGCCACCAGGTGGGCGATTCCGTATTAAAAAATCTTTCGTCAATTATACATAAACAAGTCGATGACCATGGCGTTGTTGGGCGTTGGGGTGGAGAGGAATTTATTATTTTTCTTACTGAATCAACGGAAAAGTTTAGTTATGAATTGGCTGAAAAAATTCGCCTCGCCTGTGAAAAATCAACACTTAGTAGTCAATTTGGCGATATAAAGAATACACTGAGTATTGGAGTCAGTTTTACAGATAACTTCTCCAGCACTATGCCAAAGGATCTCATTCGTATAGCTGATGAGAAAATGTATATATCTAAAAAATCTGGCAAAAATAAAGTCACCTAACCTAGTAGGGTTTCAAGACTTCTTCGGTTGAATAGACCGGTTTCTAAGCTGCAATTTAGAGATTCTTTTACTGTGGTTATAGATGCGTTTAAGAGATTCTACCCACTCCATTTCATAGCGAAACACAATCAGGCGTTTAGGGTTTTGGTCGACTAAGCGTTCTGCCTGATGAGTGAGGACAGCATCTAAAAGTGAGTTTAGTTCTCTTTTCGCATTTAGTACTTTTTCAGCCAATCCATCATCACCACGACGAACCGCATTGACACAATTTAGCATCGCTTGATTGACCCTTTCCTGAACGGTTCCTAATGTTTTTCGCATGGCAGGGCTTATTGTTACGTCTTCATTTAATGTTTTGTATGCTAAGGGCACCAAGGAATCGACGATGAGATCAGCAATACTCTCAAGTTGATCTGTCATGCTAATCAGCTTTATTTGCCTGCTACTTTGCTCTTCGGATAATGGTTCCGTTCTCAATCGACCGAGATAAGAGAGTATTTCGGCGTGCAATCGATCGACCTCTTCTTCTATGTCCTCAATGTTGTTCAATTTTTGTTTCGTTTCCTGCCTGTCTTTGATACTTGTTTGATGAAGCCCCAATGGAGGAAGCATATTCATCATGTTACACACGCGCCGTCCTACACGCCCTAGCTCTAACTGGGCATTATCTAATGCCATATCTGGTGTATTGAGTAGTTCTTGGCTTAGATATTTAGGTTTTATTGTCCGATACGCTTTGTTTTTGTTCACGGGTGTCTTGGAGTGCGCTGGAATTATCTTGCGTACAAACGAGACAAAATAGCCAGCGAATGGCACCATGATAAGCGTATTCAGCACATTAAATACGGTATTTGCATTGGCGATTTGTCTGGGGAGCTCCGCTGACAGTTTTTGTATCCCGATTAAGTTGTCATGATTGGGGGATATGCCAATTGCAATGTGACTTAAAGCCCCGATAAAAGGCAGCCAGATCAAAACGCCTAAAAAGTTAAATAAAATATGAATAGCAGCGGCTTGCATCGCTTCTTCGGTTTTCCCGATTGCGGCTAACAAGGCCGTTATACAGGTACCTAAATTTGCCCCCATGGCTAAGGCAATCCCTGTTTCTAGAGAAATAAAGCCTTGTCCAGCCAAGACGATGACAATCCCTGTTGTCGCTGACGAGGATTGAACAAGGGCGGTAAATACGGCCGATAAAAGAATAGCAAGGGGAAGGCTGTCCATTTGCGTCATGCTGTCGATAAACGGCTGATAGCTGCGTAGAGGCGACATAGCCTCACTCATTAGGTTCATCCCTAAAAAGATTAATCCCAGCCCGAATAGGATATTTCCATAATGCTTAAAATGTTCAAGCTTTGCCGTAAATTGAACAAGAAAACCGATAGCAACCATCGCTAAGGCGGCTTTAGTTACCTTAAAAGCAACGATTTGCGCAGTGACAGTAGTACCTATATTCGCCCCCATTATCACGCCGACAGCTTGAGGAAGTGACATTAATCCTGCAGAGATAAATCCCACAAGTAAAACAGTGGTGACAGACGAAGATTGTATAATTGCGGTAATGCCGGTTCCAGTTAAGACCCCTGTAATCCGGTTAGATGTAAATTTTGCTAGTAAAGACTTCATGCGATCGCCAGCAGCACGCTTTAGTGAATTTGACATTTTTTCCATGCCATACAGAAAAATCGCCAGCCCTCCCAATAAGCCGACTGTCATAGGTAGAAATTCAACCATTCCATTGTTGGCAGAGACTAGATCGCTGCTAGATGCTAGCGACGCGAAGGGAAGGAGTACCAAGAGCAAGAAGAGACTAGTTCGGAAACCGTGTATATTTAATGTTGAATAGACAAATTTAGGCATAAGCAATAATTATTGTTTTTAGATTCTAATAGTAAGAATAGACTAATGTTTATGCCTTATAGTGATTATTGGTTATCAAATCTCATCTGTTTGTAATAAAACTCTTTATCTCTTTCTGATATTTTACGCATTACTTTGCAAGGATTGCCAACTGCGACCACATTAGCGGGAATGTTTTTGGTCACCACGCTACCAGCACCAATAACACTATTTTTTCCAATGGTTACTCCTGGCAAAACAACCGAGTTTGCTCCAATCCAGACGTTTTCTTCTATATGGATAGGAATATTGAATTGAGCTACCTTTTTCTTCTCTCTGGCTCAATTGGATGACCTGCGGTTGAAAGAGTTACGTTAGGTGCAATCATTACATAGTCGCCAATATATATGTGCGTATCATCAACGAGAGTGAGATTGAAATTTGCGTAAACATTATTGCCTAGGTGGGTATGTTTTGCCCAATTAGCGTGAAGAGGTGGTTCTATGTAGCAGTTATCACCTACTTCAGCAAAGAGCTCTAAAAGTAATGCCTGTCGTTTTTCTGACTCTGATGGTCGACTCTGGTTGAAGTCATACAAAGTTTCTAAACATTTGGTTTGCTCTTCTTGAATAGAGTCTTCGAAAAAATAGATTTTTTGGCTATGCATTTTTTCTTTAATGTCCATCAGCGGTCTCTAAGTTGATTAATATGATTAATATGATTGAAAATACCGTTAGAGTAGATATATGTATTGACCTTCTTAGTCGATCAACACGCTCCCTCAATTAGTATAAACGTACCTTTCATTTTTAACACAGGAAGGGTAATAGGCTCAATTCAACACATTGAAAATAAAACAATTATAAGTGATTCGCATCACAAAGTTACTCGTTGTTAATAACGGAACTGTCAATAATATTTTACTTTTAAAGTATTGGTTTCATAAATCAGTGACGAGTATAGATGTGATCCATTGGTGCTGGAAATGAATAGACAAAAAAACCATTAAACTTCTATTAATATTTGCCGATAGTATTGGGGTTGAGGAAGAGTCAATATGTTCTAGTGCCCAAGATGATCAATTTGTTCAATTAAAATAAGAACTAAAAATTAAGAATTAAAAGACGGATGACGATATGAGAAATAATCAACCAGTTACACAGAAAGAACAAAGGTTTACTTCTACGCAAGATCTTGTATCAGTTACTGATTTAGATGGAAAAATACGCTATGTGAATACGGCTTTTCTGGAAATTAGTGGCTTTACCCTAGAAGAGTTGATCGGGCAAGATCATAACATTGTACGTCATCCTGACATGCCAAAAGCCGCATTTGAAGACCTATGGAAAACCGTTCGTTCTGGTACGGGCTGGCGCGGAATAGTTAAGAATCGTTGCAAAAATGGCGACCACTATTGGGTAGACGCATTTGTTACTCCCGTAATCAAGAAAGGAAAAGTAATCGGATATCAATCTGTACGTTCGGAACCTACCCGCGAACAGGTATCTAAAGCAGAACAGTTATACAAAAAACTAAAAAATAATGATTCTTTGAAATTGCCAAAAGGCAAGTTTATGGATCGCTTGACGTTTAAAAGCCTTTTCAATGCGACTGCTATTATCAACTTATTTATATTGGCTTTTGCTACCTTTATGGCTTATCAAGATGCGCACCCTGCACTAATAGTGCTACTTGGCGTTTCAATGTTGTTAACCCTGTTTAATTGGTGGCGTTCCATTGTTGGCTTGATTCAACCATTGGATGAGATTCGTATTCGATTACGCGAGATGGCGAGTGGTGATTATAATCAGAAAATCGAATTAAAATCGATGAACGAAGTTGGGTTTGCCATGATGGCGGTAAAGCTTTTGCAAGCAAGAAGCAAAACTATTTTAGGTCAGGTATCTAGTGCCGCGAGAGATTTGATCGTGTCCGCAGATCAACTTTCTGGTACCAGTTATTCGATGACGAAAACCATGGGCAATCAATCGAATCATACTACTCAAGTTGCAACCGCGATGAGTGAAATGAGCTCAACTGTAGAAGAGGTTTCAAAGAATGCACAGAACTCTTCTGACACAACAAATGCGGCAAAGCAAACCGTAATAGAAGGTGATGAAATTGTAATGGATGCTTTGAACTCGATGGAAGCATTTTCTCTTGAACTAACCAGCACCACAACACAGATCAATACACTCTCAACTGATAGTGAGCAGATAAGTAAAATTACTAATGTAATTAGTGAGATAGCGGATCAAACTAATTTATTGGCACTGAACGCAGCCATTGAAGCCGCTAGGGCAGGAGAGCATGGTCGAGGTTTCGCCGTTGTAGCAGACGAGGTGAGAAATTTAGCCTCTAGAACTCAAGATGCAACCCAAGAAATTCGAACTATGCTAGATAATTTGTCCACTGGTATTAAAAACTCTGCTGAGACCATAGAAAGGAATAATCAAGAGGCGCAAAATGCCTTGGAAAAAGTGGCCACATCCCGCGACGTGTTTGGTCAAGTAGCAGAGGGTATGGAGCTGATTAATGATATGAGTACTCAAATTGCGACAGCAGCAGAAGAGCAGAGTTTGGTCGCAGTTGAAATGAGCAGCAATATCGAGACGATTAGCTTAGAAGCGATAACCACAGAGGAAGAGGCGAAAAAGCTCCAAGATAAGGCAACAGAGTTGAATGAAAGTGCCCTTCATCTGCAAGATCTAATGAGTGATTTTGATTTAGGGGATAATACGAGGGTCGATTTCTCCAAGGCAAAGCAAGCACATTTAGCTTGGAAAACCAGAGTACGCTCCTATTTAAACGGCGATAAAAGCGCGATTACTCGATCTCAAGCGTGTTCCCACCATGAATGTGATTTTGGTAAGTGGTATTTCAGCACGGGTAAGCAGCAATTCTCCAGTTCTCAAACCTTCAACAGTATCGATGCACCACACGCTAGGTTACATGAAGTGATAAAGTTAATACTAGATACGTCTGAAAAAGGTGATCATGCTAAAGCTGAAGAGCTGTATAAAGAAGTAGAACCGTTGTCAGGGAAGGTAGTTCATCTTCTTGATCAATTGGAACGCGAAGCCAAATAGGTTTAAACAGTAACAAACAAGCTTTAAATGTTGTTTGACCCAAGCATTAATAGCTATTCAACCGCCAATCAATTTTAAGTTGATTGGCGGTTTCTTTTTAGTGATTTGGTGCTAATGTAGCTGAAGTATAACCGTATAAATGCACTTTTTAGCAAGTTCTATAACATGGTAAAAATCAACGATGACAAATCCAATTACCTTAGATGCTTTACGTATTTTAGATGCGATAGATAGAAAAAAGTTTTGCAGCGGCAGCCGAAGAACTTTTCCGTGTGCCATCAGCTGTGTCATATACGGTAAAAAAACTAGAGGAGGATCTCGGCGTTGTTATTTTTGATAGGAGTAAAAGAAAGGCTGAATTTACACCCACTGGACAACTGTTACTTAAGCATGGCCGCACAATATTAAATGCGACAGAAAATCTCTCTACGTTGGTTATTCAAGCCGAAAGTGGTTGGGAACCGGAACTAAGAATTTGCATCGATAACATCATGAATTGTAGCCCGATTTATTCACTTATAGGTGAGTTTCAAAAACAATATCCTCATGTGGAGATTAGATTGGTTGAAGAAGTGTTTGGAGGCACATTTGATGCTTTAAATTCGGGACGAGTTGATTTGGCAATTGGGACAGCAGAAGATATTGATTCGATAAAATACCAATATTTAGATATTGGAAAAATCAATTTTGTATTTGCAGTCGCCTATGACCACCCTCTAACTAAGTTACCGCGACCTATCACTATTGAAGAAGTAAAGAAGTACCCCTCGGTTGTAGTGTCGGATAGCTCTAGGAATTTACCTGCAAAGTCATCGGGCATTTTTGAAGGCCAACGTAGGTTGACCGTGCCGACAGTAGATAAAAAAATCATGTCTCATGTGTTAGGTTTAGGTGTGGGCTATTTGCCTCTGTTTAGGATAAACCAAGAATTGGATTCTGGTGCTCTTGTGATCATAGAAACGTCGCCTGCGACAAATAGAACCAATAATGTAGGAATAGCGTGGCGCAAAGAAAACTCAGGCAAAGCGCTTAAGTGGTTTATAGAGAGACTGATAAACATCAAAAGAGAAGCCTTTATTAGTTAAAGGAAGACATGGCATCTCTTTTGTTATTAGTATGTAAAAAATGACACATTTATGTTCTTTTTGTGTGTCATTTTCCACCCATTGCTATCTTCTTTTTAGTACCGCTTGCATCATGCGAGACAGATAAAATGCCGCAATCGTCCGAATAGTAAGGGATGTAAACGATTTGTTAATTGTTGGCTTGCTAATTGCTCTATGTAGTTCATACAGAACCCAAAGATGGGACTGTTAAAATCATATGGAGAATAAAAATGATCAAGCCACTTACCCTACTATCTGTGTCTGCACTTGCACTAACGAGTTTTAATGCCGCCGCTAATTGTGACCCTGGTGAAATTGTCATCAAGTTTAGTCACGTAACGAATACAGACAAACACCCTAAAGGTATTGCTGCATCTTTGTTAGAAACTCGTGTAAACGAAGAGATGAATGGCAAGGCATGTATGCAAGTGTTCCCTAACTCTACTTTATACGATGATGACAAAGTTTTAGAAGCTTTGCTTAACGGTGATGTTCAAATGGGGGCTCCATCTTTATCAAAATTTGAAAAAATCACGAAGAAATATCGTATTTTTGACCTTCCTTTCCTATTTGAAGATGTAGATGCTGTAGACCGTTTCCAAAACTCTGAGTCTGGTGAAAAGCTAAAAAATGCGATGAAACGACGCGGCTTAAAAGGGTTAGCGTTTTGGCATAATGGTATGAAGCAGATGTCTGCAAATAAACCACTTTTGCTTCCTGAAGATGCCTCCGGTTTGAAATTCCGCGTACAGGCGTCTGATGTATTGGTTACTCAGTTTGAACAATTAGGAGCCAACCCACAAAAAATGTCATTTAAAGAAGTTTATGGCGGTTTGCAGACGAAAGTTATCGATGGTCAAGAGAACACTTGGTCCAATATCTATGGGAAAAAATTCTTCGAAGTTCAAGATGGTGTGACTGAAACCAATCACGGCATCTTGGATTACCTAGTCGTCACTTCAAATAAGTTTTGGGATGGATTACCGGCAGATGTTCGTGATCAACTCAGTCAGATCGTGATGGAAGTTACCGCTGCGCGTAACGCTGAATCAAGCAAGGTTAACGAAACCAACAAACAGAATATCATCGAAGCCGGTGGTGTTGTGCGTAATCTATCGTCTGAGCAACGTCAGGCTTGGGTTGAGGCGCTTAAGCCAGTTTGGAACAAGTATGAGAAAGATATTGGTGCAGAGTTAATCGAAGCTGCATTGGCATCTAACAAGTAATCCGCAAGGTATGGGTGAATGTCACCCATACCTTTAATAACAATAATCACAGCGGAGAAACCAAATGGTACGGACGTTTTTTTCCAAAGTAGAAAAGGCGACAGATCTTTTAGAAGAAACCTTAATATCAGGTTTTCTAGGGTTGATGACCTTGCTAACTTTTACCAATGTTGTATTTCGTTATGTTCTGAATGACAACATATTATGGGCTCTAGAATTAACAGTATTTATGTTTGCATGGATGGTATTGGTTGGCGCATCTTATGGCGTTAAAAGGCATTTCCATATCGGTGTAGATGTAGTCATCAATATGGCACCAAAAGGATTGCAGAAGGTGTATGCCCTGATTGCTGTCTCTCTATGCCTAACCTTTTCAGTATTGCTACTCATTGGCTCATGGAACTATTGGTATCCATTTATTTCGGAACGAGCGTGGTATGAAACAGACGATATACCAATGCCTGAAATGCTTCAGTTTTTAGCCGATATTTTCAATGAAGGCGAGCGCTATGAAAAATTACCTCGTTTTATTCCTTATGCTGCACTTCCTATTAGTATGGCTACGTTAACAGCACGATTTGCTCAAGCGGCATACAAAATAGCTACAGGTGATCTGGATAGACTGATTGCCAGCCACGAGGCAGAAGAAAATCTTGATGCCCTTAAAGCCGCAGTGAAGGAGGACTAAACTATGGCAATTCTATTCCTCTTTATAATGGTTATCGCCTTTATGCTCGTTGGCGTGCCAATAGCAATCTCGTTGGGTTTAGCGAGTATGTTTTTCCTTTTGATCCACTCAGACGCCTCATTGGCTTCTGTGGCTCAGACGTTGTTTAACGCTTTTGCAGGACATTACACACTTTTAGCTATCCCGTTTTTTATCCTCGCTTCTAGCTTTATGTCTACTGGTGGAGTTGCTCGTCGAATTATTCGTTTTGCTATCGCGATGGTCGGTTGGTTCCGTGGTGGGCTAGCAATGGCGTCTGTTGTAGCATGTATGATGTTCGCTGCTCTTTCTGGTTCGTCTCCGGCTACGGTTGTGGCGATAGGCAGTATTGTTATCGCTGGTATGGTTAAAAATGGCTATACCAAGGAGTTCGCTGCGGGGGTTATCTGTAATGCTGGTACCTTAGGTATTCTTATCCCGCCTTCAATCGTTATGGTTGTGTATGCAGCGGCCACCGATGTCTCCGTTGGACGAATGTTCTTGGGTGGGGTTATTCCAGGTCTACTTGCAGGTTTCATGTTAATCGTTGCGATATACATTACCGCACGGGTTAAAAATCTACCTAAGCAACCATTTGTTGGTTGGTCAGAGGCATTTAAAGCGGCTAAAGATGCAAGTTGGGGATTACTGCTTGTTGTTATCATTCTTGGTGGTATCTACGGTGGTATCTTTACACCGACAGAAGCGGCAGCCGTTGCGGCAGTTTATGCTTTCTTGATAGCAAATTTTGTCTACAAGGACATGGGACCATTTGCGGACAAAGAGAATACAAAACCGTGGATTGTTAAAGTGTTCCAAGCCTTTGTTCATAAAGACACGAATGCGACGCTGTATGATGCTGGTAAATTAACCATCATGTTGCTGTTTATTATCGCGAATGCGCTGATATTAAAGCATGTGCTGACTGAAGAACGTATTCCTCAAATGATTACGGAGTCAATGTTATCCGCTGGTTTAGGGCCTATCACCTTCTTGATTGTTGTAAATATACTGCTATTAATTGGTGGTCAGTTTATGGAACCGTCAGGCCTCTTAATCATTGTCGCGCCTTTAGTTTTCCCTATTGCTATCGCACTGGGTATTGATCCTATACACCTAGGCATCATGATGGTGGTGAACATGGAAATAGGGATGATAACACCGCCTGTTGGGCTTAACCTCTTCGTCACTGCAGGGGTAGCCAAGATGTCGATGTTGAATGTAGTAAAGGCTGCGCTTCCGTGGGTAGCCGTTATGTTCTTGTTCTTAATTATCGTAACCTATGTACCTTGGGTTTCAACATGGTTGCCAACAACGTTGATGGGGCCAGAGATTATTACAAAATAGACGAAACCAAAGAGTAGCAATACTAAAAAGCAGCGTAATAAAATACGCTGCTTTTTTTAGCCCAGTTTATAATTTTCTTTATCTAAATCATAACGCTGCATTTTGTCATATAGAGTCTTGCGAGCGAGGTTTAAGATTGCCATTGTATCTTTGATACTACCGCCGCATTCTATCAGCGCTTGCTCTATCGCTGAACGTTCAAATTCAGCGACTTGCTCTGCCAAACTAGAAGCCGTAGACGTATTATCTGAATCACCATCAAGTTGAACTAGTTTGCCAAGTAGAACAAATCGCTCCGCAGCGTTTCTAAGCTCTCGAACATTACCAGGCCAGCTATGAGATATCAGCACTTGTAGCTCCGTTTGAGCAAGAGAGGTCGCTGCCTTTTTGTAGCGAGCAGCGGCAACAAGTAAGAAGTGATGGAATAGAGCCGGTATATCTTCTTTTCTTTCTCTAAGGGGAGGTAAGTCAAGAGTCACTACATTAAGGCGATAGTATAGATCTTGCCTGAATGTGCCTTCCAAAGCTGCTTGCTTTAGGTCGACTTTCGTGGCGGCGATAACTCGAATATCCAAAGGAATCTCTAGGTTTGAACCGACACGCTCTATATTCCGTTCTTGAAGTACTCTCAGAAGCCTGATTTGCGCTTGCATTGGCATAGACTCGATCTCATCTAGAAATAGCGTCCCACCCTGAGCAAATTCAAACTTACCGATTCGTTTTGTTTCTGCACCGGTAAATGACCCTTTTTCGTGCCCATACAATTCACTCTCGATTAAGTTTTCAGGTACAGCCCCACAGTTTACGGCGACAAAATTATTTTCCCGACGGCTACTCTGTTCATGTAATGAGCGTGCAACTAATTCTTTACCTGTACCGGTTTCTCCAAATAGCAGTATGTCTGCATTGGTGTCAGCGACATGAGTAATCGTATCCCTAAGGTTTTGAATGCTATCCGTTTCCCCAATCACCCGAGGCCCTAATGTTTTATTCGCTTTCAAGGCTTGTTTAAGTTGTTTGTTTTCTTCAGTGAGTTGGCGCTTATCTATGGCTCTTTTTACCGTATCGATTAATCGTTCGTTAGAAAAAGGTTTTTCGATAAAATCGTAAGCGCCATCGTGCATAGATTGAACCGCCATAGAAATATCCCCATGCCCAGTAATGAGAATTACTGGAAGGTCAGTATCTTGGTTTTTAAAACTATTCAACAGTGCCTGACCAGATATACCCGGTAAACAGATATCCGTTACAACGACATAGGGTAAACCATCATTCTTTGCCGCAATTAAGGCGGATTCTGCATCGGGGAAAAACTGTGCAGAGATATCCTCAAGCTCAAAGCTTTGCTCATGAGCGAGCCTCATATCGGGCTCATCATCTATAAAAAACACGTCGTACATGGTTAATTCCTTAAATACAGCTAGTTTTGTTTATTTCTCAACATAGGCTTTCTTAAGAGAAATGGTAAATCTGGCTCCTCCTAAGTCAGTGACGCCTGTACTGAGGTTTCCACCCATTGTTTGCATAATTTGTAGAGAAATAGATAAACCTAAGCCGAGACCATTTTTTTTGTTGTATAAAAAGGTTCAAAAAGATGTTTATGCCCCTCTGCTGGGAGCCCTTTTCCTGAATCGTCAATATGGATAAGTATCTGTTCATCCGCTTCGCTAACGGTTATGTTTACTTTTTTCTTCGGAGGCAGATAACTCATCCATGGCGTTAGTCATTAAATTAATGAGTACTTGTTCTAACTGGATTAAATTTACTCTGCCTATTACTCCTTCATTGTCTATATGTATAGACAGTTGAATTTGGTTAGCCCTATATTGGGGTTTTAGCAGCTCTGCTGATGAAACAATAATAGGGTAAACTTGTGCGTTAACGACTTCGTCACTCGATGTTTTGCGTGCAAAAGATTTTAGCTGTTGACTGATATTGGCCATTCTGTCGGTAAGAGCCGAAATCCTCGTTAGGTTATCTGTGGTTCTATCAGGTTGCCCTTTATCTAAGAACCGTTTGCCATTTTCAGCAAAGCTTCTGATCGCGGCTAGTGGATTGTTTAGTTCATGGCTGATACTCGCCGACATCTGACCTAGTACGGCTAATTTAGCGGCCTGAATCAGTTCCTCTTGTGTTTGTCTGAGCATGACTTCTGTTTTTTCTCGCTCGTCTATTTCCATTTGAAGTTCCGCGGTACGTTCCATTACCTGAAACTCTAATTTTTGCTTTGCTTCCATCTCTATTTGAGCAATTTGTCGCTGTTTTAGTTGCCTATTTCGAATAAGAAGCCAGATGACAAAAACTAACGCGTAAACGAGGGTGGTAATAATAATGAATCCGAATAATTGCCAAAATATAAGTACCGTTGGCGCTAAAACTCTAATTTCTAACTTTTGGGTATCTAAGCGCTGTTTAGCACTGAGAAACTGACCGCTAAAAAATACTGATTTCTGTTTGCTAATCTTGCCTATAGGGGCTGCATGATCTTTTGAAAAACCGAGACTCTCAATTTTTTTATCTAGATAACGACGGCTATCTGTTAACGTTGCTTTAATGTCTGCAGAGATAGGAAACAAACTGCGATAAAGCCAATTTTCATTGCTGGACATAAAGATGACACCGTTTGTATCAGTGGCAATAAAATAGCTATTATCGCTAGACCAGTTTTTTTCAATATCGTTTAGGTCTGTTTTTACCACAACAACACCGAGTCGCTCCGCTGCAAAAATAACAGGATAAGAGTAATAAAACCCACGTTTATCCGATGTTGAACCAAGGGCAAAATACTGACCGCGCTGACCGTTAATTGCTTGTTGAAAATAAGGGCGAAACGCAAAGTTTCTGCCAACAAAAGAGGTGTCCGTATGCCAGTTATTAGAAGCGATAGTGGTGCCATGCTTATCGAGTAAGTAGGTATCTGATGCACCAATGATGTCCGTGACATTTTGCAGATATCGATTTGTGATATCTATCTGTGCCCCATTTTGTGGGCTAGTTAATGCATCGATTAACTCACTGTCTTTCGATAACAACTGGGGTATGTAAGCATACTTATCGAGCTGGCTTGATAATTGGTTAGTAAAACGGTTCAATTGGATTAGATTTTCTTCATTTTGGTCTTCATAGGCCGTATACCAGTAGGCTCTGCCTCCAACAAGTATGGTAAGTAAATAAAGAATAATAATTATTGTGGATATACGTCTTAATTTAGCCATCAAAAGTTTACCAAATGAACAATTAGTTCTAGGTTAGAGCGTGCTAGAAAAGTTACCAATTTAAGAGTTTAAAATAAGACAAAGATCTCTTTTTAGCCATTTTAGTAAAAAAATCATCTCTCTCCATTGAAAAAACAGTTATTGTCCCCATTTCTGATGCAAAGTGGTTAAATTAGTCTTAAATACGCTGACTTTTCGCCAACTTCTAGTGAGAATTCAGAACTTCACTCGACAGCTAATCTTCATATCGCTAGAATGTCGCGTCTAAAATTTTGGTTCTGAGACTAATCGGAGATACCTTACTCTTCATTTTGTTAAATAGAGTGTGAGATAAGATATCGCTAATTAGTCCGGTGCATTTATTTCGTTAGTAAATTTTAACGAACGTGTAATGCATCAATGCTCAATTTAAATCTGTACTTCAATGAAGTGCAACACAACGATATGGTCCTAACCTAAAGGGTTGGTGGCTAAAATACTCAGTAATCTGAGTTAGTTTTGAGGTTTATAAATAATGCAAGCTACTGTTGAAACTCTTGAAGGCCTAGAACGCCGTCTAAATATTACTGTTCCTGCTGCAAACATCGAAGATGCAGTGACAGCGGAACTTCGTAACATCGCTAGAAATCGCCGTTTCGACGGTTTCCGTAAAGGCAAAGTGCCTATGAAGATGGTTGCGCAAATGTACGGCAAAGCAGTACGTCAAGATGTTATGGGTGAAGTTATGCAACGCCATTTCATCGAAGCGATCGTAAAAGAGAAAATCAACCCAGCGGGCGCACCTACTTTTGCTCCTGTTGAGAATGAAGCAGGAAAAGATTTGGTCTTTGCTGCGACTTTCGAGGTTTACCCTGAAGTAGAGCTTAAAGGTCTAGAAAACATTGTTGTTGAAAAACCAGCAGTGGAAGTTAACGACTCTGACGTTGATGAAATGATCGAAACGCTACGTAAGCAACAAGCTTCTTGGACTGAAGTCGACGCACCTGCGGAAGATGGTTCTCGTGCAACTATCGATTTCGTTGGTTCTATCGATGGCGAAGAATTTGAAGGCGGAAAAGCGGATAACTTCCCTCTAGAAATGGGTCAAGGTCGTATGATTCCTGGCTTCGAAGACGGAATTATGGGTAAAGTTAAAGGCACTGAATTTGAAATTGATGTTGCTTTCCCAGAAGACTATCACGCTGAAAACCTAAAAGGTAAGCAAGCTAAGTTTTTCATCAAGATAAACAAAGTTGAAACTCAAGAGCTTCCTGAAATTAACGACGAATTCGTTGCTAAGTTCGGTGTTTCTGAAGGTGGTGTTGATGCGCTTAAAGCTGAAGTTCGTAAGAATATGGAACGTGAGCTTAAGCAAGCAATCAAAAACAAAATCAAAGAACAAGCAATTGACGGTCTTGTTAAAGAGAACGACATTGATGTTCCAACTGCAGTCGTTGATCAAGAAATTGGTGTTCTTCGCCAACAAGCTGCACAGCGTTTTGGTGGAAACCCAGAAGCGGCTGAGCAACTTCCTCGTGAATTGTTCGAAGAGCAAGCTAAGCGTCGCGTAGTTGTTGGTCTTTTACTTGGTGAAGTAATCAAGGCTGAAGAACTAAAAGCAGATGACGAAAAAGTGAAAGCACTTATTGCTGACATGGCGACGGCTTACGAAGATCCAAGTGAAGTTGTTTCTTACTACGAGCAAAATGAAGAGATGATGAACAACATGCGTAATGTTGCTTTAGAAGAGCAAGCAATTGACGCTATCATCTCTAAGGCTCAAGTTTCTGATAAAGAAACTAGCTTCAATGAGCTAATGAACCAACAGCAACCTGCTTAATCGCAGACCTGTTTGGTAGAAGTTCCATCGACTAATTGATGGCTTCAAAGTAAGTGATTATGGTCCGTCTGTGCATTCATTCGGACCATATTTTTACTGTTCTATATAAGTATTTTAACGAGTAAGTAAAGTTGCGTTGTTACTCGTATGTAATGAAAATTAGCTAAAAGCGTATAATTGTTAATCAATCACTTAAGAAAATTTAACTTATTCTTGTTTATTCTCTAGTATTGATTTAGATACTTATATAAAGCGGTAATTTTTTAGGGATATCAAATGAGCTACCAAGAAAAAAATGTAATGTCTCCAATTATTGATGCACTTGTTCCAATGGTTGTTGAGCAAACTTCCCGCGGTGAGCGTTCTTATGACATTTATTCTCGCCTACTCAAAGAAAGAGTCATTTTTCTAACGGGTCAAGTCGAGGATCATATGGCGAACCTCGTTGTGGCTCAGTTATTGTTCCTTGAGTCTGAAAACCCAGATAAAGATATATTCTTATATATCAATTCACCGGGTGGCAGTGTAACTGCGGGTATGTCAATTTACGATACTATGCAGTTTATTAAGCCAAATATTAGTACAGTATGTATGGGGCAAGCATGCTCTATGGGTGCTTTTTTACTAGCTGGTGGAGCACAAGGTAAGCGCTACTGTTTACCTAATTCTCGTGTGATGATTCACCAACCACTCGGTGGATTCCAAGGTCAAGCGTCGGATATCCAGATTCACGCTCAAGAAATCCTAACTATTAAGCAAAAACTGAATAAGTTACTTGCTGAACATACGGGTCAACCTATTGAAGTGGTTGAAAAAGATACTGACCGTGACAATTTTATGTCAGCGGATCAGGCTGTTGAATATGGTTTGGTGGATGCTGTACTTAATCATCGTGGTGAGTAAAACCTAAGTATCTACTCTGATTAGACTTATGTTTTACAAGAAAAACGATGAATTTTGATATACACTCAAATCTATAAGGTAAAGGCTAAGAGGTTAGCGAATGACAGATAAAAGCAAAGAGAGCAGCGGCGGAAAATTACTGTATTGCTCTTTCTGCGGTAAGAGCCAGCACGAAGTTCGCAAGCTCATTGCAGGGCCTTCGGTTTACATCTGTGATGAATGTGTCGACTTATGTAACGATATCATTCGTGAAGAGATAAAAGATGTTCTTCCGAAGAAAGAGTCAGAGGCATTACCGACTCCACGTAATATTCGTGAACACCTTGACGATTATGTAATTGGTCAAGATTATGCTAAGAAAGTACTTGCTGTAGCGGTTTACAACCACTACAAGCGCTTGCGTAATGGCGATACCACAGCAGATGGTGTAGAGCTGGGTAAAAGTAACATCTTACTTATTGGCCCAACTGGTAGCGGTAAAACACTACTAGCAGAAACGCTTGCTCGTTTCCTAGATGTGCCGTTTACAATGGCTGATGCGACAACATTAACTGAAGCTGGTTATGTTGGCGAAGATGTAGAAAATATCATCCAGAAACTACTTCAGAAATGTGATTACGATGTTGCTAAAGCAGAACGAGGAATTGTTTATATCGATGAAATCGATAAAATTTCTCGTAAAGCTGAAAACCCATCGATAACGCGTGATGTTTCAGGTGAAGGCGTGCAACAAGCACTTCTAAAGCTTGTTGAAGGTACTGTTGCTTCTGTTCCACCTCAAGGTGGACGTAAACATCCACAACAAGAATTTTTGCAGGTAGATACCTCTAAAATTCTGTTTATCTGTGGTGGTGCATTTGCTGGGCTTGATAAGGTTATCGAACAGCGAGTTGCAACGGGTACAGGTATTGGTTTTGGCGCAGAAGTTCGTTCTAAAGACGAAACTAAAACTATCGGTGAGCTCTTTATGCAGGTGGAACCGGAAGACTTAGTCAAATATGGCTTAATTCCTGAGTTTATTGGTCGTTTGCCAGTAACTACCACGCTAACAGAGCTTGATGAAGATGCATTGATTCAAATATTGTGTGAACCTAAAAATGCGCTTACTAAACAGTACGCTGCACTATTTGAAATAGAAAATACTGAACTTGAGTTCCGTGAAGATGCACTTAAGGCAATTGCTAAAAAAGCAATGGAACGTAAAACTGGTGCTCGTGGCCTGCGTTCTATTTTAGAAGGTGTATTGCTTGAAACCATGTATGAACTACCTTCTTCAACAGATGTGAGTAAAGTAGTGATTGATGAATCGGTGATTAACGGTGAATCTGAGCCTTTGCTTATTTATGATGGAAAAGAAAATCAAGCCGCTGGTGCAGAGTAATAATCATTATTGCTAAACTGCATTCAAGCTAGAATAGGGGGATACTTGGTATCTCCCTTTTTTATCTGCGTTTTATATAAAACACTAATTTTCTAGCGCAAATCCTCTAAAATACCTATTTTTTTATTCCCTTGTTGAATCCAATCATTTAGACCCCATATAGTTTTCATAAGAAAAACGGATAGAGAGAAAAATATGAACTTGGAGCGTTCCGAGCGTATCGAGATTCCAGTATTACCGCTACGTGATGTTGTGGTATATCCGCATATGGTTATTCCCTTGTTTGTTGGTCGTGAAAAGTCGATCAGTTGTTTAGAATCAGCAATGGACAACAATAAGCAAGTATTATTAGTTGCGCAAAAGGAAGCCGATACTGATGAGCCTGTTATCGATGATCTATTCGGTATAGGCACAGTTGCCACTATTCTTCAGTTGTTGAAGTTGCCGGATGGTACTGTGAAAGTGTTAGTTGAAGGCCAGCAACGAGCAAAAATACATCAGTTTAAAGAAAACGAATTCTTCCTTGCAGATGCAGAATACTTGATCACGCCAGATCTTGATGAAAAAGAACAGGAAGTGATTGTACGTAGTGCAATTAATCAGTTTGAAGGTTTTATTAAACTGAATAAAAAAATTCCACCGGAAGTCTTAACTTCGCTAAATGGTATCGATGAGGCAGCCCGACTGGCTGATACTATCGCTGCACATATGCCTTTAAAGTTGGTCGAAAAACAGCAAGTCCTGGAAATTATAGATGTAAACGAACGTCTGGAATTTCTAATGGGACAAATGGAGTCAGAGATTGATCTGCTCCAAGTGGAAAAACGCATTCGTGGCCGTGTTAAGAAACAGATGGAGAAATCCCAGCGCGAGTACTATCTGAATGAGCAAATGAAAGCGATTCAGAAAGAACTTGGCGATATGGACGATGCTCCTGATGAGTTTGAAACACTCAAGAAAAAGATAGAAGATTCTAAAATGCCAACCGAAGCTCGAGAGAAGACAGAGCAGGAGTTGCAAAAACTGAAAATGATGTCACCAATGTCGGCGGAAGCGACAGTGGTTAGAAGCTATATCGATTGGATGGTTGGTGTCCCTTGGGCTAAACGATCTAAAGTGAAGAAAAACCTATCAAAAGCCGAAGAAGTACTTAACGAAGACCATTATGGTTTAGAGAGAGTAAAAGAACGTATTCTAGAATATTTGGCGGTTCAAAATAGAATTAACAAGCTTAAAGGCCCAATTCTCTGTCTCGTGGGGCCTCCAGGTGTCGGTAAGACATCTTTGGGCCAATCTATAGCTTCTGCGACTGGCCGTAAGTATGTACGCATGGCGCTTGGTGGGGTTCGTGACGAAGCAGAAATTCGTGGCCACCGAAGAACTTATATAGGCTCTTTACCTGGTAAGTTAATTCAAAAAATGTCGAAAGTAGGCGTTAAGAATCCTCTGTTTTTGCTGGATGAAATAGACAAAATGTCATCTGACATGCGTGGTGATCCATCATCTGCACTTTTGGAAGTGTTAGACCCAGAGCAGAACAATGCATTTAACGATCATTATCTAGAAGTGGATTACGATCTATCCGATGTTATGTTTGTTGCTACGTCTAATTCAATGAACATACCGGGTCCATTACTAGACCGTATGGAAGTGATTCGCCTTTCAGGTTATACCGAGGACGAAAAACTTAACATTGCAAAACGACATTTAGTCGAAAAGCAGATGCAGCGAAATGGTCTCAAGCCAAACGAAGTTATCATCGAAGACTCCGCTATTGTGGGAATTATCAGATATTATACTCGTGAGGCGGGTGTTCGCAGCCTAGAGAGAGAAATTTCAAAAATTTGTCGCAAGGCAGTTAAGAATATTTTGCTCGATAAAGCGCTTAAGCAAGTTACAGTTAGTATGGATAACCTAAAAGATTACTGTGGTGTTCAAAGGTTTGATTACGGCAAAGCCGACGAAAGTAATCGTATTGGTCAAGTGACAGGTCTTGCGTGGACAGAAGTAGGTGGAGATCTTCTGACTATCGAAACGGAAGCGATGCCAGGTAAAGGTAAGCTTACACAGACGGGTTCGCTCGGCGAAGTGATGCAAGAGTCTATCCAAGCTGCGATGACTGTAGTTCGTTCACGTGCAAGCAAGTTAGGCATTAACGAAGATTTCTATGAGAAACGTGACGTCCACGTCCACGTACCTGAAGGAGCGACGCCTAAAGATGGTCCTAGTGCTGGTATTGCAATGTGTACAGCGCTTGTTTCGAGCTTAACTGGTAATCCAGTACGCGCTGAAGTGGCGATGACAGGTGAAATTACCCTGCGTGGTGAAGTATTACCTATTGGTGGTTTAAAAGAAAAACTCCTTGCAGCTCATCGTGGTGGAATCAAAACTGTTCTCATTCCAAAAGACAATGAACGTGATCTGGAAGAGATTCCTGACAACGTTATTGCGGATTTGGTCATTAAGCCAGTGCAATGGATTGAAGAAGTTTTAGCCATTGCATTAGAGAATGATCCATCAGGAATTACGATTGAACCTTCAAAATAGTGACGTGTAGCAAAAATAAGTAAAGAATTACGCTGACAAGGTATAAAAATACTTGTCAGCGTTTTTTTTGAAGGCTAACGTTACAACCTATGGCGCTAGGCTATATTCCTAAAGGCTTGGGGTTAAAATTTAAATTTTCAAATGGAACGAATGTTACCAAACTAATAAATATAATTGGTAACGCATAAAGGGGAACAAAAAAGTGAACAAAACACAATTAGTAGAAAAAATTGCAGAAAATGCAGATATCTCAAAAGCGTCAGCTGGCCGCGCATTAGATGCAGTAATTGAAGCAGTGACTGAAACACTTAAAGCTGATGAGCAAGTAGCTCTTGTTGGCTTTGGTACTTTTAGCGTTCGTACTCGTGCTGCTCGCACTGGTCGCAACCCTAAAACTGGCGAAGAAATTCAAATCGCAGAAGCTAAAGTACCCGCATTTAAAGCTGGTAAAGCTCTTAAAGAAGCTTGTAACTAATAACGAATCGTTACTCTTTTCTACACAAGACTCTTAAATATGCGCATCTCAACACTGGTGCGCATTTCTTTTTCTGATATCATCGAACATCTCAAATTTCATACTGGGCAATGGTAATAATTCCTGCTCAATCATCGGAGTAAAATAAGATTATGATGGAGCGATTACGCGAGGGCGTAAATAGCATCGCGGTTAAGATTATTCTTGGTCTAATTATCCTTTCTTTTGTATTTGCAGGTGTAGGTAGCTACATCGTAGGTGGTGGTAGTAATGCCGCTGCTAAGGTAAACAATACAGAGATTGGCCGTGGTGCATTTGAACAAGCCTACACAAACGAACGTAACCGTATGCAATCCCAAATGGGTGATTACTTTGCTAACTTACTGGCAGACCCAACGTACGTTCAATCTTTCCGTAAATCAATTCTTGATCGCATGGTAAATGAGTTGCTTTTAGAACAGTATGCCGACTCATTGGGTTTGCGTATCAGTGATAAGCAAATACGCCAACAGATACTAAGCATGCCTGAATTCCAAAATGACGGTAAGTTTGATCAAGAGGTTTATGCAGCGACGCTTCGTCGTGCGGGTTATAACGCAGACAGTTTTGCTGAGTATTTGCGTAGAGAAATGACTCGTCAGCAGATATTGTTTGCACTTCAAGGAAGTGAGTTCTCACTTGATAGTGAAGTGACTACTCAAAGTCAGCTACTAACTCAAACTCGAGATATTCGTTCGATCTTACTTAATATCGAAGATTACTCTAAAAGTATTGAGCTAACGGACGAAGAGCTTCAAGAGTACTATGATGCTAACTCTAGCAACTATACTCGTCCAGAGCAGGTTAAAGTTGCTTACGTTGAATTGTCAGCTCAAGAACTAAAATCTCAAGTGGCAGTATCGGATGAGCAAGCTCAAGCGTACTACCAAGAGAACTTAGATAAGTATTCTTCTATTGCGCAGCGTCAACTAAGCCATATTTTGGTTCAAGGTGATGATGAGGCGAAAGCTCAAGCTATTCTTGATGAATTGAATTCTGGTGCTGATTTTATTGAATTAGCGAAAACCAAATCTGAAGACATTGGTAGTTCTGAAGAAGGTGGTTCACTGGGTTGGGTCGAGAAGGATGTAATGGACCCTGAATTTGAAGCTGCAGCATTTGCTCTTCAAAATGTAGGTGACAATACTGGCTTGGTTAAATCAGCATTCGGCTATCATATTATTAAACTTGATGGGCTGAAAGAGGCACAAGCAACCCCATTTGCTGAAGTTGAAGCGGAAATAAAAGTTGAAATTGCAGAGCAGCAAGCAGTGGAACGTTTTTATGAACTGCAGACAGAACTTGAAAAAGTGGCGTTTGAATACCCTGATTCGCTAGATGATTCTGCGCAAGCTATCGATCAACCGATTAAAACCACGGATTTCATTTCTCGTTCGGATGCACCAGAGTTATTGCTAACACCAGCAGTAATGCAAGCGATTCTTAGCGCAGATGTGAAAGAAGATGGACTTAACTCTGAAGTTATCGAAGTAGCTCCCGAGCATGTGGTTGTCGTTCGAGTTGAAGATTCACGTGATGAAACGGTACTGCCGTTTGAAGACGTAAAAGAACAAGTAAATTCAGAATTAGCGCTTGTTAAAGGCGAGCAGAAGGCCTTAGATCTAGCGAATTTGGTTTTGGAAGGTTTAAAAGCGGGTGATGAATCTACACTTAGCACGAATGGGCTTGAGTTTGGAGAGATCGAAACGATAGATCGTCGTTCACCGTTAGCTCAGACAGTCTTTGCGCTAGCGAAACCAGAATCCGGTGATAAAACGTATGCTCAAGCCACGGATTTAGACCGCAATATTGTTATAGTTGAGCTAAGCAAAGTTTCAATAAATGAAGATGATAGCTTTAATACTCAGATTGCTGCACAGTTAGTTCGTACTGGAACTCAGCAAGATCTTGCTGCGGTTGTAAGCACGCTTCGAGAAGAGGCTGATATTGAGTACTACGCGGTGGATACTCAACCGTAATTAAATGTATTGAAATGATACTCAAACAGGCCGCTTTTGCGGCCTGTTCTATTTCTTTAACAGGAATAACGACATTAATTACAACATCTTTAATCATATGGGTTCCTAACTAACTTCAAAGGAAACCTTATGAATCAAT
Organism: Vibrio algarum; assembly: GCF_028204155.1. Taxonomy (NCBI): domain Bacteria; kingdom Pseudomonadati; phylum Pseudomonadota; class Gammaproteobacteria; order Vibrionales; family Vibrionaceae; genus Vibrio; species Vibrio algarum. Next base: position 2,760,148 of record NZ_JAQLOI010000001.1, on the reverse strand, counting down.
TTATTGCTTTTGTCTTGACCACGTTGACTGCACTCTTTTCGCACACTGCGCTTTCTACCACGGTAGAAACCGATACCAATCCAATTGTCGAAAGCACATTGGCAGAGCCAGTTAATTCGATTCCCATAGATAAATATGAAGGAATTAAAATAACAGTGAACATTAATTCTGGAACCTTAGAACAACTGTCTACACTTTTGCTTGGTATAGGAGAAAAGAAGGCGCAGTTGATTATAGATTATCGGGAAAAATACGGACCATTTGAATCAGTTGAGGCATTAATGCAGGTTAAAGGTATTGGACCTTCGACAATAGAAAAAAACAGAAATAGAATTTTGTTGTAATAACATTTTAGGGAGTTAACTGATCAGTAACATCATTAATTTGATATGATCTTTCGAATGCGTCACCTACTAACAGGATAGGTGACGCGATTGTATTTTGTACCAAGCAGCAGCAAGTACTAATCCAGCTATCCCACCTATCAAATGTGCTTGTATAGCTACTTCAGCAGAGATGAGCTCAGCGGTGTTCAATGAAGCTCCGTAGAACTGCTCGTGAGCAATTTTAATTATTCCCCCAACAACGAGCAGCCAACTAGAGTTTCGACCGCGTAGCGCTTCTGACAAGGCGTAATATGTAAATAATCCATGTAAGACCCCTGACAGTCCCGCATAAGAACCTAGGTTTGTGAATAATAAACCTAACCCAACTATAATTGAGAGGCTACTAAGTATGCCTAGTAAATTTTTAGTCGATGGCGTAAACAGATAAGCGATGATCCACAACGCGGCAATATTCATCGTAAGGTGGATAGTATTGGTGTGCGTCATATTTCCTGATAGGATCCGCCACCACTGTCCATTTTGAATCAATTCACCATTCCAAATTACAAGGCTTTGTAAATATGGTAGTTGGAACAGAGTGCTAATAGCAGTCATTAAAATTAGAAAGTAGGATAATTTCACTCAATGTCTCGATATTGCTTAAAATGTGGTAAAGCGAAAAAGGCGTGTATTTGTTCTTGGATTAAGGACATAAATACGGATATTGAGCTTATCATTCTTCAACACCCTACAGAAGTTAAACGGGCTAAAGGGACGGCAAAAATCTTGCTTTTATCTCTTGCCAATAGTCAATGTTTTGTGGGTGAAAATTTTTCGAATCATAGCGATCTCAATCTGCTGCTAGAAGATGAAAATGCGGAGACGTTTGTGCTTTTTCCTTCTGAAAATGCTCAATTGGTCTCTCCTAAGGTGTGCAACAAATTAGATTTGTACCGCAAGGTAAGAATTATTCTATTGGATGGTACCTGGAAAAAAGCGTTTAAAATGTACCAATTGTCAGAAAACCTGCATCCCTTACCTTGTTTATCTCTGCCTAAAACTATGAGCAGTAACTACAAGATCCGTAAAGCACCTAGCGAAAACAGTCTTTCTACTGTCGAAGCCGGCTATCAGGTGCTCAAAATCTTACAGCCTGAGCAAGATTTTGAACCACTGTTAGATGCATTTGACGCTATGATTGAATTTTATATAAATCAACTTCCCGACGGTGTCTTTCAAAACAACTATTCTTCGGAGCGATAGAGTATGTGGGTTGTCGATAGTTTAGTGGCTGGATGAAAATAACTGCTGATGAAGCTTCTGTGCATATCCGTCTGTCATCGCGGCGATATAATCCGATATCACTCTCATTCCCGAACTATTAGTCGTATCAGCAAGTTGCCATTTTTTTCGAGTTGCTTCAGGTAGTAATCGTTCAGGGTCAGCACTAAGTGCTTCAAATAGGTCCATAATGATTTGCTGACCTTTGTATTCAATGATCTGTACGTCTGGTATCTGTATAACAAATTCACTTACAAAGTTTTTAAATACTTCAAGTGCTGCCGTAAGATGTGGCTCGAGGTAGGCGTTATGGCTGAGCAGCGGAACACTAAAATGACTATTAGGTACGGCTTCAACTCTAGCACTGGTGAGCAGAGTATTCACGATGCCGCCAATAGCATCTTTGCGTAGGTAATGCTCACCTGAAAACAACATCTCGCTAATATCTTTGATATTCTCTTCAAACCACGGGTCACCACATTCAGCTAATTTGCTTGCAGCAGATTCTTGCCACTGATGGCGATGAACCTTCCCTAAAACAATCGCATCTTCTAGGTCATGAACACCGTAGGCAATATCGTCTGCAATTTCCATAATGGAACAATCTAACGATTTAAAACGCGTTTTGTTATGTTTTTTAGGGTTGAGGTCAGATACGCGTAGAGATGAGAAAAGATTTTTATCACTTTCGGGCAATGGTTCTATTACCCAATTAAAATCAATTTTATCACAGTCATAAATGCCTTTCGCAGGGCTCCAATCCTTAGCTTTCAGTCTACGTTGATGAGAAACTGGATCAGGATGAATGGTGCGCTGCACTGTACTTAGAAGAGCCGGGTATTTCATTAATCCGAGAAGAGTACGTCTAGATAAGTTCATGCCATGAGATTTTGTATACGGTTCGAGTTGGGTAACGATACGGAAGGTTTGGGCATTGCCTTCAAACCCTCCATGTTCTCTCATTGCGTAGTTAAGGGCCACTTCTCCACCATGCCCAAAAGGAGGGTGTCCAATATCATGGGCCAAACAAAGCGATTCGATTAAACTGGCAGAAGGCAATAGAGGTAATAGTTCAGGTTGTTTATTTTCTAGCTGAGCAAGGATGCCAGATCCGATTTGAGCCGCTTCTAAAGAGTGAGTTAACCTAGTTCGGTGAAAGTCGTTGACTCCGGTTCCGTGCACTTGGGTTTTTGCTTGTAAACGACGAAATGCGGCCGAGTGTAGAATCCTAGCCCTGTCTCTCTGGAAAGGGTCGCGGTGATCCTTTCGTCTTAGTTTATGTTCGTTGTTTATACGTTGTTGCCAAAGTACATACTGCTGATCGTCCATAATTGTTCCATGCTAAACCGCGCTGAATATTTTAATAATGCGCTGAAAAAATGAACGAGTCTAGAGAGGGTGATAACTATTTGAAGTGATTCGAATAAATTAGGACGTTTTGATATGGAAGAAGAGGTGTATTTAACTCCTTTATTCCTCCCTCAATGGGAGGAATAAAAGGAAATAATAACGAGTACTATTTTAGAGTTATTTGAAGATATAGCTGTTAACAATATTCTCCAAGTGTTCTTGTCGACCAGACTCTTTGCTTGGTGATATTTCGTTATCAACCGCAAATTTAGCGAGAGCTTCTAGTGATAAATCACCAGCAAGTATTTTCTTACCTAGGTCATCACTCCACCCAGCGTAACGTTTAGCCATATTTTCAGATAACACGTCATTCTCGATCATTGATGCCGCTTTTTCCAATGACAGTGCCATTGTGTCCATTCCGCCGATGTGACCGTAAAAAAGGTCTTCATCTGCAATAGAAGGACGACGTACATGTGCATCAAAGTTAAGGCCTCCGGTCGTAAAGCCGCCAGCCTTAAGAATTTCATACATAATCAAGGTGTTTTCTTCAACACTATTCGGGAATTGATCTGTATCCCAACCTAATTGAGGATCACCCCGGTTTGCATCTATTGAACCAAATAGCCCTAATGAAGTCGCTGTTGCTACCTCATGTTGGAAGCTATGTCCTGCAAGCGTTGCGTGGTTAGCTTCGATATTCATTTTGACTTCGTTTTCTAAACCGAATTGCTTCAAAAAGCCATAGACAGTTGCAGTATCGTAATCATACTGATGCTTAGTTGGCTCTTGTGGTTTAGGTTCAATAAGAATTGTACCTTTGAAACCAATTTTGTGTTTGTGCTCTACAACCATTTGCATCAGGCGGCCTAGTTGTTTGCGTTCTTGACGTAGGTCGGTATTTAATAGCGTTTCATAACCTTCACGTCCCCCCAAAGCACATAGTTTTCGCCACCAAGACGTTTCGTTGCCGCCATAGCATTGAAGATTTGAGTCGCCGCATAGGCAAACACTTTAGGATCAGGGTTGGAACCTGCGCCAGCCATATAACGAGGGTTTGAGAACGCATTCGCTGTTCCCCAAAGCAGTTTTAAGCCCGTTTCTGATTGTTTTTGCTCAAGAATATCAACCATGGTTGCGAAGTTGTTTACATACTCTTTAATCGAGGTACCTTCTGGTGCGACGTCGGTGTCATGGAAGCAGTAATAAGGAACGTCTAATTTTGAGAAAAACTCGAACGCGGCATCTGCCTTCATTTTTGCCATTTCAAGAGCGTCCCCATTTTTCTGCCATGCTCTATCAAAAGTGCCAGAACCAAACACATCTGAACCTGGCCAGCAGAAGTTGTGCCAATAACATGCTGCGAAACGCAAATGATCTTTCATTGATTTACCTAAGATCATTTTATCTTTGTCATAGTGACGAAACGCTAAAGAATTCTGCGTTTCGCTTCCTTCGAATTTAATTGTACTTACATTTTTAAAGAATTCAGTCATCGTTTTTATTTCCATTTAAATAATGAATTATGTTCAGCGTTAATAATTAGTGTTTTATGGGATTCATTCAATTATGAAATTTAGTAGTAAAATTCTTCTATTTGTTTTGTGTGCGCAAGCTCACAAGTTGTTATGTTTTTTTAACAAGGGCTGAATAATCTGATTTAATACGTAACTTATTGAAATATTGTAGTGTTACTAATGATTTAAAATATGCTTTATCAATCACTAATTTGGCATCTTCACTTCTATTTATTGTTTTATAAGGTGTTTTTTCTATATGTTGGTTTTGTATGTATTATTTGTTTTTTGTTCTGATAAAACTTCAAAATAATATTTTTAGAAAACTAATTGTTCATTATATAACCTAGATCACATTGGTTTAACAAAACAAAAAAACATAAAAACAAAAATAAATCTGTCAAAAGAACTCTTAAGAAAGCTGATTTACAGTGTATGTAGATTCATTAACCTATAGTGAATTTACCTACATCTAACGTGATACAAAGGACAGTAGAATGAAAAAGATAATAACCCTTATATGTGCAGTGCTAATTAGTATAAGTGCACCTGTATTTGCTAAAAGCGTAAAAATTGGCATGGTAATCGATGACTTACGTTTAGAGCGTTGGCAGAAAGATAGAGATATCTTTGTTAATACTGCGGAAAAACTTGGCGCAAAGATTTATGTGCAATCGGCGAATGGTAATGAGCAGACTCAGATTTCTCAGATAGAAAACATGATCTCTCGTGGTGTTGACGTGCTGGTTATCATACCTACCAACGGTGAAGTACTTTCTAACGTTATTAAAGAAGCGAAACGTGACGGTATTAAAGTTTTGGCGTATGACCGCCTAATCAACAATGCAGATATTGATTTCTATCTTTCATTTGATAACGAAAAAGTAGGGGAAATGCAAGCTAAAGCATTAATAGCAGCTAAGCCAACTGGACGTTATTTCTTAATGGGTGGTGCTCCGACAGATAATAACGCGAAATTATTCCGTCAAGGTCAAATGAATATCCTACAGTCTAAAATCGATTCAGGTGATATTGAAGTTGTTGGTGATCAGTGGGTTGATTCTTGGTTAGCGGAAAACGCACTTAAAATTATGGAAAATGCGCTTACAGCAAATGATAACAACATTGATGTAGTCGTGGCTTCAAATGATTCAACAGCAGGTGGTGCGATTCAAGCTCTTGATGCACAAGGCCTTGCAGGTAAAGTTATTATCTCTGGGCAAGATGCGGATTTAGCAGCGGTTCGTCGTATTGTAGACGGTACACAAACAATGACGGTATACAAACCAATCGTTGCTTTGGCTCAACGTGCCGCAGAAATTGCTGTTGTGCTTGGTAATGACGATACTCCTCGTGTTAACTCTAAACTTAATAACGGCATGAAAGACGTAGATGCATGGTTATTAGAACCAATCGCAGTGGATGCAAATAACCTTAAGAAAACGGTTATCGCTGACGGTTTCCACGCTGAAAAAGATGTTTATCAATAATCGATTCAGGCGCTAGGGTAATCTTAGCGCCGCTTTCATTAGGAGTGATTTTTATGTCTTCTCCATTACTAGAGATGCACGATATCGTTAAATGCTTTGGTCCTGTTAAAGCGTTGGACGGGGTAAGCATTCGTTTAGAAAAGGGTGAGATTTTGTCATTGTGTGGTGAGAATGGATCAGGTAAGTCGACGTTGATGAAGGTGCTCTGTGGCATTTATCCTCACGGTGATTATCAAGGTGAAATTATCTACCAGGGTGAGAAACTAGAACCAAATAAAATTTCAGATACTGAAGATTTGGGTATCGCAATAATCCACCAAGAGCTAACCATGGTTAAAGAGCTTAGCATTCTTGAAAACCTCTTTTTAGGCTCCGAACTTTGTAAATATGGCGTGATGGATTATGAGCTCATGCATTTCGAAGCTGAAATATTATTAGAAAAAGTAAAATTAGCCGTTTCTCCCGAAACAAAGGTGGGTGATCTAGGAGTAGGGCAACAACAGTTAGTAGAAATTGCCAAAGCGATGTCTAAAAACGCCAAATTATTGGTGCTTGATGAGCCAACCGCACCATTGACAGAGTCTGAAACCGAAATCCTGCTTGATCTTGTTAAAGACCTGCGTGATTCAGGTGTTAGCTGTATCTATATTTCTCATAAATTGGGTGAAGTAAAAGCAATTTCTGACCATATTTGTGTGATACGAGATGGAACACACATCGGTACCCGAGAGGCACGCAATATGACCACTGACGACATTATTACGATGATGGTGGGCCGAGAAATGAAACAGTTATTCCCTAGGGAAGAGCATGACATTGGCGAGGTGGTGTTAGAAGTTAAGAATGTTAAAGCCTGGGATAAAGCCAATTCCAGTATACCTAAAGTACGAGATGCTAGTTTCAACTTAAGAAAAGGTGAGATTCTTGGTGTCTCTGGATTGGTGGGGGCAGGTCGAACGGAATTAATGGAGTGTCTATACGGTTGCTATTTAGGACGGTATGAGGGGCAATATTTTCTCAATGGAAAACAGCTTAAAACCTCTACAAGTCGTGATGCATTAGAGGTGGGTATAGCAATGGTACCAGAAGATCGAAAACGTAACGGTATCATTCCAATAATGAGTGTTGGGCAGAATATCTCTCTTGCCGCCATCGATCAATTTAGCACCGGAGGCATTGTTAATGACACCATTGAAGCAAACTCTATTCAAGATGCGGTTAAAAAACTCACTGTCAAAACACCCAATACAGAAATAGCGATAAAGAACCTGTCTGGTGGTAATCAACAGAAGGCAATTTTGGCTCGATTTCTTATGGTTAATCCGAGTGTACTTATCCTTGATGAGCCGACTCGTGGCATCGATGTTGGTGCGAAATATGAAATTTATAAGCTGATGTTCCAACTGGTTAAAAGTGGTATCAGCATCATTATGGTTTCTTCTGAACTGCCTGAAGTATTAGGTATCAGTGATCGAGTTCTGGTTATGCATGAAGGTGTAATCAAAGGCGATTTGGTTAACGAAAATTTAACTCAAGAAATTATTATGGATTGTGCTTTATTTGAAGGAGTAGCAGCATGATTGAGCAATCTAGCGAATTGAAGAAAGAAAGTAGTATGGGTGTTATGGATAAGCTAAAAACCATGAACATACAACTGTTAGTGATGATAGCAGCCATTGTGTTCATTATGTTGTTCTTTAGCGTGATGACGGAGTGGAGCTATCTTACCCCGCGTAATATTTCTAACCTATTTAGACAGACTTCTATTACTGGCATTCTAGCCATCGGTATGGTGTTCGTTATAATTAGTGGGGAAATAGACCTTTCCGTTGGTTCTATGATGGGTCTACTTGGTGGTGTTGCTGCTATTCTCGATGTGTGGTTTGGATTACCTTTGCCAGTCACTATAGTGATCACGCTTGTTGCGGGCTTCGTATTGGGCGTTTGGAATGGGTGGTGGGTAGCGTATCGTAAAGTCCCTTCATTTATCGTCACTCTGGCGGGGATGTTAGCGTTTCGCGGTATTTTGATTGGTATTACTGATGGAACAACCGTTGCTCCAACCTCTGATGCCATGTCTATTATCGGTCAAAGTTACCTACCAAATATGGTTAGTCTCGCGATTGGTATTGGTTGCTTAGCGATGTACTTTGCTTGGCAACAGAAGCGAAATGGTATGCGTAAAAAGTACAATTTAGAGGTAGCTAGCACCCAATCAACATTGACGAAAAGTGCGGTCATTGGTGTTGCGGTACTCACCATTATCTTCTTATTGAATGACTATCGTGGTGTTCCTACTCCCGTATTAATGCTTACCTTCTTTTTGTTAGTGGGAACCTTTATTGCCACCAAGTCTCGCTTTGGACGGCGTATCTACGCCATTGGTGGAAATATAGACGCTAGTCGTTTGTCGGGTATTAATGTCGAAAGAACGAAGTTGTCTGTTTATGCGATGAATGGCTTTTTAGTGGCTGTCGCTGCTTTGATTTTGAGCTCTCGATTAGGTGCTGGTTCACCATCCGCGGGGAATATAGCTGAATTAGATGCTATTGCCGCTTGTGTGATTGGTGGAACGAGCATGGCCGGTGGTGTTGGTACGGTAATTGGTGCGGTAATAGGTGCCTTTATCATGGCTTCACTAGATAACGGTATGAGTATGATGGATGTTCCGACTTTCTGGCAATATATCGTAAAAGGTGGGATCTTGTTATTAGCGGTATGGATGGATAGTGCCACTAAGCAGAAACGTTAAAATTACCGTTCAATAATGTCAATTACATTAATTATGTGATTAAGCTGCATTTGATTCCACGAACCGATCAAGACAGCCATGTACACTTAACAAAGGGCATTCTTGCCCTTTGTTATTCGTTCCATCGAACTTATCAGTTAATTAATGGATTTTATATTAAAGTGGCTAAACCTAAGAAATATTTTATTAAAAAAGACCAGAGCTATCCGCTTCTGGTCTTTTTATTTATGGCAATAAAGTTTTATATCTATAAAAGTTATTTATTCTGCCGTTAGCGCATTGTCCCGAAATTCTTTGGGTGTTTTATCTAGATTTTTTTAAAGACAGTGTACATATACTGTAGTGATGGGTAGCCACATAGTTCTGAAATCTCTAAAATAGGTAGGGTTGTGCTTGCTAATAAATTACAGGCTCTTTTCAGTTTCGAGTTATGGATTTCCTGATGGATAGAATGTCCACGTTCTTCTCTAAATCGAGCTTCCATGTTCGAGCGAGAAATACCGACATAACCAAGTACTTGTTCAACCTTAATTCCTTTGCAGGCGTTATGACGAATATAGTGCATCGCTTGAATAACATAAGAGTCTTTCAATGCTTGATAGTCAGTACTTTGTCTTTCATATACTTTTGTTGGCGGGATTAACAGGCGCGGCTTTCTGAGGGCTTGGTTTGGTGGTATCTCGTTGTCTCTGGCTAAAAGTAATTTGTGCAGCATTTTAGCCGAACGATATCCCATTTCTTTACAGCCCTGACCAACAGAGCTAAGGGATACACGGGTTAAGTAACGAGCCAGTTCTTCGTTATCAATTCCTATTACGGAGACCTTGTCTGGGACCATTATATTTAGCTGTTCGCAAACCTGAAGTAAGTGGCGGGCTCTTGAATCGGTTACTGCTATAATGCCTATTGGTGTTGGCAATCTTTGCAACCAGTCGGCCAGGCGGTTCATATCGTATTGCCAAGTTTCTGGAGATGTCTCATTACCGCGATATATTGAACCGCTGTATCCCTCTCGCTCTACTAATTTTTTAAACGATACCTCACGTTCATGTGCCCAGCTCTTCCAAGAGTTAGAGGGGATACCGTAAAAAGCGAAACTTTCTAATCCTTTTTCTCGTAAGTGCTGAAAAGCCAGCTCTACGAGTGCATTATTATCCGTTGCTACATAAGGAATATCCGGGTATTGCGACTCCTCCTCATAGGAACCGCCAACGCCAACTACTGGTATGTCTGTACCTTCAAGCCTTTTCACAACCTCAGGGTTATCAAAATCTGCGATAATTCCGTCGCCTCTCCAAGCTCCAAAATTATCTAGGTGGGTTACAAAATCTTCTTCTAAAAAGATATCCCATTCGCATTGAGAGGCTTGTAAATATTCACCTATCCCCTCAATAACTTGGCGGTCGTATACCTTATTTGCGTTGAAAAGTAGTGTAATTCTAAAGCGCTTATCCATAAGTAGTCTTTACCGTTATTGAAAACGAAGATGAGTGTACCAAGCAAATTCTCATTAGCGTGTGATCTACTACTCACTCGTTAAATCAGGGAATCTAACTAATAAAAAACGTAATTGAGAGAACGATGCATACAGAACATGATGAGTATGGGCAGACAAATATCTGAGTGAAAAAATACGGAATAATCACAAAGGTGGATACGCTGTAACTGGGTGAACATAAATAGAGGCAGACAAATGTATATCGGAATAGATTTAGGTACATCTGGAGTTAAAGTGATTCTCCTTGATGATAATGATGTAATCGTTGCAACACAGACCGAACCACTCACTGTTTCTAGGCCTAAAGAATTGTGGTCAGAACAAAATGCGCAAGATTGGTGGGATGCCACTAATGCAGCGGTACTAAAAATGAAAGAAAAGACGGATCTTTCGAGCGTTAGAGCGATTGGATTGTCAGGTCAAATGCATGGCGCTACTTTACTAGATAAAGATGGTCAGCTGCTAAGACCTGCCATTTTGTGGAACGATGGCCGTTGCTATGAAGAATGTCTGGAGTTAGAGAGGTTAGTACCTAAAAGCCGCGATATTACTGGCAATATAATGATGCCAGGTTTTACTGCTCCTAAGCTAAAATGGGTCAAAAATTACGAGCCTGAGATATTTAATAAGATAGACAAAGTATTGTTACCTAAAGATTATCTCCGTTATAAACTGTCTGGTGATTTTGCATCAGATATGTCGGATTCAGCGGGCACTATGTGGTTGGACGTTGCTAAGCGAGATTGGAACGATGAATTACTTGAAGCAACAGGACTTACTCGGGAGCATATGCCAGCATTATATGAGGGCTGTGAAGTGACCGGTGTGCTTTCAAGCAAATTAGCGAAAGCGTGGGAGATGCCGTGTGTTCCTATTGTAGCAGGTGCTGGGGATAATGCGGCAGGTGCCGTTGGTGTTGGTATTATTGAACCAGGCCAAGCTATGCTGTCATTAGGTACCTCTGGTGTCTATTTTGCGGTTAGTGATGGATTCTTATCTAATCCTGAATCTGCGTTACACAGTTTCTGCCATGCACTTCCCAATAGATGGCACTCTATGTCGGTCATATTAAGTGCAGCTTCCTGTTTAGACTGGGTGACTAAACTCACGGGCCAATCAGATGTTGGAGCGATGCTGGAAGACGTACAAGCGAATGCTGATTTAAATTCGAAGGTTATTTTCTTGCCTTACTTATCTGGTGAACGTACACCTCATAACAATCCAAATGCAAAAGGTGTTTTCTTTGGTATGACTCATTCAACGACTAAATCAGAGCTGGCATTGGCAGTTATGGAAGGCGTTGGATTTGCATTTAAAGATGGTTTAGATGCACTCCATGCTACCGATCTTGTACCAGAAGAGATCTCTCTAATTGGGGGAGGGGCTAGAAGTGCCTATTGGCGTCAAATGCTGGCTGATATCTTTGGTATGAGATTAGTTTATCGTTCTGGTGGCGATGTAGGCCCTGCTCTTGGTGCCGCGCGTTTAGCACATTTAGGGACAGTTAAAAATCCGAATCTTGCTGATATTTGCCCTGTTCCAGACCTAATACAGGTTCACGAACCAGATCCAGCAAAGCACGATCGCTACGCACAAAGGCGTGAAACTTACCAAAAATTGTACGAGCAATTGAAACCCCTTTTTTAATCTATTTATGCAAATGTAGAGATAAAGAGCATACAACCACATGAAATTGAAGGATTTATCATTATGAAACAAAGGCTTTTTTAAAAGAAATGTCTCAAAACATGAAAGTAATCGAAGTATAGTAGTTAAAAATAGAGCATCATGCTCTTGCCTTAAATATTCAAATAAGAACAAAGGTAACTGCGCTTCGGTGCAGATTGGCAAAGCGGACCATTCGTTATCGGGGGGCGATCATTGATGGTAACGCTTTGCTTTTTTTTATCTTCAGAAATAAAAATGCTCAGGTTATCCATGTTATCAGACTAACCCGAGCACTTTGAAATACGATTGATTAAAGGATAGTAATTACATCTTCGGTCGATAACCGAGCTTTCGGTAGACCATGGTTATAATCTTCTGTGTCATTGTGGTAACCCATCGCTAAAGCAACGTCGACTACGTACCCATCGAGCTCTTCTTTGAATAATTCACCGATTAGCTGTGCATCAACACCTTCCATAGGCGTCGAATCGATGCCTAAACGAGCAAGTGTATGCAAAGCATTACCTAATGCAATGTAAGTCTGCGCTTTTGTCCAATACCCATTGTAGCCGGTATCATCGGTATTCATTTCTGTAAATGTAAAACCGCCATTTAACATGTTGTCATACATTTCTGCAGGTAAGTGACCTGACGTTACCTCTACATCTACGACTTTTTTGTATTGTTCTTTCGTAAAACGAGGATTATATGCGAACAAAATGGTATGGGATGCTTGTTTAGCGTGTGGTTGATTGAACTGAAAGTTGTTTGCAAATGAGTCATGGAAACGTTGTTTCGCTTCGTCACTTTCAATAATAATAAATTTCCAAGGCTGCGAGTTAATAGACGAAGCTGATAAGCGAATCGCTTCCTTAATTACATCCATATCTTCAGCTGTAATGCGTTTTTCTTGGTCGTACTTTTTTGCAGTGTAACGGTTGTTTAGGTCAGTAATAATTTGGTGAGTCATGTTATGTTCCTCGTTGAGCGATTCGATGGAAGCATAGTAAGCGCAGTGGTGATAGAAAAATAGTGCTCATATTTCCAATCATTATGGATGTAATAGTCCATAATGATATTGGTATAAATATATTTTGAGAAGAGCACTCCACACGCATTGAATCGCTCATTCAAGATGTGGAGCGGCTTGTCTGTATTCGTTGTAGTTAAGCTGGGATAAGCTCAGGCACCTGAACCTGTATTTCCCCATCTATTGAGCGAATTAAGTAAGTTTTAAGTTGGTGTTCGGGCTGCTCTAAGCATACCCCTGTTTCAAGGTGAAAATGCTGCTTGTATAACGGTGAGGCAACGTAAGGTTGACCGTCGATAGATCCGATAATCCCTCGAGACAAAATAGAGGCTTTGCCTATCGGATCGTAGTTGGATATGGCGTAAAGCGAATTAGTGCGTTTGCAATTAAATATCGCCACATGTTCGTTATTTATCAATGCACAGCTACCAACATTGGGTGCAAGGTCAGACTCTTTACAGATGCTCTTCCAGTTGCTCATACTTTCACTCCTAAAATTCAAGTTTGTTTAAATGTGGTTGGTGTTAATTTACTTCCACGATTTCAATTTTTTGCTCATTGATAGTTTTCGGGAAGCGTTGTTCGCGCATAGATACAAATTGAAGGTTCTCGTCCCGTTCATCACTATTGATAAAGTGACTGAATCGTTTCAATTTCTCGGGAGATTCTAAGGTGGTTTTCCATTCGCATTGGTAATTGGTAATGTTGTGAGCCATCTCTTTTTCAAGTTCGTGACACACACCTAGCTTGTCTTCGATAATCACTTGCTTTAGGTAATCGAGGCCGCCTTCTAGGTTTTCTAACCAAACCGATGTACGTTGCAGACGATCAGCCGTTCGGATGTAGAACATCAGAATTCGATCTACATATTTTGTAAGTGTGCTGTCATCTAGATCTGTCGCGAATAAATCAGCGTGACGTGGGCGCATACCTCCGTTACCACAAACATAGAGGTTCCAACCATTTTCCGTTGCAATAATACCAAAATCTTTCGATTGGGCTTCTGCACATTCTCGAGTGCAACCGGAAACACCAAACTTTATTTTATGCGGTGTGCGTAAGCCTTTGTAACGATTTTCGATATCAATGGCGAAACCAACACTATCTTTAACACCATAGCGACACCATGTGCTGCCTACGCAAGACTTGACAGTTCGAAGAGATTTTCCATACGCGTGACCAGTTTCAAATCCAGCATCGACCAGCTTTTTCCAGATAGTGGGCAGGTCGTTCAGTTGCGCTCCGAACAGGTCAATTCGTTGCCCACCAGTAACTTTTGTATATAAGTCGAACTCCTTGGCCACTTCTCCAATTACTATTAATTTATCCGGCGTTATTTCTCCACCAGCAATACGAGGAACGACAGAATAAGTACCGTCTTTTTGCATGTTTCCAAGGTAAATATCGTTGGTATCTTGAAGCTCTATATGTTCATCTTCTAAAATATAATCATTCCAGAAAGACGCCAGAATAGATCCTGCTGCGGGTTTGCAAACAGCGCAACCAAGACCGCTACCATGTTTTTCTAGTAGGTCATCAAAGGTTTTAATTTTGTTGATTCGAATAATATCGCTGAGTTCTTGCCGAGAGTAGGCAAAGTGCTCACATAGATTGTTATTTACCTCAACACCAAGCTGAATGAGCTCGCTATCTAAAACTTGTTTTGCAAGTGTGGCGCAGCCACCACAACCGGTAGAGGCATTAGTACTTTCTTTTAGCTCTGCCATCGTTGTAGAGCCAGCAGCCACTGCTTGTTTGATGTCGCCTTTTGTTACGTCAAAACAGGAGCAGATAACAGCTGTGTCTGGTAATGCATCTATCCCCATGGATGAAGAATCATCTTCAGCGACATTGGGTAAGATTAGTACTGACGGGTTTGAGGGTAACGGCATGTCGTTCTGCTTCATTTGCAACAACGTACCGAAGGCCTCTGCATCGCCAACCAAAACAGCACCTACGATCTTGGTACCGTCTGCGGAAATGATAAGACGTTTATACACTTGTTCTATTTCATCGTTATAAGTAAACGACTGTGCACCTTCTGTCTTATCGTGTACTTCACCAATACTTGCAACATCGACGCCAAGTAGTTTTAATTTAGTGCTCATATCCGCGCCTAGAAACGGTAATGGCTTTTCATCTTCTGCCAATAAATGTTTTGCTGCGATTTTGGCCATTTGATAACCAGGTGCTACTAGGCCGAATATTTGATTTTCCCATAATGCGCATTCACCAATGGCGTATACGTCGTGAATGTTGGTCTGGCAGTAGTTGTTTATGACGATACCACCGCGCTCACCTATTTCAATATCTGAATCTCTCGCTAATTCGTCTTGTGGTCTAATACCAGCAGAAAATACGATCATGTCGGTTTCAATGTAGCTTCCATCAGCGAAATTCATTCGATAGCGAGCGTTTTCACCAGCCAGAATCTCTGTTGTGGCTTTTTCGGTGTGCACCGTCACTCCCATGTCCTCAATTTTTCTTCGAAGCAGCGTGCCACCGCCTTCATCGAGTTGAACTGCCATTAATCTTGGCGCAAATTCAACTACATGGGTTTCTAAACCGAGATTTTTAATGGCATTTGCCGCTTCAAGGCCAAGTAGCCCTCCACCGATAACGACCCCGACTTTACTCTGTTTACTTGATAATTCGATGGCATCTAGGTCTTCAATCGTGCGATAAACAAAGCAGTGCTCTTGGTCGTTACCAGGAATAGGAGGAACAAACGGATAAGACCCCGTAGCCAGAATTAATTTATCGTACTCTTCAGTGCGACCGCTGGCAGTAATAACTTGCTTCTCGGCAGTGTTCAGTTTGGTTACTTTGTCATTGATAACGTAATTTACGCCATTTTCTTGGTAATAAGTTTCATCCGCTATCGAAAGGTCTTGTGCGGTTTTACCTGTCAGGTATGAAGTTAATTGTACTCGGTCATATGCGAGGCGTGATTCTTCAGAAAAGGTGATGATATCAACATCTTTTCGATCTGATTGAATGAGTGTGTCGATAAATTTGTGGCCAACCATTCCGTTGCCGACTACGATAATTTTCTGCTTGCTCATAATTAAATTCCTGCCTAAAAATTGCTAATATTTACACCGTCATTGTTGTATGGTACTTAGATTATGCGGATAGTTTTAAATTTGATTTTGAGCTATCTGTACCAATAGCTCGCTCTGTTAACTGTTCCAACCATTGCATTTGCTTTGCAACTGAAACCACCTTTCCTATGACTATAAGGGCTGGTGATTGAATGTGATTTTTTTGTTGTATCTCTTCTAGTTCGGCAAGCTCACCGATAAAAACTCGCTGTTGTGGAGTACTTCCATTTTCAATAAAAGCTGAAGGTGTATTACTTGGCATTCCACCTTTAATTAGCTTGTCACTAATCAATTGAGACTTGCTTAATCCCATATAGATAACGATGGTTTGATTAAGTTTTGCTAATGCGGACCAGTCCAAGTCAAGTTGCTTGTCCGCATGTGCTGTAATAAATGTGCACCCTTGTGCTAAACCACGGTGAGTCAGAGGGATTTGAGCATAGGTTGTACAACCTGAAGCTGCAGTAATTCCGGGTATAACGTCGACATGAATGCCTTTTTGAGCCAATAACAACATTTCCTCCCCACCTCGACCAAAAACAAATGAGTCTCCCCCTTTGATTCGGCATACATTTTTACCCTGCTTAGCATGTTTAATCAGAAGTTGATTGATATCGTTTTGAGTTGCGCTGTGGTGACCTTTCGCTTTGCCTACATAATAGGTTTCTGCGTGCGCAGGAAATGTAGCACGTATAGCTTCGCTAACCAGATTATCGAAAATTATTAGTTCTGCTTGCTCTATGGCTTTAGCTGCTTTAATTGTCAGTAAGTCAGGGTCTCCCGGACCGGCTCCAACGAGTGTTACTACGCCAGGGCTCATGTAATGTTTTTCCATACTCGTGCTTCCTACATCTGAATTTTTACATACTTGAAACTTCACGAAGAGGGCTTTGCAATATGAGTGCCTAAATGATAATAAAATGTTAATTATTAATTTTAATTATTAAAAAACAATTAGTTAATCTTGTGTTTTGTTGTTTTTCTTACAGGTAATTATAGATGTGCTTAATCTAATTATGAGAATAATGGCTCGTAATGGTGCAAAAATGAACTTAGTGGTGCAAAACTCATTACTAAGTTGTCGATTATGGCCTGAAAGTGCCTACCACTTTAGGGTTAGATGTAAATTTAACTTACTGTTTTATAGTGTAAAAAATATTGTAATTGTTTTAATCTTACAGTTGGTGCGTATGTTGCTATATAGGTATTAATAGTGAGTGTTATCCGAAAGGTGAGGGTGCTTTTGTGACTGATGGATGGATTAAAACAACATGCGCGTATTGTGGAGTCGGTTGCGGTGTCGAAGCTCGGCCAAAATTGTCTGGAGAACTTGAAATTCGTGGAGACAAAAGTCATCCGGCTAATTTTGGAAAGCTATGTACCAAAGGGATTGCTCTTGGAGATACTGTAATTCATGATGGCCGTTCATTAGAGCCGGTTGATTATAGTATTGAGAACGGTAAGCCACTAGATTGGGACACTGCGACATCTCAGGTCGCACGGAAATTCTCTGAGGCTATCGAAAAGTACGGCTCTGACTCTGTCGCTTTTTATGTCTCAGGTCAGTTGCTTACAGAAGATTATTATGTGGCCAATAAGCTTATAAAGGGGTTTATGGGGACTAGCAACATAGATAGTAACTCACGCCTTTGTATGGCGTCTTCAGTGGTGGGACATAAACGGGCTTTTGGTTCGGATACCGTTCCTGTTTGTTATGACGATCTTGAACAATCGGAATTAATAGTAATAGTTGGATCCAACTTGGCATGGTGTCATCCAGTATTGTTTCAACGATTGAGAACGGCTAAACAGAATAATACAGCAATGAAAATTGTTGTAGTCGATCCACGTAAAACAGACACATGTTCTATTGCTGATGAGCATTTGGCTATTAATTCCGGTTCAGATGTCTCGTTATTTAACGGTTTACTCAATCATCTAAACAATCACGGGTGTTTAGATGAGGTTTTTATTGAATCTCATACCAATGGTTTTGCTCGCACTCTAGAACTGTCTCAATCCGAAGAGGGGATAGATCGGGTGACTGGTTTAACGACTGAGCAATTGACTAATTTTTATCAGCTGTTTGCTGAAACAGAAAAAGTCGTCACTATCTATTCTCAGGGTGTTAATCAATCTAGTTCAGGTTCTGACAAAGTAAACAGTATTATTAACTGTCACCTTGCTACAGGCAAAATAGGTAAGGTAGGTTGTGGTCCTTTCTCAGTGACAGGGCAACCTAACGCTATGGGTGGACGAGAAGTTGGCGCGTTAGCCAATACGCTTGCCGCACATATGGAATTTGAAAATCCAGAGCATATTGCCACAGTCGAAAATTTTTGGAAAACGGACAAATTAGCCACTAAACCGGGTTTAAAAGCCGTCGAAATGTTTGACGCGATGGCTGAAGGGAAAATAAAGGCTGTATGGATAATGGCAACCAATCCTGTGGTTAGTTTACCTAATAGTGAAAAAATTAAAGCGGCACTAAAAACCTGCCCGTATGTGGTGGTTTCTGATTGTATTGAGGATACAGAAACCACGCGCTTTGCCGATTTAGTACTGCCTGCTCAAGGTTGGAGCGAAAAATCTGGAACGGTCACTAATTCAGAGCGTCGAATATCTCGTCAACGCCGTTTATTACCAAGCCCTGGTATGGCGAAACCAGATTGGTGGATAGTAAGCCAAGTTGGACAAAAAATGGGATTCAAAGAGGCATTTAATTATCGCCACGAGGGGGAAGTTTTCCGTGAGTATGCGCAACTAACGATACAAGGAAATAGAGAAGGCCAGCGAGATCTTGATCTTATTGGACTTACTCACTTAGACGATAAAGGTTATAGCCGTCTCGAGCCGCAACAATGGCCAGTAAAAGCACTTCAAACAGAGATTGTTAATCAACGTCTTTTTTCAAACTACCAGTTTTTCACCGACGATAAACGTGCCAGGTTTATTCCGATACAACATGCTTCACCGAAAAGCCATACCAACGATGAGTTTCCATTGTTATTAAACAGCGGCCGAACAAGAGATCATTGGCACACAATGACTCGAACCGGTTTATCCGCTCGGTTAGCAGAACATAGAACAGAACCTTATGTGTTAATCCATCCAGAGACAGCGGCGGAATTTGATGTTGAAAATGGGCAGGTAGCAAAAATTTATAATGCACAGGGAGAGTTTCAAGCTAGAGTTGAAGTTACAAAAAATATGCTACAAAAACAGTTATTTGTACCGATTCATTGGAACAACATTACGGCTAAAAATAGTAAACCGTGTGATCTCATTGCTCCCCATACCGATGACTTTTCAGGCCAGCCTGAATTTAAACATACACCCGTGACGCTAAAGGGTTGTCACTATCATAGTGCTGCGATCTTCGCTTCTGAGTTACCTATGAATCTTAATGATCTAGATTATTGGTGTAGGCAAAAAATCGAGAAAGGATATTTGTATCGTATAGAATCTTCACTTTCTGTTTATGAATTGACCCAAGTCTTAAAACAAAAACTGCATGGTAGCGAAGGAAGGACCTTAAGCGTAGAAACCGGTATCACTGGTTCTCAACACCGTTTTGCCAACGTTATTCAGCAAGGCTTATCACAATTAGTCATTATCCAAACGGGTATTGAGGAATGGCAAATAGAAGAGGCAATATCGGATTTTAATTCTCTATTCGATATCACTGCAGAGTTAGCGTTTTTGGGGCAAAGGAGTGCGTGATACATGATGTACTTACTTTTTCTTAGGGACACACACTTCTCATTGAGGACACACACCAAATACATGTCTTCAAAAGCATCTAAGTTGCGGAGATTCAGAGTGAGTTTTATCTGTATTGAGATGTCATGATATTAAAGTGAGCCCGTTTGAATTTTTTGTGATAAATCACGGGCGAAGCTGGGTTATTGGCCATTGACCGTTTTAGTATTGTGGATAATTGTAGAGAAAATAGTGTGCCGTATTAGTTGAAATCTAGTTGTAAAACGCAAGCCCGTTTTCGTTTTGTCAGGTGATTACGTTTATTAAGCCCCAAAAAGCTGCCAATCATAGTGACGCGCGTTCTTTCGATATTGGTATACGTTTTTAGCCAATTCGCCTGGGTGAGATTAAGTTGTTCGAGTATTGATGGTAGTGAAGAAAGGACCGCCGTTTTGTCTTTTCTAAGTTGTCTTGCGCTCCAGTCGATCAATTCTAGGTAATCGATGAATCTAAACGGGATACCTTTAAGTATTTCTTTATTTGAAATACCGGTGAATGGTAGCAGTCCCGTTGCTTTTTCTTGCAGGTGACTTGGTACTTCTAACCTTGTTTTTATTGACGTATACTCGGATTCTTTCGGTACCGAATTTATGCCTGCTCTAATAGGGTTTAGATCAACGTAAGCCATGGCTGCGAAAAGAGCTTGTTCATCCATTAGAGCTTGACTTTTAAATCGACTTTCCCAAAAATGACCTTTGCAACTATCTTCTTTGTTGGCTCTACAAGCAATGTCGTAATTAAGCTCTTTCATAAACCAACTTAAATTACACAATCTAGCACGCCAACGTCCAATAATACTTTTGCAGATTTTTCTTTCTGTCTTATCGAAGAGTTGGTTTTGTTGCCATTTTAATATTAATTTAGGAAGTTTATGCCCTTTAGACCAACGTTCGACAACTTCATGTAAAGTAAGATTTTTGGCTTGATTTTTATCTACATGCGTAACTATATGGTAGTGATTGCTCATCACTGCATAAGCGCAAATATCAATACAATAGACCGATGTTAGAAAATGTATTTTATTCTCTATCCAACCTCTGCGGTGTTCAAAGCTTTTACCTGATGTGGAATCTTCACCGCAAAGAAAGGAACGGCGTACACAGCGTGAAACACAATGATAATAATGAGTAGATTCGAGGCAAACGAGTTGCTTTCTGGCTGTTGTCATCGCTAACTCCATATATAATAAACGGCTATTGAAGTTAACGTTATGCCAATTTGGTATATTCGTCATATTTTTGATTTATTAGTGGCACTGATAAATCAAAGTATCATCCTTTATTAGTTCTTGTGGTGTATGCCCTAGTTAAAATTCAACCTGATATTTTGTCTAAAGTAGTTGTGCAACTGTCGCAAAATATATCCATAAAATCTTTTACTTCTGGCATGTTTTCAATGAGCTTTTCTATTCGAGGGTCAAGGCCTTCTTTTACATGCAAAAACTCATCATTGTGAAATCGAAGCTCATTCATTGTTTTGATGTAGGCTGAGAGGATATCCGCAGCTTTAACAATAGCTTTGTATTCAGAATCCACATTTTTCTGTATTAGAAGGTCTGAAAATTCATCGCGCAGGTCTTCTGGCAGAGTTTCTAAACACTCTTGTTCTGCAATATCCTCTAGCTTTTTGAAAGCGGCAGTAAATTCTGGGTTATGGTATTTGGTTTTAGAGTTTATGTCCTGAAGCTTAGTCTCTGAAATTTCATGATAGATAGCGACAACAGCCGCTTTTTCAGGGCTTAGATTACCACCATAACGTTTGTTTTTTATCACGACCAATAAGTGTGCAATAACTGATACCTGATGACAGTGCTCCGAAACATTTTCTTCTTGAAAACAATGCATTAAGGCCCATCTTTTAATTAAAGGCATACGAGTGACCCATGCCATGAATGTACTTTGCTGTTGTTTCACTGAGTGATCCTTATTCATTACGAGTTAGGTGTGTGTCCTGTTCTAAAATTTTAGTATCTTGTATCGTAGATTAAAACGAAAAAGGCTCCAATTAAGGAGCCTTTTATCATAGATTTATTTATTGACTATAGGTAGATAAAAATCGTTCAAATCGACCTATCGCTATTTCCAAGTCTTCTACGTGCGGTAGAGTGACTATTCTGAAATGATCTGGTTTTGGCCAGTTAAAGCCAGTGCCTTGTACTAAGAGTACTTTTTCCTGTACCAAGAAATCGAGAACCATCTTTTGGTCATCTTTTATGTTATACATTTTGGTGTCAATTTTAGGAAATAGGTACATCGCCCCTTTTGGTTTCACACAGCTTATTCCTGGTATCTGTGTTATCAGTTCATAAGCCTTGTCTCTTTGCTCGAGTAACCGCCCACCAGGAAGTATCAATTCGTTGATACTCTGATAGCCACCTAACGCTGTCTGGACAGCATGCTGCATAGGCACGTTGGCACATAGACGCATTGAGGCGAGCATATCTAGCCCATCAATATAGCTTTTGGCTAGGTGTTTCGGACCGGTTAAGAACATCCAACCACTTCGGAAGCCGCATACACGATAGGCTTTAGATAGCCCATTGAATGTGACCATTAAAACATCATCGGCTAAGCTCGCCATGGTGGTGTGCGTAGCGCCATCGTATAAGACTTTATCGTAAATCTCATCAGCGAATATGAGTAGATTGTTTTGGCGTGCTATTTCGATCACTTCGAGTAGAAAATCTCGGCTATACACTGCACCCGTTGGATTGTTTGGGTTAATTAAAACAATACCGCGCGTTTTTTTGTTTATTTTCTTTTTGATGTCATCAAGGTCAGGATACCAATCTGATTCTTCATCGCATATATAGTGAACGGGTGTTCCACCTGATAGTGAGACACCAGCCGTCCACAATGGGTAATCTGGTGCGGGCACTAACAATTCGTCACCATTATTTAACAACGCTTGTAGTGCCATAACAATAAGCTCTGAAACACCGTTACCGATATAGACATCTTCAACATCTAAGCTTCGAATGCCGCGGCGTTGATAATGCTGCACAACGGCTTTACGGGCGGAATAGATGCCTTTGGAATCCGCATACCCCTGCGATGTAGGGAGATTACGGATAACATCAACAAGAATTTCATCTGGGGCGTCAAATCCGAACGGGGCGGGATTCCCAATATTGAGCTTTAGGATATTATGGCCTTCCTCTTCCATACGTTTAGCATGTTTGAGTACTGGCCCCCTAATGTCGTAGCAGACATTATCGAGTTTTGCAGACATCCCGATATTATACATTGTTCAATTCCCCTTAAGTCTTGTTATCCTTTATCAAAGTACACCACTTTGCAATTCTATAGTATAAAAATCTGTTAGAAATTAATCAGATGTTACCCCTTTTGGACTATATTCTCCTATGACCCCCTCAAAAGTTAGGATCTAACTTGATTTGGTGCTAGTCAGCAAATAGAGTGCGGTGCATAATATTAAATATTGTTCTTAAACACTTAGAGGTAGATTTGTCTCATTTTAGTCAAGCCATCGATGAATTAATTAATCAGGTAGCCAACGCTAAAGAGCAAGACATCAGAATTGCTCAACCTTTGACCTGCGCGATAGATAGCGCATGTATTGATTGGCTTGAGGTTCAGCCTCATTTCCCTAAGTTTTATTGGCAATCTCGTGATACACGTGAAGAGGTCGTTGCACTAGGAAAAGTGCATACTTTTTCGGAGCCTGCGCCTGCATATACTATTTTAGGTGAAAATCAGCGTATTTGGGGGGAAATCTTTTGACAGTCTTCCTGAAAACGATGGCAGAGGTCTTTCAGCTTATTTTTTCCTTCCGCAAATCGAACTAGTTAGGTTTGATAACAGTTGGTCACTTTGTGTCAATTTAGGCGATGATAAAGACGCGATTATTTTAGCGTTAAGAAACCTTACTGTTGATGCTGCACCGCTTTTACCGGTGTCTTCACATATACAATCTATCGTTCATGTCCCTAACGAAGAACAGTGGCGTCATCAAATCGAAGATGTATTAGAAAAAATAGATAAAAATGAATTTAAAAAAGTCGTTTTAGCGAGAAAGAGCCTGATTAAGCTCGATCGATTTATTTCTGCCACCCAGCTACTCAAATCAAGCTGGATTCAGAACAAACATAGTTTTCATTTCTTATTTGCATTAGATGCGAAACAGGCTTTTATCGGCTCTACACCAGAAAGGTTATATAGTCGGAATGGTTTGGAATTAGAAACCGAGGCGTTAGCCGGGACAATTGGTCGTGGTGAGAACGCTCAGCAAGATTTGGAAATGGCGAATTGGCTTGCACAAGACAGAAAAAATCTTACAGAAAACCAATATGTTGTTGACGATATCGTTGATAGGTTAACACCGCATTCAAATGAGATAACCTCTCAGAGTGATGCTAGGCTGATTCGTCTTCGTAAAGTTCAACATTTAAAGCGAGAAATTCATGCTCGATTGAAGAAAGGGATAAACGGTGTTCAGTTGTTATCTGCTTTGCAGCCAACAGCGGCTGTTGCAGGTTTGCCAAGAGAAGAGGCTATTAATTATATTCAGCAAAATGAGCAATTTTCCCGTGGCTGGTACAGCGGTTCTATGGGCTATATAAGTCATCAAAAAGCAGAATTTTGTGTGGCTATACGAAGCGCCTTAGTGAGTGGTAACGAGTTACAACTGTTTGCTGGAGCTGGTATTGTCAAAGGTTCTCAAGCCGATGTAGAATGGATAGAGCTTGACAGGAAAACAGCTACCTTACTCAGTTTACTAGAAGAGAATAGCCCCTTGGGAGTCGCTTTATGAGTCAACAGGCCGAGAGCCGACAAACCGATCAAGCGGTATTGAATCGTATTTGGTCTCAAATCGTACTGGAAGAGTTGGTTAGGCTTGGTGTTCAACATGTTTGTATTGCTCCGGGGTCTCGTTCTACGCCACTTACACTAGAAGCTGACAGTCATTCTGGATTAACCTTGCACACTCATTTTGACGAGCGAGGTCTAGGTTTTCTTGCGTTAGGTATGGCGAAAGCAAGTTTGTCACCTGTTGCTATAATTGTAACTTCGGGAACGGCTGTGGCTAACTTACTGCCCGCTATCGCGGAAGCTAAGCTTACGGGCGAAAAATTGGTTGTATTAACCGCAGATCGTCCGCCCGAGCTGATTGATTGTGGGGCAAACCAAGCGATAGATCAGATAGGTATATATTCGCAACACGTTAACGGGGTTCTAAATCTTCCCACTCCCAGTGAAAGTGTTCCTATAACTTGGTTGCTCTGTTCGGTTGATAAAATAATGTATCAGCAGAGGAAATCTGAAGGCCCCATTCACATTAACTGCCCGTTTCCAGAACCACTTTATTCTGATGCCGATAAGTCTATTTATAACGATTATTTGTTAAGTGTGAATGCGTGGCAAACCAGCCGTACTCCTTATACTAGACATATCCGTAGGCACAGCAGCGGTATCAACGATACAATTGCGTTGCAGTCATATAAAGGTTTAATCATTATTGGTAGTGTTGATGTAGCTGATGCTGAAAAAGCAAAAGAACTCGCAGATGCAATGGGATGGCCAGTGTTGTGCGATCCTCAATCTGGTGTATCAAGCGAGTGGCAGTATTATGATCTTTGGTTAAGAACGGAAAGTGGCAAAACTATGCTTGAGCCATGTAATTTGGTTTTGCAGTTTGGCTCCAGAATAGTGTCGAAAACGCTCAATAGCTTTATTAAGCAGCAGTGTATGCAGTTTGAAGCAGAGTATTACTTGATCTGCAACGAAGAAAAACAATTAAATCCGGATCACCTCGCCCAAACTCATATCCATTCTAAAATTGGTGCGTGGATTAATGATCATTTAATGCTTAGATCGCAGCTAACCAGTAAGCATCAATCGTGGGCTGAAGAACTAAAAAAACACGCGTTACAAGTAAAAAAATGTGCCTTAGAAAATGATGCCTTTACTGAACTAAACCTTGCATTGTTGATACCCGAAATAGTGGGTAGAAATGATCTTTTTATCGGTAATAGCTTAATTGTCCGACTCTTAGATATGGTAACGGCTCTACGAGGAAATCGAACCTACACCAACCGAGGCGCGTCAGGCATTGATGGTTTGGTGGCGACTGCTGCTGGAGTGCAGCGGATAAATAAAGAAGCGCTAGTGGTTCTATTAGGTGACACCTCGTTGCTTTATGATCTCAACTCACTTTCATTATTCACCCATACCAAAACACCCTGTGTGATTTTAGTGACTAATAATGATGGTGGTGCGATTTTTGATCTATTACCTGTACCGCAAGATAAAAAAGCAGTTTTGTACCAAATGCCTCATGGTTTTGAGTTTAAATATGCTGCAAAGCAGTTTGGCCTTATATACCTTAAGCCAGACACTATGGATGAGCTTGTAGGCGTTGCAGTAGAGCATCTCGATTCTGGTAGAGGTGCGTTACTGATAGAGATGCGTACACTCGCAGGTGAAGCGTCTAATGACATTAAAAAGTTAGTAAAAGATGTCCATGCTTCATGTTAATCGATGTCATGAAGTAAGCCCAAATAATGACCAACCTACGTTGGTCTTTTTACATGGTTTATTAGGCAGTGGAGAGGATTGGAAAGAGGTTATAGAAAACCTAAGCCAGTACCCATGCTTAACGGTTGATCTTCCATGTCATGGTCAAAGTAGTCTTCAAAACCCAGTCAGTTTTTCTCATACTTGTCAGTTAATAAATACATCCATTTTAGCTCATGTTGGCACTGAAAAGCCGGTAGTTATTGTAGGTTACTCTTTAGGTGCCAGATTAATAATGTTTGGCGCAACTCATCGAATATTTGCTGGGCTTAATATTGTTGGATATTTTGTTGAGGGTGGAAATTATGGCCTCAGGGATAGTAAAGAGCGACAACAACGATTAATAAATGATACCCACTGGGCAGACAGGTTTACGCGAGAGCCAATTGAACAAGTTTTAAGCGATTGGTATCAGCAAGCGGTGTTCAGCTCTCTAAATAGTAAGCAAAGAGATGAACTGATCACAAGAAGAGCGCACAATAAAGGAAGCGCTATCGCTGAAATGTTAGTCACAACCTCACTAGCAAATCAACCCTACCTGTTAGATAAGTTGGTAAATAGCAACATGCCTATTCACTACATATGTGGTGAAAAGGATAGAAAATTTTTAGATCTAGCTAGACAAAGTAAGCTATCTTTTACTTCTATAGAAGGTGCAGGGCACAATGCTCATAAAGAGCAACCTGTAAAATTTGCACAGTTAATATGCAACAAAATTAAACAGTTAGAGCAAATGCTTTAGCAAGATAAAACGACATAAATTGGATCAAAACATGGCAAGAACAGTTGGAATGACAGAAGAAGAACTTTACGCCCCTGTAGCTTGGGCAGATTGTAGCGCTGAATATGAGGATATTCACTATCACAAGTCTGCAGACGGTATCGCTAAGATCACGATAGCACGTCCTCAAGTTCGCAATGCTTTTCGACCTCAAACCGTTAATGAAATGATGAAGGCACTAGCGGATGCTCGCTATGACGAACAGGTCGGTGTCATTATTCTTACCGGTTTAGGTGAGGATGCATTTTGTTCCGGTGGCGATCAAAAAATTCGTGGCGATTATGGTGGTTATAGAGATGAACAAGGCACTCATCATCTCAATGTTCTTGATTTTCAACGCCAAATCCGCACATGTCCTAAGCCCGTTATAGCGGCTGTTGCTGGTTATGCTGTTGGTGGTGGCCATGTATTACATATGATGTGTGATTTAACCATCGCAGCAGAGAATGCTCAGTTTGGTCAAACAGGGCCTAAAGTTGGTTCGTTTGATGGTGGTTGGGGTGCTTCTTATATGGCTCGTATTGTCGGTCAGAAAAAAGCCCGTGAAATTTGGTTTCTGTGTCGTTTTTACGATGCAAAAGAAGCCGTTGATATGGGCTTAGTTAATACGGTTGTGCCCGTTTCAGAACTTGAAAAAGAAACCGTGCGCTGGTGTAGAGAAGTTCTACAGCATAGCCCTATGGCTCTGCGTTGTTTGAAAGCTGCGTTAAATGCAGATTGTGATGGTCAAGCTGGGCTTCAGGAGTTAGCAGGTAATGCCACTATGATGTTTTACATGACAGAAGAAGGGCAAGAAGGGCGTAATTCGTTTAATGAAAAACGTCGTCCAGACTTTTCTAAATTTCCAAGAAATCCATAGACTCTTATTTAGTATAAATTTTACGTTGCTTAGTGTTCCATTTTGGTCATTAAGCAACATGTAAAGCAGTCTGCTTGTTTGTATTTTGAGCAAGCTACTCGTTCTAAAATTATTTTCTACATCATCATACTGAGGCCTTCATGCGTCAAGCGAAACTAATTAAATACCAACTTCCAATGGATAGCGGAGTTATTCTTCGAGATAGTAAGCTAACAGAAAGAGTCGGGTGGATAGTCGAGCTCACGGAACAAGGTAAAAAGGCTCGAGGTGAAATAGCGCCTTTGGTTGGTTTTAGTAAGGAAACCACAGAAGAGGCTGGTATACAGGCGCAGGCTCAGTTAGAACTTTGGGTAAAAGGTGATGCGTTTAATTACGATGAACTTTATCCATCTGTTGCGAGTGGTTTATCTTTTGCAGAGTTTGAGCTTTCCGGTGAATTACCTTTAGAAGGTAATTATGACAGCGCACCACTCTGTACCGGTGATCCTGATACAATGTTGCCGATTTTAGATGCCCTACCTATAGAAAGAAAAGTGACTAAAATTAAAGTAGGACTTTACGAGCCTATACGCGATGGGATGCTGGTAAACCTTTTCTTAGAATCTATCCCTGATCTCCGGCTTCGCCTTGATGCCAACCGTTCGTGGACGTTAGAAAAAGCTAAAAAGTTCGCTTCTTATGTTAACCCTTCTTACCGTCAACGAATAGAGTTTGTGGAAGAACCATGCAAAGAGCCAGGGCAAAGCTTTACCTTCGCTATTGATACTGGTATCGCTATCGCATGGGACGAAACGCTGCAAAGTGCAGTATCAACGCCTGATTTTGAGTTAGGGCAGCTAACTGGAGCCAAAGTAATCATTATAAAGCCGACGTTAATTGGCTCTCTTTATCGTTGCTTATCCCTTATCGAGAATGCTAAACGTCTAGGAATAACCCCAGTGATCAGTTCGAGTATAGAATCTAGTTTGGGTCTCAACCAACTTGCGCGCCTTGCACGGTGGCAGACTCCAGCCTCCGTTCCGGGCTTAGATACGATTAAGCTATTTGCAGCTCAACTTGAAGTTAAATGGCCTCAGTGCGATCTTCCGGTTATTTCGCTGGATGAACAATCCGTAGTTTGGTTGAGTGAAACTCAACAATAGATTTCTAGTAAGTAGTCTTAAATAATGAGTCAATCTGACAATAGCGTTCAATATTGGTTGTTGAAGTGGTCTGAAATAAGTCCAGATAAATGCGCATTGGTTTCGGACAATAGTCGTTACTCATGGGCGCAGTTAACATCACTGGTAAATAATGCATCAGCGACCTTACGCGACCAAAATATTGTCCAAGGCGATGCTGTTGCTCTTGTTTCTAAGAATAGTTTTGAGCTGTTACTTACCTATTTAGCTTGTGTCAATCTTGGGGCTGTTCCTGCATTGATTACCCCAAGCACCGAAAACGTAATTGTTCCAAAATTGGATACTTTAGATTGTAAAAGTGTTTGGTTTGGCAGTGATGCGCTCGGACATGCCAATAGAATGTGCTTAGGTAAAGACTACTCGTTGTTAAAACTAACAGCAAAGGATATTGCAAAACCTTACCCTACAATAACTCATGGAGTTCACTCAGAAAATCTTGTTAGTATTGTATTTACGTCTGGTTCTACGGGCCCTCCAAAAGCGGTAGCGCACACACATAAACAACATGAAGCGTCTGCTCAAGGTCTATTGGCTCGTTTTCACTTTGGACCTAATGATACGTGGTTACTTAGCTTGCCTATGTTTCATGTATCAGGACTAGCAATTGTTTGGAGGTGGCTAACTGTAGGAGCCCAATTAAAAATTGGCTCAGGAAAGAATCTATTTACCGATCTTCTAGGTGTTACGCATGCTTCCCTTGTACCTACTCAACTGAAGCGAATACTGAGTTATGGAGAAAAACTGACTCTTACTCGTGTACTACTAGGAGGAAGCCATATACCGTTGCCATTAGTACTAGAGGCGAACCAACGAGGTATAGATACTTGGTTAGGTTACGGTATGACAGAGGCAGCTTCTACAGTGTTGGCTAAACAAGTTAATGGTAAAGAAGGTGTCGGTTTTTTATTACCCAATCGGAAACTTAAAGTAGAAGAGCAGCGTATCTATATTGGTGGTGATACATTGGCCTCTGGCTATTATTATCAGGGGAAACTGAAGCCAATTGTAGAAAATGGTTGGTTTGATAGTAAAGATCTCGGTGTTTTGCAAGATGATGAACTACGGATTCTAGGTCGAGCGGATAATCTCTTTATATCTGGTGGTGAAAACATTCATTGTGAAGAGATTGAAGCTGTTTTAACACAACACGAAAATATTTTGAATGCCGTTATAATCCCTGTTCAAGATGATGAATACGGAGCAAGGCCAATTGCCATCATACAGAGTGAACATGCCTTAGATAAAGAAGAGTTCGAGCAGTTCTTACTCCAACGATTAGATAAGTTTAAGTGGCCTGATGAATACTTTGAAATGCCAAAAGTGGTATCGCAAGACCCATCTATAAAGTTGTCTCGGATAAAAGTTAAAGAATGGTTTATATCTTCACGCGTTAGCAAGAAAAAGGTAATTTAATTGAGTAATTAGTTATTTCTTAGTCCAAAACTGAATTTATTTTTCTTATAAGAAAGCCTAATAATATGCCTATTAGTTATTACAGAGCTTTCATTATGAAGATTGTATTGATTTCCTCAGCGGTATTATTAATCGTTACTGCGTTGTCTACCCAAGGCGTGATTAAGTCATTAGCAGAGTTAGGTGCATTTCTAATTATTGTATTTTATCTATTTTCACGCCAGCGTCAGCCAAGTAAGTGATAAGCTTGAAACCATTACCCATAAGAAAACACCAAATAGTAGCGGTTTTGCCCCAGCGGCTTTGATTTTATCCAACGAAATACTAGAGCCAATTAGAAACAAACACACAACCAACGCCTGTTTCGCTATCGTAAATATCCCATTATATGCAGCCTCAAACTGAGGTAAGTAATCACTTACTAAAATCGCAGCACAATAAAACAAGATGAAAAACGGTATCGTTATTTTGTTGGTGTTGTTTCTAAACAATAACGCGCTAATAAATGCAACAGGAACTATCCAAAGTGCACGAGCAAGCTTAAGGGTCGTTGCTGTTTTTAATGCTTCTTCGCCATAGGCGGAGGCAGCGCCAACAACTGAAGATGTATCATGGATAGCAATAGCCGCCCAAGTACCAAATGTGTGCTGATCTAAATTAAGAGCATGGCCTATCAAAGGGAATATAAAGAGTGCAATAGAGTTAAGAACAAATACAACGGCTAGAGCTAGGCCGGTTTGTTCATCATTGGCTTTTATCGCAGGGGAAACGGCAGCAATTGCACTACCACCGCAGATAGAGGTACCAGCAGAAATTAAATAAGCCCCTTCTCTATTTAAGCCTATTTTTTTTGCTACTAAAGTGCCAATGGTGAGTGTGCTAAAAATGGAGACAATTATAAGACCAATACCTTCTCCTGTAACAGCAAGCGCCTCTTGAAAATGAATACCAAAACCTAACCCAACAATAGAGTAGGCCAGTAATTTTTTGGTCATCTTACTAATAGGTAGTTCTTGAGGGACAAAGCCTAAACTCGATAAGATAAAGCCCATAACTAATGCTGTAGGTGAAGATACCCAAGGAGTTAAGCAAGCCGCTCCAACGATGAAAAAAAGTATGTGTTTACTATTCATTTCTGCTGCCGTTTTACATAAAAGTCGCGTACATCATAGCGTCACTTTTATGTTTAGTATGTCTTAAGTTATTTAACCAATCGTTAAATATAATTAAATGAAAAGAGCTATTGAAAGAGCTACTGATAGTGACCCCGTAATTTTTGTACCTGTTCACGCATATATAATGCATTCGCCTCTTTTGGCGATACTGGCTCACCTGCTTCTATTTCTAACTTCGCTCTAAAACGATTAGGAAGACCTTTACAGGCTCTTCCTTTATGTCGGCTAAAATAGCTTCCCCACATACCTTTCAAGGCCAGTGGTATCACAGGAACAGGAGAGCGACCGATGATGATATCAATTCCACGCATAAACGGTTGAATTTCACCGTCTCCAGTTAATCGGCCTTCAGGGAAGATACAGACAATTTCGCCATTGGTGAGTGCTTGCTCAACTTCTTTAAATGCTTTACGTATCGAACGGCCATTTTTCGCGGAGACAGGTATAACGCCGGCTCGGCATAAGAAGCGTCTAAGTGGTTTTACGTTGGCATAATCCTCTTCCATGACAAAACGAATTAATCGAGGGCAAACAGCACTTAACAAGAGCGCGTCCATATAACTTACATGATTACAAACTAACAACGCACCGCCGTTTTTGGGGATATGGTGCAGGTTGATATGCTTCATACGATAAGTGATATGAGTGAGTATCCAAACGACAAAGCGAACCGCGTATATCGGAACTTGAGAAAAAAGGTATATAGCCACTACAAAGTTCAGCACGGAAAGCGACATAAAGAAGTGGGGTATAGACATCTCCATTATGCCGAGTAAAACAATACCAAGTATGGCACTACAGACCATAAATAAGGCGTTATAGATGTTGTTCGCTGCGATCACTTGAGATCTCATTGTATCTTTCGCTCGAACTTGCATTACCGTATAAAGAGGCACAATA
This sequence comes from Vibrio algarum, assembly GCF_028204155.1. Lineage (NCBI taxonomy): Bacteria > Pseudomonadati > Pseudomonadota > Gammaproteobacteria > Vibrionales > Vibrionaceae > Vibrio > Vibrio algarum. Next base: position 2,727,525 of record NZ_JAQLOI010000001.1, on the reverse strand, counting down.
AATAACCCGCCAGAAACACCTAATAGTAATAGATAAGTGAAGGTTGGCCAGAGTTCTCTATAACTAATAAAGTCACCAAAAGTGGTGAGTGACGGCAAGTTGCTAGGTACTGAGTAAGCCATTAATAAGCCGAATAGTGTTATCCCTAAGCTACCAACAGGGACCAATCCATACTCAATTCGGTTTTTAGATAATTGGTCACACAGCAGTGAACCCAGAGCGATACCAACAGAAAAAAGTGCGAGAAGAAATGAAACCGCGCTTTCACTACCATTCAAAGAAATCTGAGTGAAGTTTGGAAATTGTGTGAGGTAACTAGCACCTAAAAACCAAAACCAACTAATTGCCATAATGGATTTGTGTGTCACGCTATCTTTTTTAGCAATCGCAAGCGTGTTTTTGGTCTGAACTATCGGTTGCCAATGTATCTTTGCAGTTGGATTTGAAGCAGGGGTTTTCGGTATATAAAGGCTAGCTAAATAACCAAAAACTGAAAAAGTAACCACAGATATGGCAGCAACAAGGGTGGGGTTTTCGCTAGATGCGATAATACCAGCACCTATGGTGCCCAACAAAATAGCAAGAAAGGTTCCTGTTTCAACGAGTGCATTACCAGTTAAAAGCTCTTCTCTTTTTAGGTGTTGTGGTAACAATGCATACTTAACCGGGCCAAAAAAGCGGATTGAGTCCCCATAAGAAAGAGTAACAGAAGCAAAACTTCATAGCTTTGAGTAATAAAGCCGATAGCGCCTAGCACCATGATACCAATCTCAACTAACTTCACTTTTCGTATAAACCAGTCTTTATCGTATTTATCAGCAAGTTCTCCTGCCATTGCTGAGAATAGAAAGAAAGGAAGAATGAACAGTCCAGCGGCTAAATTAATAAAAAGATTGGAAGAAATAGAGAGGTTACTACTGGCAGCGAAAGCCACTAATATTAGCAAAACATTTTTAAAAATATTGTCGTTGAATGCACCAAAAAACTGCGTAACGAAATAAGGTAAAAAACGTCTTTGAGTTAGTAATGAAGTACTTTTAGTTGGGGGTGAATTAAACTCAGACATGAATGACCTTATTCATACCAATTATTTTAAATAGTTGGTCAGTAAATTTTCGATTAGGGCTTTTCCATCAATAGGTGAAGAGGTGAAAAATTTATCGTCAACACTTAACAAGGTAATGCCATGTACTCCGGCCCATAATACTCGACTGGCCTCGACAATCTCTTCAAACGATTTATGGGGTGACAAAATAGCAACCAGCTTTTCTAATATGCTTGTCATATTGTTGATACGGTTGGCTTGCCATTCGGGCAGTTCTTCACCATTCATGGTGTGTTGGAATATCAGTTGCCAACGGTAGGGATTTTGTTGGGCGAAATCATGATAACAATAGGCAAGGTTATAGAGTGCTTCTTTTGTGCTGTTTGAATTTTCAAGCGCTTTGGAAGATTCCAATTGCAGTTCGTCAACAGTCCGTGCAACAACCTTTAGCAACAAGAGGTTATAACTGCCAAAGACATTGACCAGTGTACTAGGAACATAACCAATCTGAGTGGCAACTTTTCTTAGGCTTAGGTCATGATGAGGGTGATCCGCTAAAAATTCTTCTACCTTCTGCAAGGTCAATTCAATTAATTCTTCGCGAGTGTGATCGTTTCTGCGTGCCATGTTATTTGAGCGCCATACTTATCTTTTCAAATCGATAAGATATAAAAATGAACAATGTTCATTATTCTAAGTGGCGCTTGCAAAAGGTCAAGAGTAAAGAGGGCTATTTCGTCGTAAAGCGTTTTTTTGCAATATTTCGATACATTCCAGTATTAACAAAACATATAAAAATAGCTGATATCCATATATCATGCGGTAATATAAAGTTAGATAGTTATTCTATTTGGCTGATTTGAGTAGTTCTATAAGACTAAGAAAAGGAAGAGAATGAAACGTATCCTAGCAATGGTTGCTTTAATTGTGTTTACAGTAACCACAACCCCTATTGCAGAAGCTAAACGATTTGGTGGTGGTAAGTCTTTTGGAAAAAGCTTCAAGACAGCACCTAAACAAACTCAAAACAACACAAGCTCAGTTAAAAAAGATCAAACGCAGACCCCGGCTGGTAGTAAACGTGGCCTCATGGGCGGCTTAATGGGTGGTCTGCTTGCTGGTGGTTTATTAGCGGCATTTTTCGGTGGCGCATTCGAAGGTATCCAGTTTATGGATATCCTTATCATGGGGTTAGTGGCTTATTTTGCTTTTAAGTTTTTGCGCGGCATGTTGGGTGCAAAAGCAAATACCATGAATCAACAAGCGTATTCTGGTGCGGGAAACACTTATCAAAGAGAGCAGCCGAATTACCAAAGTTTTGAACAAGCTCAGCCTGCGACAGGTTTTGGTTCGGCAGGCCAAAGTGATATTCCTCATAACTACCCACCAGGGTTTGATCAAGCAGCTTTTATTAATGGTTCTCGTGAGCACTATCGTATCCTTCAAGGGGCATGGAACCACAATGAACTGAATACAATAGAAGAGTACGTATCAACCAGTTTATATGATGATTTGAAATCTGAAAGAGCGAAACTAGAAGGTGAACAGCATACGGACGTTATGTATGTTGATGCTGAAATTGTTCGTGCAGATTATGACGCGTCTAAAGCGCAATTAAGTCTTCAGTTTAGTGGACGCTATCGCGATTCAGTGGAAGGCATCGAAGAAGATATCAACGATATCTGGCATCTAGAACGTGATTTAACCGTTGCAAACGCACCATGGCTAATTGTTGGAATACAAGGTTAACTAGCCTTATATCAAATTGGTCACGTGGCTTAGTTTAGGCAATAAAAAACCCGAAGAATTTATCTTCGGGTTTTTTCGTTTCGTAAGCGTATTAGCCGTGTTCAGCTTGAATTGCTGTCAATGCAATTGTGTAAACGATGTCGTCTACTAGAGCACCACGAGACAAATCATTTACCGGTTTGCGCATGCCTTGAAGCATTGGACCGATAGAGACTAGGTCAGCAGAACGCTGTACAGCTTTGTATGTTGTGTTACCAGTATTTAGGTCTGGGAATACAAATACGGTAGCTTTACCCGCTACAGGAGAGTTTGGCGCTTTAGAAGCCGCTACGTTTTCCATGATAGCAGCGTCATACTGAAGTGGACCATCGATAACAAGATCAGGACGTTTCGCTTGAGCAATTTTAGTTGCTTCGCGCACTTTATCTACATCAGCACCTTTACCAGATTCACCAGTAGAATATGAGATCATCGCAACACGAGGGTCAATACCAAACGCAGTAGCCGAATCTGCAGATTGAATAGCAATTTCAGCTAGCTGTTCAGCCGTTGGGTCTGGGTTAATTGCACAATCTCCGTAGACCAATACTTGATCTGGAAGCAGCATAAAGAACACTGAAGATACGATAGACGCATTTGGTGCTGTTTTGATGATCTGGAACGGAGGAACGATAGTATTAGCCGTTGTATGCACAGCGCCAGAAACCAGCCCATCAACCTCATTGTTCTCTAGCATCATCGTGCCCAAGAATACGGAATCTTCAAGTTTTTCACGTGCAACGACTTCTGTCATGCCTTTTTTAGAGCGTAGTTCTACAAGTCGAGCAACGTACTTTTCACGTACGGCAGCAGAGTCGATAATTTCAACGCCAGCACCTAGTTCTACACCTTGCTGCTCTGCAACGTGACGAATTTCTTCTGGATTACCAAGAAGAACACAAGTTGCAATGCCACGTTCTGCACAAATAGCCGCAGCTTTAACTGTGCGCGGTTCATCACCTTCAGGAAGAACGATACGTTTGCCAGCACGACGAGCAAACTCAGTCAGTTGATAACGGAATGCTGGTGGACTTAGGCGACGAATACCTTCAGTACCTTCGGTAAGTGATTCAATCCAAGGGCCATCAATGTGGCTTGCAACGTGATCATTAACAAACTCGATACGTTCTTTATCATCTGCTGGTACTTCTAAGCTAAAGCTTTGAAGGTTTAGCGATGTTTGCCATGTATTACCTTGTGCCTTAAAGATAGGCAAGCCAGTATCAAATGCACGGCGACAAAGCTTCACGATTTGCTCTGGTAGGTCATAACCACCAGTTAGCAGTAGAGCACCAATCTCAACACCATTCATTGCAGCAAGAGCGGCAGCAACGATAACATCAGGTCTGTCTGCAGATGTTACAAGCAACGAGCCTGGCTTAAAGTGCTCAACCATATGTGGCACAGAGCGCGCACAGAAGGTGATGCTTTTAATACGGCGGTTGTACATATCGCCTTCGTGAACGATTTCAGCATCAAGGTGTTTTGCCATATCAATAGCACGAGTTGCGATTAGATCAATGCTCCAAGGAACGCAACCTAAAACGCGGATAGGGCTAGAGTTGATGATTTCCATTGTTTTGATGTTTGCTTGCTTGGCAGCATCGGCTTCATCAAAGATTTCTGAAAGATCAGGGCGTGTACGACCTGCATCATCCACTGGTGCGTTAAGTTTGTTAATAATAACGCCAGCAATATTTTTGTTTTTGGTGCCACCAAAGTTAGAAGCAGCAAGCTCAATACGCTCTCTAAGCTGTGCAGTATTGTATGTGCCTGGAGTAGCCACAAATACAATTTCAGCCCCAAGTGTTTTTGCAACCTCTTGGTTAACTTGGTTTGCAAATGGATGCTTTCTTGTTGGAACTAAACCTTCGATTAAGGTCACGTCGGCATCACTTAACTCATTATAACGACCTACAATTGTCTCAAGTAAAACATCCATCTTTTCGTTGCCGATAAGAGACTCAGCTTCATGCATGAAGATAGATTGAGACGTTTTAATATCGCTGTTTGCTTTAATAATTGATGACGTTAGATCGGGTTGGTCACCACCATGACGTGGTTGAGCAATTGGTTTAAAGAACGCAACACTTACACCTTTACGCTCCATCGTGCGGATTACACCTAAACTGACGCTAGTAAGACCTACACCAGCGCTGATAGGTACAAGCATAATAGTACGGGACATTCGTAGAATACCTCTGATTTTAGGGGAAGGCTCAGCAATTATCTATATTTTTACCAAATGAATTCACTTGGTTGATATTTTCTGAGGCCCAAATCAAAACTGGCTAACTTTCGTTAGCCAGTTCATTTTTTAAAGACCTGCTAGTCGCGCAGTGTCTTCGGCAATGACTAATTCTTCATTTGTAGAGATAACCATTGCAGGGATACGACTTTCTTCAGTAGTGATGACACCTTCGCCGCCGAAACGTGCTTTAAGGTTTTTCTCATTATCTACTTCAATGCCAAACACACCTAGGCGGTTTAGAACGAGTTCGCGGATTGGGCTAGAGTTTTCACCGATACCACCAGTGAAGACGATAGCGTCTAGACGACCATCAAGAGTGGCTGTGTAGCCAGCGATATATTTTGCTAGACGATGACAGAACACACCCATAGCACGTGCTGCATCTTCTTTTTCTAAATAGTTATCTTCAACATAACGACAGTCTGATGTCACTTGAGTTAGCCCTTGTAGACCAGACTCTTTAGTTAACATGGTATTGATTTTTTCAACTGAGTAGCCAAGAGTATCATGTAAGTGGAAGATGATTGCAGGGTCGATATCACCACAACGAGTTCCCATTACAAGGCCTTCGAGCGGAGTAAGACCCATAGATGTATCCACTGACTTACCATCTTTTATTGCACAAACAGAGGCACCATTGCCTAAGTGGCAGTTGATGATGTTAAGTTGGTCAGCTGGCTTGCCTAAACGCTCCGCAGCTTCGCGTGCGATAAATAGGTGTGAAGTACCGTGCATACCGTAACGACGGATACTATGATCAGTATAAAGATTATATGGCAAAGCATATAAGTATGCGTCTTGAGGCATTGTTTGGTGATACGCAGTGTCAAATACCGCAGACATAGGTAGCGATGGGAATGCTTTTTGAGCTGCTTTTATGCCAACAATAGCTGCTGGGTTATGAAGAGGTGCAAGTGCGGCACAATCTTCGATACCTTGGGTTACTTCATCATCAATCAATACTGATTGTGTAAATTTCTCTCCACCGTGAACAACACGGTGACCAACTGCAGCTAAAGCGTTAGAAAGTTCTGGCTTAGAAGCAAGAATAGTTTCTACGATAAATTTAAGTGCTTCATCGTGTGCCGCACCTTCGCCAAGTTGAGCTTCGTGCTTACCATCGAGCTTCCATTTTATGCGAGCTTCTGGAAGATGAAGGCATTCAGCAAGACCGGTTAGATGCTCGTTACCATTATCTGCATCAACAATAGCGAACTTGAGAGAAGAACTACCGCAGTTTAAAACTAAAACTAGCTTAGACATGTGTGACTACCTGTTAATCGTCTGAAAATATCAGTTTGGTTAAAAATTAACTCAAGAATAGCCGACTCTTTTGGTCATGCACTAATCTTGGTCAAAAAAACGTCATTATCCATAAAATAAGACATGATCAGACTGTGATGATCATGCTAGCGTTCCGAGCTATTCATCGCCATAAATTTGCCTAATTTGTAAATTAGAGCAACAATGACATTGAGGGTGCGCAAAGAATAGCGATAATAGCCCAAGATAACAAAAAAAATTGAGTAATTTTTAATTTTCGTCAATATTTTTATAAATTATGTTGAACAATTCAAATATTTTTTAGCGTGAGGTAGGAATGAATACTAACCCCGGACTTTTCCATAGTCTGAGAAACGGACAAAAATATATGGATACTTGGCCTATGCGAAAGGAATTGTCGCCTATATTTCCAGAGCATCGTATTATTAAGGCCACTCGTTTTGGTATCAAGGTCATGCCCGCTGTGGCGATGATCAGCCTTCTTATGCAGATGAGCTTCCATAATATGCAAGCGATGCCACAGGCAGTTGTTGTAGCATTATTCGCGATCAGCTTACCTTTACAAGGGATGTGGTGGCTAGGTAACCGTTCGAATACTAAACTTCCTCCTGCTCTTGCTGGTTGGTATCGAGAGCTTCATCAAAAAATACTCGAAACTGGGTTTGCATTAGAACCAATAAGTCCAAAGCCACGCTATAAAGAATTGGCAATTATTTTAAATCGGGCATTTAGACAGTTGGATAAGTCGGCGCTAGAACGCTGGTTTTAAACACTGTAAAGATAGTATAGATGATCGTCTTTTGAATCTTGAGCGCTTCGCTTCTCGAATCTTGAAAAAACATTTGCATTGGTGTTTTTAAAAGCTATTTTTTACTCAAGACTCAAGACTCAAGACTCAAGACTCAAGACTCAAGACTCAAGACTCAAGACTCAAGACTCAAGACTCAAGACTCAAGACTCAAGACTCAAGACTCAAGACTCAAGACTCAAGACTCAAGACTCAAGACTCAAGACTCAAGACTCAAGACTCAAACCTCACATTTCTATAAATTCCCTAAATTAATAAAAAACTCTTCTTCCATTCCTGCCTTGTAACTGGTAAAAACGTTTACGTAGCGTAAACAAATACGTACAAGTTAAAAAAATAATAAATTCAAGCACAGCATTGCAACAAAAAAAATTGCTAATCAAGGAGTTAAGATGAAAGCAAGTAAGATTATTGCTACTGCGGTTATTGCCGGAGCAGCGTTACTGTCGTCTACAGGTGTTATTGCTAAAACAGCAAAAGTAGCAGTCTCTCAAATTGTTGAACATCCAGCACTAGATGCGACTCGTCAAGGTCTGTTGGATGGACTAAAAGCAAAAGGTTACGAAGAAGGCAAAAACCTAGAGTTTGATTTTAAAACAGCTCAAGGTAACCCAGCTATCGCGGTTCAAATTGCTCGTCAGTTTGTTGGTGAGCGCCCTGATGTTCTCGTTGGTATCGCAACCCCGACAGCGCAAGCACTCGTGGCGGCTACTCGTGATATTCCAATTGTATTTACGGCGGTTACCGACCCTGTTGGTGCGAAATTAGTGAGTAATGCAGAAAAACCAGGTAAAAACGTCACTGGACTTTCTGACCTTTCTCCAATAGCGCAGCACGTCGAGTTGATTAAAGAATTGCTTCCAAATGTGAAAACAGTTGGTGTGGTATATAACCCAGGTGAAGCAAACTCAGTTAGCTTAATGAAACTGCTAAAAGAAAGCATTGCGGCAAATGGTCTAGAGCTAGTTGAGGCAACAGCCCTTAAAAGTGCTGATGTACAAAGTGCGACTCAGGCAATTTCTGCTAAATCAGACGTTATATACGCGATGATTGACAACACAGTAGCAAGTGCAATTGAAGGTATGACGATTGCTGCAAACCAAGCGAAAACACCGGTATTTGGCGCAACAACAACCTATATCGAAGCAGGTGCTTTTGCTGCGTTAGGTTTTGATTATTACCAAATTGGTGTGCAAACAGCTGATTATGTTGTTGCTATCCTAGAAGGCCAGAAACCAGGTGATATTGCCGTTAAAGTGGCTAAGGGTTCGGACCTTATCGTTAACAAAACAGCTTCAGACAAACTTGGCATTACTATTCCTCAATCTGTGCTAGATCGCGCGACTGACGTAAAATAATACCGAATCCAACAATGAATGTTGTTGGTAATGGGTGAAGAAATACCTCTCGGCCAATCAATGCAAGGTTGGTTGAGAGTTTTTATACTGACGAGATATATGCGTTAGTGTAAGCAGAGAAGGAGTATGTATGTCTGCTTTTGCATTTTTTGGGGCACTAGAAATAGGGCTTATTTATGGTCTAGTTGCTTTAGGCGTTTATCTTACGTTTAGGGTTTTAGATTTTCCTGATCTTACAGTGGATGGTAGTTTCCCTATGGGGGCTGCTGTGGCCGCGACAGGTATCGTTGCTGGATTAGACCCTTGGCTTTCTACATTTTTAGCTATTATTGCTGCAAGTGCAACTGGTTGGGTAACCGCATTTCTCGCTGTACGTTGCGGAATACTGCATTTGCTCGCCTCTATTTTGACCATGATCGCTGCTTTCTCAATTAATATTCGAATCATGGGACGTCCTAATATCGCGCTTTTAGGATCAGATACCATACTGACACCATTTGAAGCATACGGAGATTCTATATACATCCGCCCTTTATTGGTTGGTGTACTCGTCCTTGTTTCCGCTTGGTTTGTTGTTCGGCTGCTTAACAGTGACTTTGGTTTGGGTTTACGTGCGACAGGTGTTAACGCACGTATGGTTAAAGCTCAGGGTGCGAGCACCGCTTTTTATACTTATTTCTGCCTTGCTTTATCAAACGGCTTTGTCGGTTTCGCAGGAGCACTATTTGCTCAAACAAACAGTTTCGCTGATGTGACTTCGGGCACTGGTACAATAGTTGTCGGGTTGGCTGCGGTAATTTTAGGGCAAACTTTGATTCCCGGAAGAAAGATCTGGGTTGCAGTTACAGCCGTCATCGTGGGTTCTGTACTGTATCGACTTGCCGTTGCCTTCGCGTTAAGTTCTGGAATGTTTGGTTTACAGGCATCGGATTTGAACTTAGTCACCGCAGTATTGGTTGCCGTTGCACTTATTGCTCCAAAAGTGAAAGGAAACCTAAAGGCAAAAAAGGCACTCGCGCCAGCTGAAGGCGTTGCAGTACCCAAGTCAGAGAAAGAATCAGGAGATGCCGTATGATTCATTTAGAGAATATTCAGGTGACCTTCAACCCTGGAACCGTTTTGGAAAATAAAGCACTTAGAAGTGTTTCAGTTGAAGTGCCAGAACATCAGTTTTTAACCGTAATAGGCTCAAACGGAGCAGGTAAATCAACCTTACTTGGTGCGGTAACGGGTGAAACGCCTATGGTCGGTGGAAGGGTCCGTATCGATGATTTAGATGTGACTCGCCAAACGGTTGATCAACGCGCCAGTCAATGTGCCCGTGTGTTTCAAGACCCATTAGCGGGTACTTGTGGTGACCTTACCATTGAAGAAAACATGGCTTTAGCTTACATGCGTGGAAAACGTAGGGGATGGCATCATTCAATCTCTTCTAAACGTCGGAAGATTTTCCAAGAACGCATTAGTATTTTAGGTTTGGGCCTAGAAGATAGGCTAAGTGACCATATTGGTCTACTTTCCGGTGGTCAACGCCAGGCAGTTAGTCTTGTAATGGCGACACTTTCTGACAGTAAGCTTTTGTTATTAGATGAGCATACAGCTGCATTGGATCCAAGAATGGCGGCCTTTGTTCTTGATTTAACTAAAAAAGTAGTAAAAGAGTTTAACCTTACAGTGATGATGGTTACGCACTCGATGAAAGATGCACTTGCTTGTGGTGATCGCACTATCATGCTTCATCAAGGTAAAATAGTACTAGATGTTGAAGGTGAACAAAGAGCAAATATGGCAGTACCTGATTTGCTAGAGATGTTTTCTAAAGTCCGAGGCGAAGAGTTAACGGATGATAGTTTGCTGTTAAGTTAAGTGTTTTGAATAGGGTATTCTACGCCCTTTATCTCAACCCCATAAATGTGATCCTCCTTCTTTTGAAGGGGGATTTTTCTTTTCTATCCATGGTTTAGACTGATGTTAAATCTCTAATATTGAGTCAGACTATGAACCTTCCTTATTTACGCCACGTTCAAACTCCAGACGGATTATGTTTTAAAAATAATGTGCTTACTGTCACCCTTACAACGGAAGATCTTAAGTTCGATAAGGTTCAGGTACGTCATGAACCTGACAATGAAGAGTATTTGGTTGATATGAGCCGTGTAGGGAAGGAAGGTCGTTTGGTCTTATGGAAAGCCTCTATCCCAATTAATAGTGATCGAGATATCACCCACTACGTGTTTAAGATAATTATGGGTAAGCAGCAATTCTGGTTAGATGCACGGTGCTCTCACATAAGAATTCCTGGTAAAGAATACCACTTCAAATTTAATGCGAACCATCAGCCACCAGCATGGGTATCTGAGCAGGTTTTCTACCAAATATTTCCGGACCGATTTTGTAACGGTAATCCTCAAATAAGCGTAAAAAGCGGTGAGTATCAAATTCGTGGGGGTACGGTTGATGTGGTCAAAAAAGAGTGGGGTAGCGAGATAGGAGACTACAAAAAGTCTTCCAGCGTCGAGTTTTATGGTGGCGATTTGCAAGGGATAAAAGACAAGCTAGATTACCTACAAGACTTGGGTATTACTTCTTTGTATCTTAACCCGATATTTCAGTCTAATAGCAACCATAAGTACGATACGACAGACTATCTGAATGTCGATTCTCATTTAGGGACCAATGAAGATTTTGCTGAGTTGAGCAAGGAAATACATGCTAGAGGGTTGAAAATCGTTTTAGATGCGGTGTTCAATCATACTTCAGAAGAGCATCCTTGGTTTGATAAGAATGGTAAGGGTAGCTCAGGTGCATATCATCATATAGATTCACCCTATCGTCATTTCTATCTTTTTGACTGCGATTCTAAAAATTATCTCGGCTGGAAAGGTGTCGCTACGTTACCCGTTTTAAATTTTGAAAACGAGGAAGTTAGAAATTATATCTATCAATCCGACCAATCGGTGATTAAACACTGGTTAAGAGAACCGTATGCAATTGATGGGTGGCGCTTTGATGTTATTCATATGCTTGGGGAAGGCGATGGGGCAAAAAATAATGAATACTACGTGCGCCAATTTCGTGAAGCAACAAAATCAGTGTCCTCTGAAAGTTACGTCTTAGGCGAGCATTTTTTTGAGGCAACACAATGGCTTCAAGGTGACCAAGAAGACGGTTCGATGAATTACTATGGTTTTGCGCACCCTGTCCGTGCTTTGCTAGCGGAACTGGATATTAGTTATGATCCTATTTCATTAACACCAGCTGATTTTATCTATTGGATAAGAGAAGCCAATGCCAAGATACCTTGGTTAAATCAACTTTCTCAGCTAAATCAGTTGGATAGTCACGACACGGTGCGATTTCTGACCATGCTCAAAGGTGATGAGAAAAAAATGCGTATGGCTGCGGTGATGCTGTTTACCTTTGTTGGAACCCCATGCTTATATTATGGAACAGAAGTAGGTTTAGTAGGTGAGCAAGATCCGGATAACCGCAGGTGTTTCCCGTGGGAACGAGTAGCAACGTCTAGTTGGATACCATTCTTCAAAGGCTTAATTCGTAATCGCACAGAAAACGCAGAGTGGCAAAAAGGGTCATTTGAGGTATTAAGCTATTCTGATGATCATATTGTTTATGCGCGTAAGCTTGGTACAGAAGTGTCTATTGTGGCACTAAGCTTTACCGAGATTGAGTTTTCGATACCCGTTTGGAAATTGGGTATCGAAAATGCGAATGGGCGCAGCTATTTTGAACATAAATTGCTAGAGGTTCACAATGGTGAACTTATTCTTTCCATGTCCCCATGGCAGGTGGAAATAGTAAAAATAGGGAAGTTAAGTTAGTTCTGCCTGATATTTTTTGATGGCATCCACGATAGGAGAAGCGGTTTTAAAGGTTCTAACTTCTCTAAATAAAGTGTTGGCTTGGTCATACTCATTGCGAAGGTAACCAAGCCATTGTTTCACTCTATTTGGATAGTAAAGCCCTTTATCGCCTTTCATTTCGTATTGTGAGTATTTGAGTAATAGTGCGACAACGTCTTTCCACTGCATTGATTGATGATTGTATTTAACAACATTGCCTAAATTAGGCACATTAAAGGCACCACGACACACCATAAGCGAATCTATTCCCGTGGCTTCTATGCAGTCTTGACCGTCTTGATAGTTCCAAATTTCACCATTAGCGATGATTGGGATAGAGCTTTTCTGTTTAATTTGCTTAATATAATCCCATTTTATTTCACTCGCTTTATAGCCACCCATCTTAGTGCGAGCATGAATAGTGATTTCATCTGCCCCTGCATTTTCGACTGCATCGACAATTTCAAAGCAATCATCTGGGTTTTCCCACCCAAGACGAATTTTGGCACTAACGGGTATATCACTTGATACTGCCTCGCGGCAAGCTTTCACTATTTTGTGAATTTGTTCGGGCTCTTTTAAAAGTGCGGCACCGCCTTTGCTTCGGTTCACCAGTCTGGCAGGGCACCCAAAATTTAGATCTATCCCCTTTGCGCCATACTGCGCCGCTTGAATGGCATTCTCTGCCATCCAGTTAGGCTCTTGCCCTAGTAGTTGCACATGAACTGGAGTACCGGATTTGGTAAATGAGCTTGTTTCTAGCTCTGGGCATAAGCGAGTAAAGACGTGCTCTGGAAGTATCCGGTCAGTAACGCGAACGAACTCTGTAACGCAGAGGTCGTAGTCATTGATGTCTGTAAGGATTTCTCGCATTAAATGGTCGAGAACACCCTCCATTGGGCCCAGAATTACTCGCATATAAATAATTTACCGATAATAAAAGAGCGGGCATTCTATCTGGAAACTTAGTATACATCTACCTAATCTACAGGTAGGTTAATTGTCTTTTTTCAGATATTCTTATGCAACCAAAACAAACCAAGAACTCGTGTAATGAAAACCATTGAACTACCAAAAGATTGGCAAGGCGAATCTTGCTACTTTCTTGAAGGTGCAGTACTTGCATCTAATTTCGCTGTTAAACCATTAGAGCCAGAAATTTGGTGTCAATCTGCCGGTGTCGACAAAGAGGAAGCAAGTAGCTTTTTAGTTCCTCGCATTAACGAACAGCATAATATATTGCAGCGCAGTGAGTACACACTTTCGGAATTAACCCCAGAGCAACTTAGTGCTTTGTCTGAAGGTTTTATGACGGTTTGGCCAGTGGTTGAAACACAGTACCAAGAAGTAGAAGTTTTAGACAGTACACTTCTTATGCTGCAAGCCTTATTGACAACATTTATGTTGGCAATAGATGAGCACGAGACTCAACAACAGATGAAGGATGCTGGTATTGGCGAGCCACCTACATTGGCTGATTTCCTACCTAAATTGGATGTGATGATCATGGAAGTGGCTTTAGCCGCTGATGAGTTGATGGTTGGTCAAAAGGGACAAAGTGTGAACCCTTATAAAGGCATAGGTCGAAATGACCCTTGTCCATGCCAAAGTGGTAAGAAATTTAAGCAGTGTTGCGGTAAGTAGAGTGGCTTCGGCTTCGCGGGATTTTAGTAGGTATACCTCCACTTTCGTGGAGGTGCTGACGATTCGCATTAAGAGCGCAACGGTTGTTTTGGTTGTTTCTCCAGAGCAACAGGTTGTGTGTATCTAAGGGCTAAAATTACTTTGCTAACTGAGCTATTAAACTTTAAAGAACTGTGCAACAGCGAAGACGCAGGCAACCGCAAAACTCGCCGCGTAAATAACCACTAGCCATTGTGGCATAGAGAATGTTAAAAACTGCCAAACTATCTCACTGCAATCACCCGTCGCTTCAAAAAAGAGGGTAACCATTTATTCAATGGAGCCCATTCAGGAAAGACAAGTGGAGAGCAGGTAGCAAAGATATTGTTTTGATAACTAACATGTTCCAAGGCCAGCATTAAGCCTTTTAATGAGGTTGCCCCCCACGCCAGAATACCCAGCCAACGAATAACTAAAATCTGTGGATTTATCGATCCAAAAAGAGCTGCAATTCCTATGCTAATCATAGCTACTCGCTCATAAATACACATCACACATGGGTCGAGTTTCATTGCGTGTTGGAAGGTATAAGCACAAGCGTTAAAAAAAACAATAAAGATGAAAAGTAACAACCAAGAAAGTCGAGTGCGAGAAAAAACATGAAGAGAAGCAAGAAGGTTCACTTAATAACATCCTAAATAAGAAAAGCTCTGATTAGTCAGAGCTTTTTATACTGAATAAGTTCAATGGTCAATAATAATTATCAGTGATGGCTTGTCGTAGCCGCTGCACCTGCGGCATCCGCAATATGGTGTGTTAGCCATCCCATGTCGTACATCCAAGCTGTCATTGGATCTAACAAGAAGGTAATTCCAACTAAACCAACAATGGCAAGAACAATCGTATAAGGGAAAGCCATTATTACCATACGGCCATAAGACAATCTTACTAACGGTGCTAATGCTGAGGTTAGCAAGAATAGGAACGCGGCTTGTCCGTTTGGTGTCGCAACGGAAGGCAGGTTTGTACCCGTATTAATAGCGACCGCCAATAAATCAAATTGGTCACGAGATATTACGGCGTTGTCCAATGCGGTTTTAACTTCATTGATATATACGGTCCCAACAAATACGTTATCAGACACCATAGAGAGCAAACCATTCGCAAGATAGAACATACTTAGCTGACGGCTTCCTTCCATTGCTAATACACCATCAATAATTGGTCCAAACAGATGTTGGTCAATAATAACGGCTACAACAGCAAAGAATACGGCGAGTAAAGCGGTGAATGGCAACGCCTCTTCGAATGCTTTTCCTAATGAATGTTCTTCAATGACACCGGTAAACGCTGTGGCCAAGATAATAACAGACAGACCAATTAGACCAACGGACGCTAAGTGAAGTGCTAAACCAATAATTAACCAGACAGCGATAAGGCCTTGAATATAAAGTTTAGCTATGTCCTGCTTGGTGCGTTTTTTCTTCTCGGCTTGGTCATAGTCATTAAGGATAGCTCGAACATGATCAGGTAATTCAGTTCCGTAGCCGAATATTTTAAATTTTTCGACGAGCGCGCAGGTGATCATACCGCAAATAAAGACAGGTAAGGTGACGGGTAGCATTCGCACTATAAATTCACCAAATAACCAGCCAGCTTGATCGGCAATAATTAGGTTTTGTGGTTCGCCAACCATGGTTGTTACACCACCTAAGGCTGTACCAACACCCGCATGCATTAGTAGTGAACGTAGAAATGAACGGTAGTTCTCTAGGTCATCGCGAGTTAATTCAGAGAAATGGTCATCTGTTGTATGGTCGTGTGATGAAGTACTTCCTTTACCAGAAGCAACCTTGTGATAGATAGAGTAAAATCCAATCGCGACACTAATAACAACTGCAATAACTGTTAGCGCATCTAAGAAGGCAGAAAGAAATGCAGCAGTAAAACAGAACGCCATTGAAAGTAGTATTTTTGAACGTATACCGAGCAGTATTTTTGTGAAAATAAACAGCAGTAGCTGCTTCATAAAGTAGATGCCAGCTACCATAAATATAAGTAAAAGCAACACTTCTAGGTTATTTTCTAATTCGTGCATCACCAGTTCAGGTGTTGTCATACCAATTGCCACTGCTTCAATAGCAAGCAAACCTCCAGGTTGAAGAGGGTAGCATTTTAGTGCCATTGCTAGTGTGAAGATGAACTCTGCAACGAGCATCCAACCAGCCACAAATGGACTTACGTAAAAAAAGACAATTGGGTTAATAATGAGAAAGGCAATAATGGCTAGTTTGTACCAGTCTGGCGCTTTGCCAAGGAAGTTTTTGATCAAAGCGTTCCCGAGTGAAATCGGCATGTTAATACTCTTACAGGTTGATGATTATGTTGTTCTTATGCTTGTAACTAAGGCGTAAATTCAAATGCACTGCTATTTGCTATGTTATTGGTAAGCTGGGTTGATACCATACGTTTAACAAGCAGACAACGATGACAAGCACTTCCTATCCTGAACTAGTAGAAGTGTAATTAAGTAACTTACTTCAACGCCTTAATTACAATTAATCCATTAAATACATAAAGGGCATAAAATTTGTAGTTCAAAACCACGCTTAGCATAGCATGTAATTAACGAATTTTTACAATTTTATAGATAAGTTTCGTTATAGGTATAAAAGGCGAGTTTTTATGATTAATAGTTATGTTTTACAGGTAGATAAGATTTATCTACACATAAAGAGGTAGGCGTATAAACTGTAAAAACCTGCTTGTTTTGTGATGGAGAGAACGTTTTCAAGCAAAAGTTTTGCCCAGTGCTTTGTTAATTATATTTTTCGTTAATGTTTCTGGACCGTTAATTCTGCAGGGTGAAAGTTTCTTTCAGATTTCGTTCATAGTACAACTAGTGGTATGATGAGTAATTCGACCTAACAATAATGAATCGGAAAAATACAACATGGTCATAAAGGCAAAAAGTCCAGCAGGTTTTGCTGAGAAGTACATAATTGAAAGTATTTGGAATGGTCGCTTCGCACCAGGGTCGATTTTACCGGCAGAACGTGAATTATCAGAACTAATCGGTGTAACAAGAACGACTTTACGAGAAGTTTTGCAGCGCCTAGCTCGAGATGGATGGCTAACTATTCAGCACGGAAAGCCGACTAAAGTTAATCAATTTATGGAAACCTCTAGTCTGCATATTTTGGATACGTTAATGACGTTAGATTCCGATAACGCCACCAGTATTGTTGAAGATTTATTGGCTGCTCGTTCTAATATCAGCCCTATATTTATGCGTTATGCGTTTAAAGCAAATAAAGAAAGCTCCGAAAAAACAATAAAACGTGTAATTGACTCATGTGAAGATTTACTCGCTGCGGAAAGTTGGGAGGCGTTTATAGAAGCTTCGCCTTACGGTGATAAAATCGTTCAAAGCGTAAAAGATGATGGTGAAAAGAATGAAGATGCACGTCAATCACTGTTGATCGCGAAAACATTTAATTACTACGATTATATGCTATTCCAACGTTTGGCATTTCATTCTGGAAATCAAATCTATGGACTTATATTTAATGGTTTAATGAAATTATATAATCGAGTAGGCAATTATTATTTTTCGAATCCAGAAGCGAGAGAATTGGCATTGAATTTTTACCGCCAACTCCTACAGGTTTGTGAAAGCGGTGATAAGGAAAAACTGCCTTTGCTTATACGCAGTTATGGATTGGAAAGTGGTCAAATTTGGAATGAAATGAAAACATCTTTGCCCTCTAATTTTACGGAAGACGACCATTAAAACAACAAGCTCTGATGGTAGACTAACAATATAATTTATTTAATGGTTAACAAATTAACAAAGGTGTGTAATGAATCCGATAATTGCAATATTGAAAGAAAACGGTATTAATGATGAGAAAATCGGTTCGCTATTTGAAGTGCTAACAGAAAATCCTCTCGCCGCCATGGGTACTATCGGGCAGCTTGGTTTACCTCAAGATAAACTTCAGTTATTGATGGGGCAGGTGATGCAAAACCCTGCTTTAATTAAAGAAGCCGTTGAAGAATTAGGTTTAGATTTTTCAAAAGTGGAGTTAGCCAAGGAGCAACTCCAGAAGTAACCCTACCTACAATACTTTTTCAAAAGGGCGCCTAGCGTATAAAATGAAATATACACTAACGCCCTTTTTGGATCTCAGAAAGCTTATTCAACTAAAGCAATATTAGCGTTAGCTTTCTTTCATAGCTGAAACGACGGAAGGGTCATTTAGTAGATTAAACAAAAGGCTTTTTGCAGATGCTCTCTGAGAGTCTGATAACACTTTTGGGGATTCTCTCTGCACTGTGTAAGTATGTTTTTAACGAACTTGCTATTAGTACCAGATAGCTCATAAACAAATCGTAACGTGTCTAGCAATTCATCTTGAGGCAAACTATAAACAGCCATCTCACAGCTAAGATTATCCATGGAAAGCAAATTGTCGACTACCAACTTACACTCAGCGTTGAACTTTTCTTTAGCTTCATAGGCATCTATTAACGCCTGCACTCTATCGACTATGGCGACAGGGACTTCCATTGCTTTTGTTTCATGAGTCATTACTGATTCTCCTGTTCTAGCGGGGGCTTGCTCACGGATTCAAGTTTACGCTCTAGTTTATTTTCAGGCATTTATTTTAACACTATTTTGAAGTGATTGGTTGACCATCATGGTGTTAGCGGCAGTTATGCATGACAACATGGCGTATTATTAAATAAATATGGTGCTCAATTAGAGGATCAAGGCAAGTCTAAGTTGTAATAGAGTTAAAAAGGTAGAAGTAGAATAAGTCACTACACTTAAATGAGCTCATCCAAGATTGAATGGAACAATCCGGTTACGTTCGATGCTTTTTTTCCAACTGTCTAGAAAATCTTTTTCTTTTAATGGCTTAGATAAGAGAAAACCTTGTGCTTTTTGGCAGCCTTTAGATTGTATATAGTCAAGTTGGCTTAGGGTCTCAACACCTTCTGCAACCACATCAAGATTGTATATTTTTGCCATCTCGACGATAACATCGAATAATTGCTTGTCCGTAAACTCGGTATCAATGGCGTTGATAAATATTCTGTCTATTTTTAGTGTATTGATTGGGTAGTTAATCAGTTGACTAAATGCAGTAAAGCCAGTGCCAAAATCATCAAGTGATATTTTTACACCTAATTTATGCAAAGACTTTAGTATTCCAATATTTTTGTCATTGCCAGGTATAAAACATGTTTCTGTAATTTCCATTTCAACCTGTTGCGGCGGGATCTGGTACTTGTCAATTAACAAGGATAGGTGATTGACGAAATCAGTATTGGTAAGTTGCCATGAAGAAAAATTGATAGCTAGAGTTCCATCGAAATCAAACTGCTTGATCCAGATGGACAATTGGCGCAGTGCATTTTCAAACACCCAATAATCTATCTCTTTGATTAGACCGGATGATTCTGATACTGGTATGAATTCAGCCGGTCCATACGATGATAATTCTTCATGAGTTGTTCTAAGGAGGACCTCTGCACCTACTATCTTGCTATTTTGTGTGTCGTAAATTGGCATATAGGCTAAATAGAAATTATTGGATCTAATCGACTCCTTAATACATTCATTTATCTTTTCATGACGCTTTATTTCACGGTTTAAATCTTCAGAATAAAATTTGTAGCTATTCCTTCCGATTTCTTTTTTTGAAGAATACATTGCGGAATCAGCGTGATTGACCAATTCAGTGGCCGACAGCGCATCATGCGGATAGACGGATAATCCAATACTCACACCAATATCATAAACAGTGTCATCGATAGTAAACCCACCATCAAACAGAGAGATAATTCGATGAGTAAACAGAGTGAGGATATCTAAATTGTCGAGACCTCCAACAATGACGGCAAATTCATCACCTGACAATCGTGCAAACTCGAACTCGGAAATAGTTAATCTATCCCACTCAAAATCAACAAAACCTTCTACAAAACGTTCAGAAAAAACCTGCAGTAGTTTATCACCTACTTGATGCCCGTATTTATCATTAACGTGTTTGAAATTATCAAGATCAAGATAAATGACGGCACATTTCGTTTGTGTTTTAGCGCTTCGCTCTGTAATTCGGTCAATATCCTGATTGAACCTTTTTCGGTTTGGCAGGCCGGTTAAACTATCTCGTTTAGCCAGATCATCGAGTTCGGTGATTAAATCTATGTATTTATTTGTAAGAATAGAAACCTCATCACTGTTTCTAGACCGTTCTATATAGAGCAGGTTATTAGAATCAACTTGTTCAACTTGTTTAGTCAGCCTTTCTACTGGGTTGATTATCTGCTTTACAATAAGCCATTTAAGTAAAACAAAAGTAACGAAAGTGACCGACAAAACGATAGCGGTAAACAGAGCTTGGAATGGGCGGAATAACTTTGATAATGCCTCTTCGGTGAGCGCTAATCTTATGGTCCACAAGGTATGGTTAAGTTCGTAGCCCAATGTGTCATCAGATATCGATATATTATTAATATCAATATCACTTTGGATTGAATGAGACGCAGTGTTGGGAGTAATAGTGAGGATTGTCTCTGGACTCACTTTTGTTTTGATATTCTCGTCATACTGTGAATTATTTGAAATGCTATAACGGATAACTGCTGTGAATAACGTCTGCCCTCTAGAAAATGTTGGAGCAGTCAAACTTTGTTCAGGAGTAAATGTTCTTAATGCTAAAAGTTCGAGCTCGTCCCCTTTCTTATTGAGTTCATAGCTAGTGGCATTAAGGTGTGCGACTCCTTGGACTTGAAGTGTGTCATTTATTTGGCTTATGTGGCTGTTAATTATTGAGTTCGTTTTAAATTTTGCAAATGGGTTAGATACATTAAAGTAGATAATTTCTTGGCCGGTATTATCTAATAGTGCGAAGCTTTCAACTATTCCGTAGTTAGTTTCGAGTTGATTAATGTAATCGACAAGTTCTTTTTCTAGGTAATACCTGTCGGTGTCATTTTGTAGTTTTTCAAAGTGTTTTTGGATGTAATGACTTTCTAAACTCATTCTGGCAATAGAATCAACCTCTCGAAGAGATTCATCAAGATTATGGGAGATGTGTTCTAATTCATTATGCAGCTTATCGGACAATGACGACATAAGCTGCAGCTTTTGACTGTTATATGAAAAAAGCCCAGCAATCGAAAAAATGACGATCATTACGGGCAGCAGTATATAGTTAATTTTCGAAGATAATTTCATACGTCAATCGTCTTCTATTTATTATTTCGTAGTACGGTTAAAATCCGGCTTCTGTACTGCTCTGCTTCGATGCTAAGTTTTTTGTAAGAAAACCAAGTGTCGCTGTTTAGGGTTTTAGGAAACAATTCTTCATCGTCTAGGTAGTCTTCACTAGCAGAATCTAATACATACTTATTGGAACTAGCAAACCACATCTCTTCTGCGTTGATTATTGCGTTGTTAGGTTCGTTAATAAAGTTGAGAAAATCTATAGAAGCTTGACTGATCGGCTTTTCAATGTGAGTACTAAGGCATTCGTGCCATACTAACGTGCCTTCACTAGGTATTGTGTACGTCCAATCGTCTTGGCTCGTTTCTGATGCGATTTGCTCTGTTTCACCAGAGTAAAATACGGCCATTTCCATTTTAGAATTCGTCTTTTTGTCTAAGGCGTAACCGATACTCGTTCTTAAAACAAGAAGCTCCTTACGAACTTCCAAAAGTAATTTGTAGGCCTGTTCCAATTCGTCCTTGTTTTCGGTCATTGGGTCAAACCCCAATGCAAGTAACGCAATAGCCGTTGTATCTAGATCATCATTTGGGAGCACGACAGTTTGAGGGTTTTCCATCGCGTAAGTGAATATATCCATCCATGAATTGACTTCGCTGTCGACTTTCGATGTTCTGTATCCAATTCCCATTGTTCCATGAGAGTAGGGGATTCCGTAAGGGCTACAGGTTTGGTTCGAACTATCAGTAAAATGGGCGTTTTTTTGTTCTAGCACACTCTGCAATTTGGCAAGAAGCCCAGACTCACCCAGTTCAGTGAGAGTTTGGCCGTCTATTATGAATAAGTCATAGGCCATGGCCTTGCCAGAATACACCACCACATCACGTAACATCTCGTTTTCAAAATATATTTGAGATACGGTGTGGCCAAACTCATTTTCAAACTCTTCAATGAGGGTTTCAGAAATATAGTCTTCCCAAGTGAAAATTTTGAGTTCGTCAGCAAAGCAATGAGCACTAAAAGAAAGGAGAGCTATAGATGTGAGGGAAATTACTGGGTGCATCGAAACCTCAATGTAGTTCGCTGTATCCAGAAGTGTGTATTTACTACTCTGAATATTTTAGGTGGCGGTAATTATTATAATGTATTTGCTATATTTTGCCTCTAGGGTAGAGATAGTTATGAGGTGTATATTAGAATTTGGTCAACTAGCTTGTGAAAATTGTTTTTCTTAATAGCATTAAATGTTGAATCTTTGTTGCTTTTAGTACATGCGAATGAAAAGGGGGGATTTAAAGCTAGTTTGACTTAACCGTGGTCTTATTTCGGCCACTGTTTTTACTTTTGTATAGTGCTTCATCAGCTAACCCGATGATATTTTCGATTGTCGTGGTTTTTGTTGCATTCATAACCGCTACGCCGATACTTATCGAAACAAAATCACCCAAGTCGGAAGACTGATGCGGCAATGCTTTATCTGCAATACTTAGCCGTATAGCCTCTGCTCTTTCCTTTGCTTCATTGTGAGAAGTTTTAGGCATTATTAAGGCAAATTCTTCGCCTCCATATCGAGCGACTATCTCGGTATTTTTTTTACAGTGAGCTTTAAGGATACTAGCGACCATCTTGATGCAATCGTCACCTGCTAAATGTCCATATGTATCATTGTATCGCTTGAAATAGTCAATATCACATATCATTAAAACGAGGGTTTCCTTACTTTTCTGATGGTTCAGCAATTCTTGACTTAATACGGTATCAAAATAACGACGGTTAAATATTTGAGTAAGACCGTCTATATTTGATAGCCACTCTAGTTTTTGATTAGCCTCTTTTAATTTGATGGTTCTTTCTTTAACCTTACTCTCTAAACGTTGAGTATAATTTGCCCTCATTGAACTTTCTTTTTGTTTAGCTTTGTATAGAATGGCAAGGACTAGAATAAACAAAGAAACAAAAATATTAAGAAGAACGGATTGATACTTCTCTAGGAATTTTTCGGGGCGGTTTATTATGATACTGTCTTTTGGAAGCTCATTAATATTGACATTGTTTCTTGTCAAAAAATGATAATCAAACATGTACTCACTTGCGCCGTCTAATATTATATCAATGTTATCTATAGGCTCCCCTTTTAAAAATTGCAGAGCTTGCTTGGCTGCGGTTGCTCCTTGTAAGAAGCCTGCCGTGATCTTTCCACCTACAATACCTTTGTTGAGATAAAAATCCCAAGATCCATAAATCGGAACGTTTGTATATTTAACGATCATTTCAATTCCTTCAGTATAAGAAATGAAATTGTTATCACTATCTCTATTAAATGTGAGTATATATATCAAATCGTTTTCATTAAGTTCGCTGACCAATTTTGGAATATCTTTCAGCAAAAAATCACTCATGAAGTTGAATTGAAATATATATTTGTAATGCTTAATAACGGCATCGAATTCTTCTCGTATGATTCGACCTGTGGGGGTTCTATCTAAAATGACGGTGATGTTTTTTTGTCAGGGTGTAGTTTGTGCATTATATCTAATGTGGAAAAATGATCGGTGGTTTCTACGATACCTGTCACCTGATCTAGTTCACTGATTAAAGAATCGTCATAATTATTGATCCCGCAAAATACAATTGGTGGGCTTCCTAAAAATGTTATCTGCCTGCTGTTAAGGAGCTTAAGTGCGTTGTTGTCTACAGCAATGACTATTTCATACTTTTCCTGTGAATTTTTTGTACTAATGAACGAAGCACTTTGTTGAAGATAGGCATTTCCTGCATTTCGCTTACTATCAAGATATTCGTAATAGACTTCGTATTGAGAGCGTAATGGAGAAAAAATATCTTCTATGCCACGGCTAACATTGTCGGTCCATTCTAACCCTTGATGGTAAGAGTGTAAGACCAGTATCTTCTTTTTTCGTTCGGCTTGGCTTTTTTGTATAGAGAACAATGTAATCAGCAGTATCAATAATAGATATTTAAAGTACTTCATTTAGCAGTCCTGATAGTCTTTATTTATTAGAACAGACTCGATCTACAATTGGTCTAATTGGTTGTTTGAGATACTTAATCTTAGGACAGCATCGCTACTGTCTGTTTGATCTAGCTTGCAATAACCTAAGAAACTGAATGGAGAATTGAAGGAATGTTAGTAAAAGGATGGAGAGAGAGGACACCTCTTAGCTGAAGAGATTAAATTGAAATGCAAAATTGAGGTACATGTCCAGTGTTGCCGTGTAGCACAGATTAAGCTTGCTATTAGCTATTCGAGCTAAGACATTGATTAGGTTTCTTCACAATTCCCCCACAATAAATGCGTACACTTCTGCTCCATTTATGAGTTTTATCGTCTATTTGAAGGTGTTGTAATGAATTTGTTTGACCCGAAGGATGTACAACATCATTTGGAAATAATCGATGGTGAGTGGGTTGGGCATTACGGTGATTACATACTAAAAAGTGTGTTTCAGCCGATTTGGAATAAATCGCTGTCAGAAATTTATGGTTACGAAGGTTTAACGAGAGTATCAAAAGGTACTAAAAGCATCGATCCGACTCATTTTTTTACTTTATTTGCAGATGCTACTGAGATAACTAATGTGGGTATTATTTGCGCGAGCATACATGTAAGGAATTACAGTAATGCGTATTTAAAGAAGAAGTTGTTCATTAACGTCCATCCTACGATGTTTGCCCAAATTTCGGGTGACCAGTACTCTATATCTAAGGTGTTTGAAAGGCTCGCGTCAGTGGGAATAGATTGTAACCAAATGGTGTGGGAAATTACTGAATTCGAAGAGAACGATACTAAAAAGTTGCTCTCTGGTCTGTCTGATTTTAAAGAGTTTGGTAATCAAATTGCGGTTGATGATTTCGGTAATAAAGAATCAAATCATAAGAGAGTCAATCTACTTAATCCTGATATCGTGAAAATCGACAGAGCGTTAGTGAGAGAATATTGCCAAGGCGTCAACAGCACGTATTTACCACAGTTATTGAATAAGCTTCATCAAAACGGACGACAAACAGTATTAGAAGGAATTGAAACCGAACTTGAATATTCAATGTTGGAGTCTTTGTCATTTGATTTTATTCAAGGATATTATTCGGGTAGGCCTTATCGGTTACGTAGAGAAACCAAGTAGTGGGAAATTAAGATATAACCTTTGGAATAGGAACCATATGGTTTCTAATTAATGAATTTTTTACTGTATTTAGTGTAAATGTAATTTGGCTAAATTTTATAGGGAGCTATATAAGCATGATGCGTACTTTCAACAACCTTACAATAAGATCTAAAATGATCGTCCTGATTACCCTCCTTTTAACATTAGTTGTTGCCGTTGGTGGTTTTGGCTATAAGCAAATGCAGCAGATCAGTAACGAACTACAAAGTATCATTGATGAAGATATTCCCCTTACGGAGATCACGACAGATATTGCAAATAAACAGCTTCAGGGGGCTTTATTGCTTGAAAAATCCTTTCGCGGTGCTGGTCTCACTGGGAATCAAAGTCGTAGTGAAGTGGTCGAACTATTTTCTCAATTTAAAGCACTTAGTTTCGATATTGATAGTCAACTTATTGAGGCTGAAAAAATATTACGCGATGTGTCTTCGACAGCGAATGCCGATAACCTTGAGAATCAAACAGCTGAATTAAATCAATCCATAGTTTTGTTAAAGCGCGAACATCTAGAGTATGAAAACTTAGCACAATTATTAATCGATAATATAGAGAAAGGAGATATTAATAGCGCAGAACAAAGGTTACCCACTTTAGAGCAGCAACAAGATAGGCTTAATGGTCAGTTAAAAACCTTTTTGATGAAAATTGAAAGCTTAACGGAGCACGCATTACTCAAAACAGAGGAACATGAGGTAACGGCTATTCGTGGGATTGTGGTCATTGGTGTGATAGGTATTATTATTGGAATTTTATTAGGCGGATTTTTTACTCGAACATTAACTACTTCGTTGCGCATAGCCGTTGAAGCATCGAATCAAATGGCGGACGGAGATCTCAATATTAATTTGCATAGTAATGTAAAGGATGAAACCGGCATTTTACTTAATGCAATGAACCGCATGGCCCAAAAGCTTCAACATACGATTAATCAGGTGCTTCTTTCTTCTAATCACCTTGCGTCTGTTGCTGAAGAATTGGCAGTGGCTACTGAGCAAACTAATCAGGCCATTAATGCTCAGCAACTAGAGACCGAACATGTTGCTTCAGCAATGACAGAAATGGCGACGACAGTAGAACAAATCGCTGGAAGCGCTATCCACGCAGTATCCGTTACCAGTAACGCAAATGATCAAGTTGCCATTGGCAACCAAGTTGTAACATCGAATCAAAATGAGATCAGTACACTAGTTGAACAAATACAGACAGCGGCAACTCAAATTCAATCCGTGAGTGAAGAAAGTAACGCCATTGGTTCGTTTGTTACTAATATTACTGAAATTGCCGATCAGACGAATTTATTAGCATTGAATGCCGCAATAGAGGCTGCGCGAGCGGGTGAGCAAGGGCGAGGTTTCGCGGTGGTAGCGGATGAAGTAAGAAATCTGGCTCAACGCACTCAAGGAGCGACGTCGGAAATTCATCGATTAATAGATAAGTTACAAGCGAAAGCGTCTTACGCTGTGGATGCTATAGAACAGAGCCAAAATATGGTTATTAGCAGTGCATCGAATGCTGAAACAGCAAGTCTGTCACTTTCTGAAATTCATAATTCGGTCGAAGTGATCAGCGGTATGAATATAGAAATCGCAACAGTCTGTGAACAGCAATCAGTCGCAGCGGAAGAGATAAACCAAAGTATGAGTAATATTAGTCATGCTGGTCAGGAAGTTCTGGGGGGTCTTCGAATACGGCACGTTCTAGCGAAGAACTGGTGACTTTGGCTTCGGAGCTACGTAGACTGATGCAGCAGTTTAAGATTGCAGTGCAAGTTTAACGGCAAGCACTAATAAGTAATACTATGAGACGGGGGGTGGTATTATGAAGTCGCTAGGGAAATTATTCTTCTTTTGTGGAAAAATGGGGGCTGGGAAGTCGACGAAATCGTTAGTTACTGCGGCTGAAAATAACGCTGTATGTATTTCGGAAGATGAATGGTTGGAGGCTCACTACCCAAATCAAATAGAGACTTTCGAAGACTATTTGAGGCTATCTCGTCAAATAAAACCCTTTGTTAAGACGCATGTTCAAAACATTTTGAATTCTGGTACTAATGTTGTTATGGATTTTCCAGCTAATACAATAGGTCAAAGAGCATGGTTTATTCTGCTCTGTTCAGAGATAGGTTGTAGACATGAAGTTACTTACCTTGATGTAAATGATGAACTGTGTCTTTTTCAAATAGCTAAGCGTCGTATAGTACAGCCCGAACGTGCTCTATTTGATACCGAGGCGATGTTTACTCAAGTGACCAAGTTTTTCGAACCTCCTACCGCAGAAGAAAACCTTAATATCGTGCATATTGTAAGACATAAATATGATATTGGTTGAGTATTCTAGCTAGCCAGAAATGTGATGCCGATGTTAACTTGAATGTAATTGCGTTATGTAATCGCCCAATCTATTATGCTCCATATCGCATTTTCGAAAAAACACCTCTATAACACCCCTTATCAATCACGGAATACACCATTCAGTGGTTGCAAAATTTTTCTATGGACATATAATCATACAATAACACATTCGAACATTATTGGGAGTTGGATATGACTAAACCAGTCATTGGTTTTATTGGCCTTGGCCTTATGGGTGGCAACATGGTTGAGAACCTACAGAACAGAGGCTACGAGCTGAATGTTATGGACCTTAACAAAGAAGCTGTTGCAGCTTGTGTTGCTCGCGGTGCTAAAGAAGCAACTTCAGCAAAAGAATTGGCTGAAGCTAGCGACATCGTAATGCTTTGTCTTACCACTTCTGCTGTTGTTGAAAAGCTAATGTATTCTGAAGATGGCATCTTAGCTGGCATCAAAGAAGGCGCTGTTTTAGTTGATTTCGGTACTTCGATTCCTGCTTCTACTCGCAAAATTGGTGCAGACCTTGCTGAGAAAGGCGCTGGTATGATCGATGCTCCTCTTGGTCGTACTCCTGCTCACGCTAAAGATGGTTTGCTTAATATCATGGCAGCTGGTGACATCGAGACGTTTAACAAAGTTAAACCAGTACTTGAAGAGCAAGGCGAGAACGTATTCCACTTGGGTACACTTGGTGCAGGACACACAACTAAGCTTGTTAATAACTTCATGGGTATGACAACTGTTTGTGCTATGTCTCAAGCTTTCGCAGTAGCAGACCGTGCTGGTGTTGATCGTCAGCAACTATTCGACATCATGTCGACTGGTCCATCTAACTCGCCATTCATGCAGTTCTGTAAAAACTACACTGTTGACGGCGTGAGCGACTTGGGCTTCTCTATTGCAAACGCAAACAAAGATCTTGGATACTTCCTACAAATGGTTGAAGACCTAGGTACGCAATCTAAGATTGCTGAAGGTTCTTCTGCTAACCTACAAGCGGCACTTGATGCTGGCATGGGTAACGGTAACGTTCCAGAAATCTTCGATTACTTCCTTAAACTAGAGAAGTAATTCGAATATAACCATACTGCGTTGTTGGGCCTAATAGGCTGTTATAACGTAGTATGGTTTTTTTCTTTATAACGATATTTAATTACCTACAACAATCGTAGACAAAAGCTCTCTCACGACTTGTTCCTCTCATATGATCGTCTATCCAAATAATGCCTCCTATGTCTACGTCAATTAGTTTTGCATTTAGTACAGCTAGAGACTCATCACAGCTTAAAATATTACGCTCAATAAAGTCTGGCTCTATTTCAGGATGTTTGGCTATGAATGGTATGACATCTTTAATGGCGCTAAATAGAAAGCGCCAGTTTAGGTAAGGGGACATAGATAGATTCAGCGATATCAGAGAGCAGAAAATCGTATGTGTTGAAGATGACAAGAGAAGCATCTGTCGACATTTTATAAAGTTGTTCTCTGGTGAATTCGAGTTCGTCAGAATTGGATAAGTCTTCTAATTGCTTACAAAGTAGCGAGCAGGCGGGTGAAGCTATCGCCAAAGGACTGATCAGTGAGAGCTGATTAAGTCGAGTGATCATCGATTTAGCATGTGGTTTTAGATTCGTAAGCCCATCTTTTTCATTAACATCTTGAATGGCAATTCTAAATTTAGTCAATGATTCCAAGCTATCATTTATCTGATGCCAACTTAGATTATAGTCATCTCCCAATTCAGTTCGTTGGGATTCAACTAACCATGCTAAAACAACTTCATCAATCAGAAATACGCAATGCCTAATGATCCTACCATGACTCATTTGATTCTGGCTGATGGTCATATGTTCCCATTCGTTAATCAATTTGGATAATTTTGAAAATAGTATTCGATAGATCGGCTTATTATCAAAATGTGCTTTGCCAATAAGTATCTTCATCGTTGTATACATTTTTTCTTCTAGTATAAGAATTTCATGACTTTTAGGGTTGCCATAGTAAAGAAGATAATGGCTTGCACTGCGATGTTGTCGACATAAAGTGACTAGGTTTCTTAAATCAGTAACGAGGTCATATTTTTGCTGGAAACTCGCTTTACGCTTAGAAGACGCGTAAAGCATGATGAAACAGACAGCAAGCGATAATAGAATAGCGATGAATACAAACATATAGACTCCTTACTTTATTCTAGCTATTAAATCGTTAGCAGGGATAATGCCATTTATTAAACCCATTAAATTCAAATGGTTAATTATTGTTTTTTCAGGCATTAAGAATAAAGTGGTGCGAGACGCACCTAGATGGTGAGACAAGGTCTGAGCGTGTACAGATAAGGCTTGTACCGTTTAGCCAGCTAGCTTTTAGCCTTTTTAATGTTCTACGATCTGAATAGCCTCCAACAAGGAGGCTATTTTTATAAACGATAACAAAACGATTTGTTATCTATTTTCTTATTCATACTCAGAAGAATACGTTTCTGAATAGGAATGTGAATAAAGCTCAAAAAGGTTTCCAAATGGGTCTTCTAAATAAACCATTTTGTAAGGTCGGTTAGCATCTTCAGGGTGGTATCTCATGATATCCATTCTGACTTTTCCGCCATATTGTTCAACCTTCTCAATAACCCCTTCGAAGTCATCAGTTTCTAAACAGTAGTGGAAAATGCCAATTTTAGTAAAGTCGACATTGTGTCTGTCTTCTCTGTCTTTCATTTCAAACAGTTCGAAACCGATGCCATCATTTGTTACTAGGTGTGCGATGTTAAATCCTTTAAAGCCTTCTCCAAATACGGCAATACACATTGCTCCGATTGCGGTTTCTTTTTCTTCAATAACTTCAGACTTACCCATTACGATTTCAAGGCCTAATGCTTTAGTATAAAACTCAACAGCTTTATCCATTTCGCCAACCATAATTCCTACATGACTCATCTTCATATTGTTCTCACTTGTTCTATTGTTAGTTGCTTGTCTGTTTCGATGTGGGAAGTATATGACCGGACTGAGATTAGGTAAAATTATCATAAATTATATAAATAATAATATTTTGTAATGATACGTATGAGTTAAAGGTAATAACCTTTTTTAGTTGAATAGTAGGGGAGTAAGCCCAGACATAGAGGGTAAGAGCGAAGAAACGAAGTCTGATTTTTTATACTTAACAAAGAAGATGACAATTCCAATTAACTAGTACAGTAATACTGGCAATCTTTTGCTACGCTTTATCAATATCATAGGGGTTTGATATGAAATTAAGTTTTAATATTGAGGATGCAAGCCAAATATTTGTAGGTGCGTTTGCACTAGCAGTACCTATATCATTTTCAGAAGAAGCATGGCGATTAGGTGAGACGCTTCCAGCCGTCAATTTGCTCATGCTTTTTATTCTTTCGGTCGTTTTTTTAGCGCTGTTTACGTATGAAAGCGTGTTTCAACGAAATGTAAAAACAAGACCATTTATTTTCATATCTCGTATTTTTATCGCTTATTTGATTACCGCCATGGTAGTTGCACTTGTTCTTTTTTGTTTAAATAAGTTACCATTTCTCCTTGAACCAATAGTGGCCATTAAAAGAATTATCGTTATTACCATGCCAGCATCAATGGGAGCAATTGTCGTCGATAGTTTCGACAAAGAATGAAGCCGTTTAAAGCATACAACACTAGGAAACGATAAAAGGTTAGTCTGCGAGTAATAAAAAACGAACCATTTCTAGTTCGTTTTATTATGTTTAGTTGTCAGATAGCTAAAGGCTATTGCTGAATACCTTGCGGTGTTAACTTTATACAATCATGCTAGCGGCATTGCGCATAGCTTCTTTGGTTGAGCATTCCACGACATTTGCATTCGCGAATCTCTGCGAATCTTTGACTTGAATATCGTGGGCAAGAATAACCAGTTTGGCATTCGCCACATCCAGTGGGGTAATACGATTCTGGATGCCATTTTGACCTTGTGTTTCTACTTTGATTTTAATTCCTGCTGCTGCTCCTGCTTTCTCAAGCGCCTTCGCTGCCATGAAAGTATGAGCAACACCTGAAGGGCAACAAGTTACGGCAACTACATCATATTCGCCTTCACCTGCAGCGGGTACTGATATTGGTGCTGCTTGTTGTGATTCATCTTCTTCTGTTTCTGTTGCAACCGGTTTCCATAGACCGACTATAATAGCGGTAGTTAATGAACCTAACGCAATACCTACAACGTACATTGGAATGTTACTTGATACTGGTGCAGTGATTAACCCGCCCCATGGTGCATGTAGTAATACGTCGGTTAGGAAGCCGAAGGTACAGCCAACGATACCACCAATTACAATTGAAGGCAGAACGCGTAATGGATCGTTCGCAGCAAATGGAATCGCACCTTCAGAGATACCGATAGAGCCCATTATCGCAGCTGCTTTCCCTGCTTCTCGTTCTTGTTTTGAGAATTTTTTCTTGAACAAGAATGTTGCTAGTGCCATACCTAATGGTGGTGTACAAATTGCAATACCAACGCCGCCCATTAGCCAAGGTTGTGTGTCTACTTGAGTTTGTGCGAACAAGGTGGCTACTTTATTGATCGGTCCACCCATATCGAACGCTGTCATACCGCCTAGGATAGCACCAAGAACCATTTTAGAAGCGCCAGCCATAGAGGCGAGAAACTCATTCATTGAAGCCATGAAAAACTTAATTGGCTCACCGATGCCCCAAAGAACAATCCCTGCCGATACTAACGTACCGATTAATGGATAAATAAAGTAGGCACCGAGCGCAGTCATGTTTTCTGAAAGGGGAATTTTCTTAAGTTGGAATACAACACCACCTGCTATGAAACCAGCAACAATACAGCCGAGAAACCCCCGCCCATATCAGACATTATACCAGAGGCGATCATCGCTGGCGCAAGAGCGGGTTTATCTGCGATAGAGTATCCGATAAAGCCACCAAGTATGATTGGGAATAGAACAAGGCCTTTTATACCAATGTTAGAAATGTCAGCGAGTAAGCCGTCTGCAGGAACAGCGCCTTTGCCCGATGCCATCACGGCTAGAGCAAGTAAGACCCCACCAGCAACAATGAACGGTAACATGTGAGAGGTACCGAATAGTAAGTGACCCTTTAAGGTCCCCAGTATTTTTTTAAAGTCACTACTGTTAGTAGCTTGAGCTGCTATTGTACTCATAATTATTACACCTTATGAATTGGTTAGAATATTTAGAATGTGTTGTTCATCTTTTGCGTTATGAATTTGTTCAATAAATTCTTCGCCGAACTTTCCGAATAGCTCTTGAAGAACATAAATGTGGTGGTCGGCATTGTTGTCTGGTGATGCGATCATGAAAAACAGAGTTGGTTTGATACCGTCTTCGTCACCGTATTCAATACCTTCGCGTTTAACCCCAATGGCGATTGCCGGTTCTTTTACCGCTTTGCTTTTTGCATGCGGGTAAGCAATACCATCTGTTGAAGTAACGCTTACAAGTTCACGCGCTTCAATGTCTGTTAAAAAGATATCTGTGCTAGTAATTCGGGAGTCTTCGAATAGCATGTTTGCCAACTCTATAAATACATCCTCTTTAGTTGTTGCTTTTAGGTTGTTTGTAATTAGCTTTGTGTTTATTAAATCGATAATCATTTTTTAACTCATTCTGTATTGAGGTCTTAAATTAAATTAGTTCATTCAGGTGGGAACAAAAATAGGAAAAAAAGCCCAGAACTGTATTTTTGTATCGTTGAAACTTAAGTGTGATGAATGTCAATAAAATAGAACTTATGCCTAAATTTCAGATTTCTTAGCCAATGTTCGGTATGTTGAGGGGTGACGCTCCTAATTTTCATATTGATAACAGGTGGTTAATAAAACTTGTCATCGTTTTCTTTAAATAGCGGGGTTGTTCTAATACTAGATAATCCAGTCTTTAACTGGATTTTTGTAACCTTAATGATGGATTGTGATCTGGATGGGTAGAGAAATAATACGGCCTGATGTATACCTGTAATCTCTGCCGTTGTTTATATGGCTTAGGAGTGTGTAACGTGGTTTTTGAGCGTCTTATTTCATCGATTCTTAGTGAACGTGAACCATCGAATAATATTTGGTTTGCGGGTGATTTTCATACCCCGCCAGTATTTAGCTATCAAGTTAACTTTCCTCGATTAGAACTTGTGCTTGATGGCGAATATATTAATGAAATGGAAAATCACGATCGAAAGATAACAAGGGTAACCGCAAGGAAGGGAGATGCGATATTTATTCCAACCAACAGCTGGAATAAACCGGATTGGGATTGCGGGTGTTCGGTATTAAGTATCCTTTTCGGTCGAAGCCAATTAGGCCTTAGTTTTGTAAGTAAGCGTCGAGGTGAAGTCGACTTTGATGATATTCAAAAATACAGTATCCAAACTCGTTCAGGTTTCGCTATAGATAATATCCTTGAAGCGTTGAATTCTCTGGCTCGTGAAAGCAATAAAAAACCGATGGATGAATTATTGCTACAAGCGCTACTCCAATATAGTAAAACTATGTTAGATACACCAGTGGAAGAGCAGATTAACAACCGCGTTAAAGACCTTTATCAAGGGATTTGTATCCATATCCAAGAAAACTTTCACAACCCACTTCATCGTGATTGTATAGCAGAAAAATTTTGTATTTCATCAAATCACCTATCTCGTTTATTTCGACAACAGGGCCACATGACGTTAGCAGAATACATAACGAGAGTGCGTGT
This sequence comes from Vibrio algarum, assembly GCF_028204155.1. Classification (NCBI taxonomy): domain Bacteria; kingdom Pseudomonadati; phylum Pseudomonadota; class Gammaproteobacteria; order Vibrionales; family Vibrionaceae; genus Vibrio; species Vibrio algarum. The sequence goes on along the minus strand of NZ_JAQLOI010000001.1, from coordinate 2,693,008 downwards.
TGATAGAGCTAAATTTATACTGAAAAAATACAATTTCAAATTAAGTGAAGTCTCGATGCGTTGTGGTTTCAAAGATGTAAATTATTTTTGTCGCGTATTTAAAAGCCGCACAGGGCGAACGCCAACAGAGTATCGTGGTACTAGTTAACATCCGATATAAGCTAGTCTAGCTTAGATTGTATGGAAGTAGTCTTGAGGATAAGTACATAAGCAGGGCTTGCAAGTCGACACTATTTCGAGTCTGTCGCAGTCGTTCTGTTACCTGTCCATTAAGCAGGTTTCGAGTTAAGTTAGTAGCTGAAACGATTTGGTCTTTAGAAGGCGTTTTGGGGAGTATTAGTGCGATGGCAAGTCTAACACTCCCTATTGTAGAAGACCAATCAATAGGAAGATCTGTAGCGATGACGGCAATAGACATGAGTTCAATATCATTAAACATTACATGTGGTAAAGCGATACCAGGAGATACACATGTGGACGACTGCTCTTCTCGCTTGATTAAGGAGTGTAACAACTCTTCAGAGTTTTGTGGATGAATGAGTTGCGCAAGTCCCTTTAAGCATTCGAGTTTGTTGAGATCAGTTTGTGCCTTCGCATAAAACCACTTGATCTCACAGGGTGGAGAAATCTGCGGCAAGCGACGAACCAAATGAGTTGAAAATTCTTCGTTGATATGTGAACCAATTAAGGCGTAGTGCTCTGCAATAATGTCTTTTATGACGAAACAGGTCAACTCGGCATCAATGCCGATGGCCGTTATTTGGCATAAATCCCCTTTTAATAAACCGACTTGAAGAACCGCTACAGACATTGACAAATCAGCACTGCGGTTTTGCGTAATGTTCACAATTCGAACTGTACTTTTGAACGTTTTGGCTAATCGGCTTAATGGCAGTACAACATGAGCATTACCAGTTGTGTCGTTAACGAAAAAAGTGATTTGGTACTCGTTCATATCGTCGATCAGTTTCGGCAATGGATAATAAAAACTTTTTGTACGTTAAGCAGTACGTCTTCTATAGGGACTTGTATGGTTTCACGTCCTTTGAAGCGAACAGATTGTTCAATCTCAATGTCAGAAACAATAAGAATCTTATCTGCTTGAGCAATATCATGAGGCGTCAGTAGATTCTCAATACCCATAGCGCCTTGGGTCTCTACTTTTATTTTTACGTCGAATTTTGGTGCCTCTTTAATGAGTGCATCAGCTGCCATATAGGTATGTGCGATTCCTGTAGGGCATGCCGTTACCGCTACGATTCTCATCATGATTCCTTGTTGTTGTTTTTACATAGTTTATCACGAGAGTTGATAAAACCTTTGTTCTTGAAGTGTCGTTGGTAGGGTATGCTTCACATACTTTATTTATTGCTACAATAATCCAGTTAATGCACTTTGCGTCCTATATATAGAGTCAATTGGAATGGTTAATCTATGCTGTAGGCGGAGCATTTCAACGTAGATAAGAGCAAAAAATATGGATATTACTGATTTTGTGGAGCCAAGACTCATCTGTTTAAATCTGAAAGGACAGACAAAAGACGCGGTGTTTATAGAACTCGTTGAAATACTAAATTCTGCGGGAAAGCTAGACGATGATCAGCAGTTTTTAGCTGATATTTGGAAACGTGAAAAGATAGGAAATACAGGTTTTGAAGAGGGGATAGCTATTCCTCATGCTAAAAGTACTGCTGTGATACAACCTGCCGTTGTGGTTGGTATAAGTCGCAACGGAGTTGACTACGGTGCAGAAGGTGGCGAATTGTCATCGGTATTCTTTATGTTAGCTTCGCCAAATGGTGATGATTATCAACATATCGAAGTCCTTGCACAAGTGTCTACTAAACTTATTGAAGATGGATTTGTCGCTGAACTAAAAGCGGTTAAAACCGCAGAACAAGCGTACGCCTTACTGACAGACATCCAACCTCACTCCACACAACAACCTATCTCTTCGCTACCTTCGTTTCAGCCTGAACTATTGAGTCCTTGGCAAAAAAAGTTAGCGCGTTTAAAAGAGCATCTTCTGTTTGGAACATCTCACATGATTCCTTTCATCGTTGCGGGTGGGGTATTGCTTTCACTATCTGTTATGTTCTCGGGTCAGGGAGCGGTTCCAAATGATGGTGCGCTGGCCGATATTGCAAAAATGGGTATAGCTGGGTTGACCCTTTTTACGACAGTATTAGGTGGATACATCGCATATTCCATTGCCGACAAGCCGGGTTTAGCCCCTGGGATGATTGGTTCTTGGATAGCCGTGAGTCAATACGGTACGGGTTTTTTAGGTGCCATTGTCGTTGGTTTTTTCTCTGGTTTTGTTATTTATATGCTAAAAAAAATACGTTTACCAGATAGCATGAGTTCATTAGGTAGTATCTTTATCTACCCCTTAGTAGGAACTTTTGTTACTTGTGCTGTTGTCATGTGGGTTGTTGGTGCTCCTATAGCCAATGCAATGATGACAATGAACGAGTGGTTAGCTGGAATTGCAGGTTCAGGTAAGGTATTGCTGGGTGCTGTATTGGGTGCAATGACGGCATTTGATATGGGTGGACCAATTAATAAAGTAGCCACTTTGTTTGCTCAAACGCAGGTAAATACTCAACCTTGGTTGATGGGTGGGGTAGGTATCGCTATATGCACGCCTCCACTTGGAATGGCACTTGCGACCTTTATTTCCCCAAAGAAATTTAAAAGGGATGAGCGCGAAGCGGGGAAAGCTGCGGGAATCATGGGGATGATTGGCATCAGCGAGGGTGCTATTCCTTTCGCTGCTTCGGATCCTGCTAGAGTACTTCCAGCGGTTATCGCAGGTGGTATCGTAGGAAATGTGATCGGTTTTGTGTTTCATACAATTAATCATGCCCCGTGGGGAGGTTTGATTGTACTTCCTGTTGTGGACGGAAAACTTGGCTATATTGTCGGGATAATTGCAGGTGCTATGACAACGGCGCTTGTTGTTTTACTACTAAAAAAAGAGTTACGGAAGATAACGATGAAACACAGTGGTTGACGACTTATCAACCTGTTGAAGGAGAAGGAGAAGCAGATATATTGGCGGTGACATCGTGTCCTTCAGGTGTCGCTCATACCTTTTTGGCTGCCAAGTCATTAGAGAAAGCCGCTCATAGTCTGGGTGTTAAAATTAAGATCGAAACACAGGGAGCCAACGGAATTATCGATAGAATTACGCCAAAAGACATTGAGAAAGCAAAGTTTGTTATCTTTGCCCATGATGTTGCAATTAAAGACCCTGAACGATTTAATAACATTAAGTGCCTTGATGTAGGAACAAAAGATGCGATGTATAATGCTGAGGCACTAATTCAGTGGCAGCCATAGTTATCGATTAACTGAGCAGTTATCTAATAGAGTCATAAAATTCTTTTTGACAAACAATGTGGTCAAAAAAAGAGGCATGCCAGAAAAGGCTGCCTCTTTATTATGAGCTGCTGGTTGCGTTACATTACGCGCATACCCGGTTGAGCACCTTCATGTGGTTCTAATATCCACAGGTCTTTTCCACCAGGTCCTGCTGCTAAAACCATACCCTCGGACATACCAAATTTCATTTTACGAGGTTTTAAGTTCGCCACCATAACGGTGTGCTTCCCGATGAGTTCTTCAGGTTTATAGGCAGACTTGATTCCAGCAAATACCTGACGTGTTTCGCCACCAATATCAAGTACCAGCTTAAGCAATTTGTTTGCTTTAGGTACTTCTTCACACGAAACTATCTTGGCGATTCGTAGGTCAACTTTCGCAAAGTCGTCAAATTCAATTTCATCGGCGACTGGATCTTTGCTGAGTTCGGTTTCAGTTGCCACGGCTTTCTCTTTAGCTGCTTGGTCGGCTGCTGCGTCTTCTTTTGATGCTTCAATCATAGCCTCAACTTTTTTAGGGTCGATACGACTGAACAGAGCTTTAAATTTTGTAATGTCATGGTTAACAAGAGGTTCTGCAATAGCATCCCAAGTCAGTTCTTGGTTTAAGAATGCTTCGGTTCTTGCTGCTAGATCTGGCATCACAGGTTTAAGGTACGTTATAAGTACACGGAATAGGTTGATACCAACAGAGCAAATATCTTGCAGTTCTTGGTCTTGGCCTTCTGTTTTAGCCACAACCCAAGGTGCTTTTTCATCGACGTATTGGTTGGCTTTATCTGCTAGCGCCGTAATTTCACGAATAGCTCGACTAAACTCGCGAGACTCATATAGTTCTGCGATTTTTTCTGCTGCGTTTGCAAATTCCGCATACAATTCAGGTTCTGCGAACTGAGCGGATAGTTTTCCGCCAAAACGTTTGGTGATAAAACCGGCATTTCGTGAAGCTAGGTTGACTATCTTATTGACGACATCAGCGTTTACTCGTTGAGTAAAATCTTCCAAGTTTAGGTCAAGATCATCGATGCGGTTATTTAGTTTGGCAGCGTAGTAGTAACGCAAGCATTCAGGGTCTAAGTGATCAAGGTAGGTTGCTGCTTTTATAAATGTCCCTTTAGATTTAGACATTTTCGCGCCGTTAACCGTCACATAACCGTGGACGAATACATTGTTCGGCTTACGGAAGCCTGCGCCGTCGAGCACTGCTGGCCAGAACAAACTATGGAAATAAACAATGTCTTTGCCAATAAAATGATAAAGTTCGGTTGTGCTATCTTTTGCCCAATACTCATCAAAGTTTAAGTCATCTCGTTTATCACATAGGTTTTTAAATGACCCCATGTAACCGATTGGAGCGTCAAGCCAAACATAGAAAAACTTGTTCTTTTCACCCGGTATCTCAAAACCAAAATAAGGCGCGTCGCGGGAGATATCCCACTGTTTTAGCCCTGACTCAAACCATTCTTGCATCTTGTTTGCCGTTTCAGCTTGAAGGGACCCTGAACGAGTCCAAGCTTTCAGCATGCTTTCAAATTGTGGTAAGTCAAAGAAGAAGTGTTCTGAATCTTTCATCACTGGTGTCGCACCAGAAACCGCTGATTTCGGATCTATTAAATCTGTTGGGCTGTAGGTTTCACCACAGTTATCACAGTTATCACCGTATTGGTCTTCAGATTTGCACTTTGGACATGTCCCTTTTACGAAGCGATCCGGCAGAAACATCTCTTTTTCAGGATCAAACAATTGAGAAATAGTTCGGCTTGAAATGAAACCATTTTCTTTAAGGCGAAGATAAATCAAACTCGCTAATTCGCGGTTCTCATCGCTATGTGTGCTGTGGTAATTGTCAAAGCTAATATCGAAGCCAGCAAAATCTTTTTGATGTTCTTCACTTACAGCAGCGATCATTTCTTCTGGTGATATTCCCATCTGCTGCGCTTTAAGCATTATTGGTGTGCCGTGAGCATCGTCTGCACAGATGAAGTTTACTGTGTTGCCACGTAGCCTTTGGTATCGAACCCAGATATCAGCTTGGATATGCTCAAGCATATGGCCAAGGTGTATTGAACCGTTAGCGTACGGAAGGGCACAAGTTACCAAAAGTTTTCTTGGATCAGTTGCCATACTTAATAATTCACTTTAATTAGGAGGTAAAAATTAGTAGGTAATACTACCTTATGCCGGGCCTGACTCCAACAATGGAAACATTTATTCCATTAAATTTTTAGGGTTTAGCTAGCACGGCTGGAGTGTTAGCATACAAGGCACTAATGAAATTCACTTTACAATCTTATTAAGCAAACAATTTCATTCCCGAGTACATGAGTATCCGTAGGAGCAAATGCATGTCTATTTTCGATTCTAAAGAAGCACTGGTTAGCTGGCTAAATCAGTTTCAACACCCATTACTCATTGAGGGTTGGGCTGGGGCTTCAACTATTGTAAAACGTCTAAATAATGGTTGCGTGAAAATACAGCTACCCTTCTATTCTGCGGACTTACAAAGTTCGTTAGCGCGCTGGATTGAAGGGCAAGATATCGATGCGAATAAAGTGTCAATTTCTGTTAGTGTCGCCGCTTTAGAAACGGTGGTGACGGCAGAATTACCTAATGTAAAAAATATTATTGCGGTCACGTCAGCAAAAGGTGGGGTAGGTAAATCGACTACTGCAGTGAATTTGGCATTGGCATTAAGTACTCAAGGTGCGCAAGTTGGTCTGCTTGATGCGGATATTTACGGTCCATCTGTTCCCATGATGCTTGGGAAAGAAGATGAGTCTCCAGATGTGCGTGATGGGCAATTTATGATACCTATTGAATCATTTGGTATTTATACCAATTCGATAGGCTATTTGGTTGATAAATCTGAAGCGGCAATCTGGCGTGGCCCAATGGCGTCTAAGGCGTTGGGGCAACTTTTAAATGAGACAGATTGGCCATCTTTAGATTATTTAGTTATCGATATGCCTCCAGGTACAGGTGATGTACAACTGACTCTTTCACAAAATATTCCAGTAACGACGGCTGTGATTGTTACCACACCACAAGATCTCGCTTTAGCGGATGTCCGTAAAGGACTAGCTATGTTTGAAAAGGTGGCTGTTCCCGTGGTAGGCGTAGTTGAAAATATGAGCTATCACATCTGTAGCCACTGTGGTGAAAAAGAACACATATTTGGTCACAATGGAGCGATGAAAGTGGCTCAGGAATTTGGTGCTAATTTATTAGCACAGGTACCACTTGATATTACTATGCGTGAAGATATTGATGCAGGTAAACCCACAGTGGTGGCTCGACCAGATAGCGAACATACTCAGATTTACCTGCATCTGGCGGAAAAAATCACAAGTAGCATGTATTGGTTGGGTAAAGCTAAAGCAGAAAGTATCCCCTTTACTAATCTTAGCTAAAGTGGTGGTTGATAATACGATTGACGGTTTTTTAACAGGCAGCTATCCGATTTGGCATGTTTTTTTCAGATAGCTGTATTTCTCTTGATACAAAACCTAGTATCTAGCTTGAGTAAACTCTATAATTATACGGTTTATTCCATTGCCCCCAAGTGTTGATCATGTCTGAAAATAATAATTGCGTCATTGTAGGTATTGCTGGTGCATCTGCCTCCGGAAAGAGTTTAATCGCTAGTACAATTTATAATGAGTTGAAAGCCAAGGTCGGTGATCACCAAATCGGTGTTATAACTGAAGATTGCTACTATAAAGATCAAAGTGATTTGAGTATGGAGGATCGAGTTAAAACAAACTATGACCATCCTAATGCCTTGGATCATGACTTGTTGTGCGATCACTTAGAGCAGTTGATGAAAGGTGACACGGTTGATATTCCAGAGTATAGCTATACCGAGCATACTCGTGTAAAGGAAACGACAGAGTTCACACCGAAAAAGGTCATTATTTTGGAAGGCATTTTACTATTAACCGACCCAAGGTTACGTGGTTTGATGCACGCGTCTATTTTCATGGATACGCCGCTCGACATCTGTTTATTACGAAGAGTTACTCGCGATGTACAAGAGCGCGGTAGAACGATGGAATCCGTACTGAAACAATATCAGAAGACGGTTCGACCAATGTTTATGCAGTTTATCGAACCATCTAAACAGTATGCCGATATTATTGTCCCTCGTGGTGGTAAAAACAGAATCGCTATCGATGTTTTGAAGGCTCATATTGCTAAATTACTGAATTCTTAACTATAAGATTTCCAACTGTTAGCAAAATCATTTCAATTAATTGACAGTATGTAGTTTAAAAGTGGCACTTTATGTGCCATTTTTTGTCTTATGAAAAACACAATTATTCGTGTCTATATTCTATTATTGCTAAGGCAAAGACGTTGCCTTATTTTCGCAAAGGGAAAGTGAATGAAAAAAATTCTATTAATTATCGGCATTCCGGTTGTAGTCATTGTATTGGCGATAGCAGCCTTACTTTTATTTGTGAACCCTAATCAATTTAAGCCACTGATTGTTGAACAGACAAAAAAACAGACAGGTATGGATCTTATTATTGATGGGGATATTAGTTGGCAGTTTTTTCCATCTTTAGGGTTGAGTTTAGGTAAGACTGAACTTAAGAACCCAGCAGGATTCAAAAACGAAAATTTGTTGAAAATTGAAGGCATTGGCGTTGATGTTTCGGTTATGCCTATGTTCAGCAAAGAGCTATATATTGGGAATGTTTCTTTAGATGGTGCAGAAATCTATCTGGAAACTAAAAAAGACGGTTCTAGTAATCTTGATGCGTTAACACAGACAAATAAAGCCGAACCGACGGAATCAACAGACTCATCCAAAACGGCATCGCCTAATCCTCCAACCTCTGAGCCAGCCCCTTCAGAGGCACAAAATTCATGGACAATTAATCTTGCTGGTGTCTCGGTAACAAATGCGTCTCTCGAAATCCAAGATGATTCAACAGGCTCTTATACCAAGCTTTATGATGTTGGTTTAACGGTATCTGAATTCGCTTTTGCTCAGTGGACAACGGTGACATTCGCCGCTAAAGGTAAAAACAATCAACAAAATTTCGCGACAGAAGGTCAAGCTGAACTAAAGCTTATGCAAGATCTTGCGACATATGAATTACGTAACATTGTTCTTGATTCGAGTTTTAGCGACCCTAGTACGAAAATTTCAAGCGCTAAAGTTGAACTCAATACGTTTGCTTTTGATACCGATAACTCTCTGTCGGTAAGCGTGAAAGGTCGATCTGCTGATTTGGATATTGACCTGAAATTAACCTCAGATCTGATGGTAGACAAGGAAATTAGTCAAATACGTCTTAAAAATATGGATTTGAACTCGACTTTTGTCGGCGATAGCTTACCTCAATCACCAATGAAAATTACTGCAAAATCCGATTTCGGTTTCGATATTAAGCAGTCTCTGATCTCTCTTGACCTCGAAAAGTTGAACTTAAATGCGCTTCAGTTCGATGGTAATAGCACCGTCAAACTATCCGATATTCCACAAATTCGTTTTGATCTACATAGCCCCAATATCGATTTAGATGAATTCTTAGGATTAAATAAATCACAACCGGCTGAAGATAAATCAACTAAAGAATCAGAGGCTTCAACAGCATCGACATCGAATGGCGCGAAACCGCAAAAAGAGGTAGAACCAGATTTAAGTGCGCTTAATAATTTGGATGTGAAAGGCAAAATTACTATCGATAATTTTAAAGCAAGTAACGCCAAGATGCAGGCGGTTGTGACAAGCTTTACGGTTAACCGCGGCGTTGCTGATCTTAATTCATTTAGCTCGAAATTATATCAAGGTTCAATAAATGCGTCCGCGCAGTTAGATGCACGAAAAAGCCCAGCAAGCTATTGGGCTAAGAAGCAGATCAAAGGCGTTAAAGTGCAACCACTACTTAAAGATGTTGCTGAAAACGATATGCTAGAAGGCACAGGTAATATTGATGTAAACGTTAAGGGTAAAAGTTTAACGCCAACAGGTATCAAACAAAACCTAGCGGGTACGATAAAGATTAACTTTGCCGATGGTGCAGTGAACGGAATAAACGTTGCTCAACTAATTCGAGTTAACTATGCCAAAATTAAAGGCCAAAAAGTGGATGAGTCAGAGGAGGAAGAAAAGAAAACTGACTTTAGCGCAATGAAAGCGACATTGAACCTAAATAAAGGTGTGATGACGACTAACGATCTAACAATTTCATCGCCATTACTGCGAATTCGTGGTGAAGGGAACGCAAATTATATCAATGAAACAATGGATTTATTACTCGACACTTCCATTGTTGGTTCTTTGAAAGGACAGGGTGGCAAGGATATTAATGACCTGAAAGATATCACTATACCTGTTCGTGTTTACAATAAGTGGGCTGAACCTAAGTATAAAATTGAGTTCGACCAATTATGGAAACAGCTAGAATCTCAGAAAAAGAAAGAGCTTGAGGAAAAAGCCGAGAAGGAACTAAACCGCGTTCTTGGTGATAAAGTCAAAGATGGTAAGACAAAAGAGCTGGCTGACAAGTTACTTAAAGGGTTGTTTAACTAATTTTCGGCCTGCTACTAAGGCTAATTATTGAAAGTAAAAACGTGTCATCCCCACAAAAGTGGGGATGACGGATTTGGTGGATTCATTTATCAATATAGGTTTTTCATTTTTTACCAATCTACACCACGTAAAGCTTTTACACCCGATTCAAAGGCGTGTTTGACATTTTTAACTTCAGAAACTGTATCGGCAATCTCTATCAAGGAACGATGAGCAGCACGGCCAGTGATCACAACTGACTGCATTTTAGGTCTATTTTGAAGAGCTTCTATAACCTCATCCAAATCAATATAGCCATAGGTCACCATATAAGTAAGCTCATCAAATAAAACCACATCGATAGATTCATCTTTAAGCATACGTTTACACTCTTGCCAAACCTTTTGAGCTGCTATTGTGTCGGACTCTTTGTCTTGGGTATTCCACGTGAATCCCGTCGCCATCACTTGAAACTCTACACCGAGTTTTTCTAATAAGTTTTTCTCGCCGTTATCCCAAGTCCCTTTGATGAATTGAGCCACAGAACACGTTAAGTCGTGCCCTACTGCGCGAGCAATAGTACCAAAGCCAGCTGTACTTTTGCCTTTACCGTTTCCGGTAATGACGAGCAATAATCCTTTTTCAATTTGAGCTGATTCTATCTTTTCGTCGATGTTCCTTTTCACCTTTTCTTGGCGTGCTTTGTATCGATCATCTTTTGATTGATTAGAACTCATGGTAATCCTTTTAATAATGCTGAGTTAACGACTATGATAAAGGAATAAGGTTAATGGAAAAACCTTAAATTTTGGAGGGTAGTATGAAGAAGATTCTCGTGGTTTGCATGGGTAATATATGTCGCTCCCCTACAGGCGAAGCCGTTTTGCGCGCTACGGCTAAAAAAATGAATCTACCTATCGAAGTAGATTCTGCTGGAACGCTCGATTTTCATTCTGGAAATGAACCCGATTTTCGAGCAAGAACGGCAGGCGAGTATAGAGGATATTCGTTTGATGGTATTGTTGCTCGCCAAGTTTCACCAAAAGATTTTGAGTATTTTGATATTATTTTGGCGGCAGATAGAGACAACATGAGTGAGTTACTCGGTATGTGTCCAATAGAACATACTCATAAAATCAGCTTGTTTCTTCGCCATTCGAAATCTGGATATAATGAGATTCCCGATCCCTATTACGGTGGTGATAATGGGTTTGAGTTGGTATTAGATTTAATCGAAGAAGCGAGCATCGAGTTACTTAAAAAACTGTAATTTTCCGGCGACAGATACAATGAAGCCCAACGTTTGCTCGTTGGGCTTCATCTGTTTAACCAGTGGGTAATAAAGTTATCCAGCCAGTAAATCCGTTGCTACTTTGTAGCTTGGGTCTTCTTTAACATTTATTTCAACAAGACTACCTGCGTTCTCAAGTAGAGTGCGGCAATCTGGGCTCAAGTGACGTAAGTGAAGCGTCTTACCTACTGCGGTATAGCGCTCTGCAATAGTTTCAATTGCTTCGATAGCAGAATGGTCTGCCACACGTGAATTTGCAAAATCAACAATAACATCAACTGGGTCATTTTTAGCGTCAAACAGTTCTAAGAAGTTTGCTGCTGAACCAAAGAAAATTGGGCCATTAATATGGTATTCCTTTGAACCTTCAGCGTTTAATTTGCTGCTAGCATAAATATGCTTCGCGTGTTGCCATGCAAACATAAGTGCTGAGGCGATAACACCAACGGCAACCGCGACCGCCAAGTCAGTCATTACTGTCACAATGGTTACTAGTACAATAACGAAGAAATCTTGTTTTGGTACGCGACGTGCAAGTTTAAACGTTGCCCATTCAAATGTGCCGATGACCACCATAAACATAACACCAACGAGTGCTGATAATGGAATCATTTCAATTAATGCAGACGCGAACAAAATAAAGAACAACAGAGCTAGAGCTGCTGTGATGCCTGAAAGTCTGCCACGACCACCTGAGTTAACGTTGATCATAGATTGACCAATCATTGCGCAACCACCCATTGCACCAAAGACAGAACAAGTCATATTTGCAATGCCTTGTCCTACACACTCACGGTTAGCTTGACCACGCGTGTTGGTCATTTCGTCGATCACCGTAAGTGTTAATAGAGATTCTATTAAGCCTATTGCAGCAAGAATTATTGCGTAAGGAAGAATGATTTGTAGTGTTTCTAAGTTAAACGGAACCATTGGAACAGAAAATGTCGGCAAGCTACCGGCCAGTGTCGCGGCTTCATCACCTGACATCGTTCTTAGGAAATCAACAACAGTACGAGTATCGAGCCCAAGAAGTTGAACGATTAGCGTCACAGAAACAATCGCCACCAAAGACGAAGGCACTGCCGTGGTAAACTTAGGCAAAAAATGAATAATAGCCATCGTCAGCAAAATCAAACCAATCATGACCGCCATTTGATCGGTTGGAAGCCACGAGATCACGCCATTTATATCAGGAGCTTTGAACTGACCAAGTTGCGCTAGGAAAATAACGATAGCGAGACCGTTGACGAAACCAATCATCACCGGATGTGGCACCATACGAATAAATTTACCTAAACGGAAAATACCAGCCGAGACCTGTAACGCGCCTGCGAGTAAAATTGCAGCGAATAGATATTGCACACCGTGGGTAGCGACAAGGCTAACCATAACGACGGCCATTGCACCAGTGGCACCAGAAATCATACCAGGTCGGCCACCAAAGATAGAGGTGATGATACCAACGATAAATGCTGCGTAAAGGCCAACCATTGGGTCAACACCTGCAACAAAGGCGAACGCAACTGCTTCTGGCACAAGTGCTAAGGCAACAGTAAGCCCGGAGAGCACATCATTTTTAACTGATTGCCCTGAAAACTGTGGAAATTCAAACATTTTAGCTCAGTATATTTATGGATAAATAAATTTGTTCCAATCGATATTACTACTAAAGCTAAACTGAATAGCAAAGAGACTGCTTTAAAGCAATTGTGATCGGATTCTAATTAGACTGGCGAATCGTACAGAATAGTGTGATTGACTTCAAGAATAAATGCTATTTCGAGCCCCGAAATTAATAACTTATTAACAATTTTGGGGCTGATTATATTATAAATACATATCATTTCTAATTTGGTGGGAAACGCAATTATGCCTTTTAGCGCGCTAGAGTATGAAGCGGCATGTTCTCGTTATTCATCGTTAAATGGAGTCCCTCTAATTATGTCAATATGATCGGGTGCCCACGTTCAGGGTGTGGAACAACCTGCACTGGCCAGTGATAAACATCGGCAATATTTTCTTTGGTTAATGTGTCCCACGGAGTTCCGTCTGCGACTAATTTACCTTCATTTAGTATCAATATCCTATCGGCATATTGCGCAGCCAGATTGAGATCGTGAATGACAGTGATGACAGACGCACCTTGCTCGGTCAATGCCTTTGCTAGTTGTAGTGTTTTATGTTGGTGGGATAAATCCAGTGCTGATGTTGGTTCATCCAGAAGTAACACTTTTTTGTCTTCACTCTGTGCTAATTGGGTTAAAACTCTGGCTAAATGAACTCTCTGTTTTTCACCACCGGATAGACTAGGGTAAAGACGTCCAGCCAAATGAATGACATCGGTTTGTCGCATATATTCTTCGGCGATTGAAGCGATCTCTTTTTGTGATGCACGTAGAGTTAACCCTCCTAATTCGATAACTTCTCTAACCGAAAAATTGAAGGAAAGTGTACTGGATTGAGGTAGAACACCCATATGCTTGGCTAACGTTGATGGTTTCCAATTGTCAGAGTCAGTATTGAAATAACGTACCATGCCATTATGGGGCCATTCTTTGGTTATGAGCTTCAAAAGGCTGCTTTTACCTGTTCCGTTAGGACCCAATAGTATGGTTAATTCAGAAGCATGAAAATCAACGGAAATATTATCCAAAATGGTCTTTCCGCCAAGTTTAAGGTGTAAATTTTTAAGAGAGACTGCGCTTGTCATGACTATATACGCCCTTTTTGCTTAACTAATAACCAGATAAAGAAAGGAGAACCGATTAGCGCTGTCACAATGCCAACGGGCATGTCTAATGGAGCGACAACCGTTCTGGCAATCATATCGGCAATAAGCAGTAATAAAGCACCAATTATCATAGATAAAGGGAGTAGAGTGCGGTGGTTGGGCCCCGAGAGCATCCGACCCAAATGAGGCACAATTAATCCGATAAAACCAATCATGCCTGCAAGAGAAACAGTGACACCGACACCCGCCGCAGTCAGCAAAATTAGTCGACGTTTCAATGCTTGAACTTCTATGCCCATATGTTTGGCTTCTGGCTCCCCTAGCAATAAGACATTGAGCTTATTTGCGTCACGATAAAAGAGGAAAAAGAGAATCAGCAAGCTTGTAAACGCCATGCTCAAACCTTGATAGTTAGCACCGGCAAGTGAGCCCATCGTCCATAAAGAAAGATCTCTAAGGGCTTGGTCATCGGCAAAGTAGTTCATCAAACCGAGACCAGCGCCAGCAAGTGCACTGATAGCCACACCCGCAAGAAGCATCATAGTAACCGATGTTCCAGTTGGAGACGTTCCGAGGCGATAGACAAGTAAAGTGGTTATGGTCCCTCCAATAAAAGAGAATAAAGGGACAGTACCAAATAATAAAAGGTGAGGATATTGCTCGGCTAGGCTACCGAAAAGAACAATCGCAATAGCTGCACCTAAAGATGCGCCCGCAGAGACACCAATGATACCGGGGTCGGCAAGAGGGTTTCGAAATAAACCCTGCATAACGGTACCACATAAAGCTAAAATAGCGCCAACCGCAACTGCTAATAAGGTTCTTGGTAATCTGATTTGTTGAACAATCAATTCCATGTATGCGGAATCAGTGTTATTTGAAGATAACTGCCCAGGAAGAATCGCGAGCATGCTGTCGATAAAAGTAATCTTCATTGGTCCAATGGACACTGAGGCAATCACCGCCATAAAGAGAAGTGATATGCCGATAGGCGTTAACAAACGGACGGAAATTCGCCCAGAGATCTTATTGTTCATTTTTTATTCTGTCGTCTCGATACGTTTATGATTCGTCTTGGTTAAACTTATCACGCAGTTTTTGTGAAAGTCGAATACTCTCTATACCAAACCCACCAATTAAAGCATGGCTTGGAATCGATAAAATTTTTCCCGGTTGGCCTGCAGGTGTTGCCGCTAACAAAGGGAAAGAGGCCATTATGCCGTCATGACCTTCAAGGCTTTTCCAAGCGCGTTCGCTCACTAATATATAGTCGGGCTGCAATGCAACAACCGCTTCCATAGAAAGTGGCTTGTAAGAGCTTACGGCTTCGTTTGCTGGGTTAGTTGCACCAGACAATGTAATAATTTTATCGACGGTTGTCTCTTTACCACCCACCGTAGCAGGTCGGCCTTTGCTTAGCATTAAAAAGATGACTTTTGGGCTACGTGTTAATTCGTATTGAGTTAAATTGTCTATATCTTGCTTTACGGTCTGCTTTAGCTCTAAGGCTTTATTTGTTGTTCCAGTGAGTTCCGCAAGGATATCTATCCTTTGATAGAGCGCTTCGGTCGAATTACCTGGTGGAACTATGAGGACATTTACATGACTTGATTTTAGATTTTCCAGAGTGGAATCGGGTCCCATTTCATTAGAGCCAACTAGGTAACTTGGGTGTAGAGCCAATAACCCTTCGGCGGATAATTGTCGGTGGTATCCTACTTGAGGGATATCTTGATTAGCGACAAGGTGTTTGCTTGTCACATCCACTGCAACAAGTTGTTGTTCTGCTCCCAGGGCATAAATAAGTTCGGTGACCACTGAGCCGGCACTAATGATTCGTTCTTTTGCGAAAGCGGATGGTTGAAATAATAGAAGGCTTAAAATAAGGGTAAATGCTCTCATGATTCTTGGTTATCCATAATGATATTGGTTGCGTTGATTTGGTTTTTTTGTAGAAAGGCTAATAGCCTAAGCATGGATTGCACCGAGGCGGATTTGTCCGCGGCAATCACAAGTGATTTATTGGGTTGATTGTTGATTGTGATGACAAGAACTTCCGCGAACTGATTCCAATCGGAATAAGGGATTCCTTCGATAGCCCATAGCGAGTCCTGGGCATGTATATTAACGGTGATAACGTCTTTGTCTGGAGGACTCAACACTTCGTGGTCTTGTGTTTGAGGAATGCTGACTTCCATGCTCTTAATCTGGATATTGGCGGTTAATAATAGAAATACCAGCACAATAAAGATGAGATCCAAGAGTGGCGTTAAGTCTGGGGTTAAGAAGCTGGGTTGTTGAGGGCTAGATGTGATCATACGGTCTTAGCCTCATGCGCTTGAGTGACTTCTATACTGTCGCTAATGTCTGTTGAAGGTTGGCGATGGATAACCTCATTCGTTACTTTCTCTAGGGAAATACCTTCAAGGTAAAGGTTACAGTGATTTAGCGCATGTTCTATTTTAGCAATGGAACGCTCAGCCCATAATTGAAGGATCTGACTACCAAATATAGCAGGGACGGCAATTATCAAACCTGCCGCGGTTGTAGACATAGCAAGACCTAGGCCCTTAGCAAGGTCCGATGGCGCAATGGCCCCTGTTGTTGTTCCTAGGTCTTTAAACATTTCGATTAATCCTAGCACCGTTCCAAGCAAGCCAATTAAAGGGCTAATGGCACCTATGACGGAAAGGAAACGTAACCCAGAAGTGTATTGTTGACGATTTCTTGCTAACCAAATACTAACGGTTTGTTCTCTTAGTGGTTTAGCAAAATTTTTGTGAGCAAGAAGCAGGGCTACTCCCTTGGATAGAGTGTTCTTTTTTGTGGCTTGTTCTTGAATCAGCTCGTTTAAAGCATGGGTACTGTTTACATCGATATTTCTTATTTTTCCAATAAGGTAATGGCTTGATGTTCTGCTATTTATGCTGAGAAAAATAACCCGCTCGAGTAAAAGCGTTAGAGTTAGAAGTGAAAGTAGAGTGAGTGGCAAAGCCATCAAGCCCAATTGGCTATGAATCGTTGTTAACATGTTCATTTATCTATCCAGTGTAAAGTTTACAGGTATCTGTACTCGATGAGCGATGGCATAGCCGTGCTCTGTAGAAACGTCGAACTTCCAGTTTGATATGGCGCTCAATGCGGCGCTATCTAATGTAGAAAACCCAGAAGAATCAACGATGAAGTGCTTAATTTGTTCTCCCTTATCATCAATCCAAACCTCAATAAGCACTTTGCCTTGTTGGCCTCTTCTTTTTGCTAACCTGGGGTAACTAACGGGAGTCGGTCTTGCTTTAAAAGTTGGTTTTTTTATAAGCACAGGAGTAGATGATGTTGACGCGCTCGCGACACTTTCTGTAGGCTTATCAATAGGCTTATCAATAGGTGTCAAGGTTTCTTTTGCTTCTTTAATCGGTTGTTTTTTCTCAGCGGTTACCACTGGTTTGTTTTTTTTATCGACCTTCTTCGTTACTTTTGTTGTGGTCGCTAATTGCTTTTGTATTGGTTTTTTTACTGCCATCGCTTTTTTTGGTTCAGGTACCTCGTTGACCACATCATCTTGCTTTTTTGTAATAAGCGGTTTTTCTTGTGTTTTTTGTTCTTCTTGCAAGGGAGAGGTCGCTTTTTTCGGTGTACTAACAAATTGCAAATGTAAGTTTGCTGTTGTGGAGTCCATCGAAATAATCATCTCTTTTTGTGCTGGTTGAGCTAATAGCATGAGGCTATGTAGCGCAAGAGAAACACTTCCAAATATCACATACCGCTTACTGTTCAATGTCGCCCCTTGAATGATGCCCGTTCACTTGAATAATGATTTCGGATCAAAGTGTAAATGATAATGCGAATGAGATCAATTATCATTTACAAATATAAAATTAGGCGTTAGTATTAGCCGCAATTTCAGAACTCTTTAAAAATAAGACATTTAGTAAGGTTGCTGTTCGTCCATGATTATTGATTTAAACGATGTAAATTTGGTTGGATGCCATTCTCCTGATCCGATAAGTAATGCATTTGTCAGAAAAAAAGGCGCTCATGCGGGTGGACAGGCCGTTCCCATAAGTGCAGTTAGTGTTCAATCTGAACTCACAAGAAAACTTGCGCTTACGGCAGGGAAAGAACATTCTCGCTGCTTATATGTACATATCCCATTTTGTCGAGTTCGTTGTACTTTCTGTAATTTTTTCCAGTATGCCTCTAGCAAAAAACTCATCGAAAGCTACTTTCAGGCGCTTCTGACCGAACTTGAGTGGAAGTCACAATTGAGTTGGACAAAATCAGCGCCGTTTCATGCGGTTTACATTGGAGGGGGCACTCCTACGGATTTAAGTGCAGAACAGCTGGAGTTATTGGGTAAAACCATTCGGCGTCTATTTCCATTAACCCCTGATTGCGAGATTACCCTCGAAGGTCGATTGAACGGGTTCAATGCAGAGAAATTTGAACGTGCGTTGGAAGGGGGTTTAATCGCTTTTCTTTTGGTATCCAATCCTTTAATTCAACAGTTAGACGAGCGGCAAAGCGCTTAGATGATAGAGAATATGTCTTAAATAGGACTCAAGAACTTGTGAGTTATAACGCCGCACCAGTGGTCCTTGATCTGCTTTATGGCTTGCCACATCAAACATTGGATATTTGGGAGCAAGACCTAAACGATTATCTAGAATCAGGGGCTCATGGGGTTGATCTTTATCAGTTAATTGAAATGAAAGGCTTCCCAATGGCTCAACTGGTCGAAAAAGGCAAATTACCTGCACCAGCGGATACCGCATTGAAAGCAAGAATGTATCAACGTGGCGTCCAGTTTATGGAACAGCACCATCAAAAGAGATTGAGCGTGAACCATTGGTCCTCTTCCAACAGGGAGCGAAGTATTTATAACAGCTTAGCCAAGACAACGGCAGAAGTGCTACCTGTCGGTGCAGGTGCTGGTGGAAATGTTGGTGGTATTCAAATGATGCATACACGAAATATGGATACCTACATCGAAGCAGTAGCGAATAGAACATTTCCAATAGGCATGGCGTTTAACGCCCCAGTAACTCGTAATATAAGTGCTGAAATTAAATCTGCCTTTGATAAAGGTGTATTGGCAAAACACCGTCTTGATTCAACCTATGGCAGTGAACTCTTTGAACCGCTATTACCTTTGTTTACGGCATGGCAAAGTAACGGTCTGATTCAGTTAGACAAAGAGTATCTCAGCTTGACGATAGCAGGGCAATTTTGGTCTGTTACGTTAGCTCAAAACCTAATACAAGTTGTTGAACATAATCATAAATTAATGCGTGCTGCATAGTCAGGAGAAATATAACCATGAACGTAACTTACCCAATAGGTCAGCTCAAAAAAACGGTGCAAGAACTTAATGAACAAGAACCTAATATTTCTGTTTCAGAGATGGCAAATCGTTTAGAGCGGTCAGAAGGAGAAGTGACTCTAGCACTGCCGAGCCAATATGTTTCAACTTATTCTGGTGATAAAACGCAAACTATCCTAGAGACGTTGCCTACATGGGGACGAGTCACCACTATTATCCATTCTCATGGTTCAATTTTTGAAGCAAAAGCCCCGTTTCCAAAAGGAAAGGTAGCCCATGGTTATTACAATCTGATGGGTAGAAAAGACGGTGAGTTAAATGGTCATTTAAAGATTGATTTGGTGACGGATGTTGCGTGTGTTTCTAAACCGTTTAAAGGCATGGAAAGCTATTTCATTGGTTTTTATGACCAAGCAGGAAACTGCATTTTTAAAGTTTATTTAGGTCGTGACAAAAAACGCCAGATAATTGCTGGGCAAATAGAGTTATTCAATCGCTTAAAGAAGGACTTAAGCAATGGAAAATAAACAACAGCGAATTCAAAACCGTATTGGAAGTGAAATTGTCGAATTCCGTCAGCAACAAAAAACCTTGCAAATGGCGACTCTTACTTACGATGGTTGCCCACATGTAAGCTACACGCCATTTGTTTACCTACCCGATGGCTACTATATCTTGATTAGTGATATTGCAAAGCATGGGCAGAATATAAAAAGTCATCAGAAAGTGTCAATTATGATGATAGAAGATGAGCAAGATTCGAGAAGTATCTATGCTCGCAAGCGTTTGAGTTTCGATACCACAGCCAATTTAGTTCATAGAGAATCGGATTCTTGGTGGGAAGCTATTCGCGCACTTGAACAGCGATTTGGAGAAATTGTTAGTAATTTGAGCAAACTAGGCGATTTTCATATGTATCAACTTATCCCAGAGAAAGGGCGCTTTGTTAAAGGTTTTGGTAAGGCGTTTGATGTGACGGGAAGTGATCTAGTGGATATCGTTCACCTAGATGAAGGCCATATAAAAAATAAATAAGGCCACATCGTACTTGATTTAAATATCAAATAAATAATGTAGCAAACATAAAGCACCAGATGAGATATCGAGTCTCATCTGCGGGTTTGTTCGCCTAAAAATTGGATAAAGGATAAAAAAATGCTTAGGAAAACAAGATTAGCGGTGGCTATCGGTGGTTTACTTACTTTGTCTGCAACAACCTATGCAGAAACATACTCTTTCGAAGAAGTTGTAGTGTCAGGTACACGTACCGAGCAGAGTAAAAAGGATGTGTCATCTTCAATTGATGTAATATCTTCCGATGACTTAAATAATAACTTAACCAACGAGTTGAAGGATGTCTTCCAATATACGCCCGGTGTCGATGCTCAAGGTTCCGGCCGTTTTGGTGTGTCTGGAGTCAACATTAGAGGGGTTGAAGAGAGTAGGGTTAAAATGATGGTGGACGGGGTGCAGCAACCTTCATCCTATAACCCTGGCTCTACGGAGCAACGAAAGTATCCTAATACGATTGAAGTGGATACATTACAGTCAATCGAAGTAAACAAAGGCCCTTCCTCTACCTTGTATGGCTCCGATGCTTTGGGTGGCGTAGTTTTAATGCGAACCAAAAACCCACAAGATTACTTAACGACATCCGATGACGAGCACCGCTTTGGTATAAAAAGTGGGTACGCTTCAGCAAATGATGAGTTTAAAACGACCCTGAACTGGGCGATGCGTAAAGATAAGCTCGAAACCTTATTAATGGCGACTTATGCCAACGGACACGAAACAGAGACACATGGTTCAGGTGCTGACATTGAAGGGCCAGACCGTGGTGCTGCAAATCCAGCGGATAAAGAGTTGGGTAACCTTTTAGGTAAAGCATTTTATCAAGTGAATGAAGACAATCGAGTTGGTTTGACCGTAGAGTATTATAAGCAGCAGTATGATGAAGATGAACTGAACTATAATGGCTATAGCATTATGCCTGGGTTCACCTATACGGATAACTATAACGAAGATGTTTCTGAGCGTTTGCGTGTTGGCTTTGAGCATCAAATGTTTATGGATACATTGTTAGCGGACTCATTAGATTGGTCAGTAAATTATCAAGATTCGAATTCCTTATCGGAGAATTATGATACGACACCTTTCTCTGGTCGACGCATGCGAGAGCGTGAGGCTTCAGACCGTACAATTCAGGTGGATACGCAGCTCTCTAAAATAGTGATGTTCGGCAATAATGCGCATGAATTCACCTATGGAGCGACGTTCTTAAATAATGATTTTAGTCTAGATAACACCGATCATAAATATGATTTCGGAACGGTAACACCCGGAAGCACAGGGATTCCTGACGCGAATGTTATGCAGTGGGGGTTGTTTATACAAGACCAAGCGTTCTTTATGCAAGAGCGTCTAATTGTTACTGCGGGGCTTCGTTTCGATTCCTACACTGCTGATCCGACAACGGATTCAGGTTACACGACCGACTATCCTAAAAATGAGGATAGCGCAGTGACAGGTAAGTTAGGAACCGTTTACCATTTCAATGATCAGCTCTCTGTTTTTGGGCAGGTGAGTCAAGGTTTTAAAGCACCAACCGTTTACGATTTATACTACTTTTATGACCAAGGTGCGATAATTGAGGCTAACCCAGACTTAAAGGCTGAGAGAAGTACGGCTTATGAAATGGGTCTTCGAGGTGAAAATAGTTCAGCGCGCTTTGAAGTGGCTATGTTCTATAATGATTACACCGACTTCATTACGCAAGAAGTCACTGGCGAACAAGATGGCAAAGATGTGATCACCAAAAAGAATCTTGATGAGGTTGAGATATATGGTGTTGAGTTTAGTTCGACGGTCTATCTAGATGAAATGTTTTCGGCTCCGGAAGGAATGTATAGCCGTATCAGTGTTGCCTATTTAGACGGTGAAGACAAAAAAACAGGCGATGCTTTAGATTCGGTAGCGCCATTAACTAGTGTTATTGGCTTGGGGCTTGATAGAGATTTATATGGTGCAGCGGTTAATGTGAAAATGGTTGCGGCTAAAGATGATTGGCAATCCGATGACAATGAAAATGTAGCGGGTTATACGCTGGTTGATTTCACAACATACTATCAACCAACCCAAAACTTGAGACTATCAGCTGGTCTATTTAACGCTTTAGATAAAAAGTACTGGTTATACGATGACATCGCTGGACGAACAGAAACGAATAGCTTTAATAAAGATATAAAGTCACAACCTGGCCGTAATTGGGGCGTTGCTGTGGATTATCAGTTCTAGATATTTCTTATCTTAAACTCTTTAAACCAAAAGCTGTCTTTGAGTAATAAGACAGCTTTTTTAATTTGGATACCGATAGTGTCAATTCACGCATTAAAAGAAATTAATACAAAATGGCTATACCATCATGCCAAACAACATAAGAAAAAACTGATAATTGCCAATCTCGTTGCGGTCTTGGCTGCAGTGATTAGTGTTCCTATTCCCTTATTGCTGCCATTGTTAGTTGATGAGGTGTTGTTACAACAACCAGGGGCTGGGATTGCAGTTCTTAACCGCATAATGCCAACCTTTCTATATAGTGCCGAAGGCTATATCACGGTGGTTTTGTTACTCATCGTTTTGATGCGCCTAGTGAGTCAGGGGCTAAATATTTTACAAGCTCGCCAGTTTACCCTAGTGTCTAAATCCCTTACTTGTACATTAAGAAAGGGTCTTTTAGAAAAACTCGGCAAGATAAATATGCGTCAATATGAAGAAAGGGGGTCTGGTGCATTAACATCTTATCTTGTCACGGATATCGAAACCGTTGATAAGTTTATTGGTTCAACCATGAGCCGATTCGTGGTCAGCATTTTATCGATTATCGGCATTTCTCTCGTTCTTTTTTGGTTAGACTGGAAGCTGGCTCTTTTCATTATTTTACTCAATCCAGTCATCGTATTCCTGTCCAAAAAAATGGGGCACAAAGTAAAGGAACTGAAGAAAAAAGAGAATCGTTCCTTTGAGAGGTTTCAGCAACGGCTAGTAGAAACCTTAGATGGTTTATACCAATTGAGAGCGTCTAATCGAGAGCGAGTTTATTTAGACAGATTAATGCAAGATGCCGAAGGCATTAGGCAGGATGCGGATAATTATGCTTGGCAATCAGATGCTGCAAATCGTATTTCGTTTTTACTGTTTCTTATCGGCTTTGAGATATTTCGTGCCGCTGCGATGATATTAGTTCTTATGGGCGATCTTACTGTCGGCCAAATATTCGCTATTTTTGGCTACCTCTGGTACATGTTGTCACCAATCCAAGATTTACTCAGCATTCAATACTCATGGTTTAGTGCATCAGCAGCAATGAAACGTTTAAATGGTTTACTGATGCTGGATGAACAAAAGGTGTATCCACCGAAACTCGTTCCTTTTGAGAATAACCAATCATTTGATATCGAGTTCAAAAATATTGAGTTTGCTTACGATGCAGAAAGGCGCGTCATCGATGATCTGAGCTTATGCATCCCCCGAGGCAAACGGGTCGCTTTAGTTGGAGCATCCGGCGGTGGAAAATCCACACTCATCCAATTGTTACTTGGTATCTATCAAAAAACCAAAGGAGACATACTCATTAATGGTCACCCTATTGAGGATGTCGGTTATGAAGGTTTAAGAGAAAAGCTAGCAGTTGTGTTACAGCATCCTATGATCTTCAATGATACCTTGAGAGAAAACCTGACACTGGGTGAAAAATATAGTGATGAATATATCTGGAATGCGCTTAAGGTCGCTCAGTTGTCCGACTTTGTGCTCGCATTGCCTAACCAGTTGAGTTCTGAACTAGGTCGTCAAGGGGTGAAGTTGTCGGGTGGTCAGAGGCAACGGTTAGCGATAGCAAGAATGGTGTTAGTCAATCCTGATTTAGTCATATTAGACGAAGCTACATCAGCACTAGACACTTCTACGGAATCTGCTTTGCACCAAGCATTGAATACGTTTTTAGACGGTAAAACAACACTAATAGTTGCGCATCGTTTATCCGCAGTGAAACAAGCAGATTTAATTTACGTGCTGGAGGATGGAAAGGTTATTCAATCTGGAAATCATCATGATCTAGTGCAAGAAGACGGTTTATATCAGACGCTATATGGTAGTCAGGCGTAATATCATTTTTGTTTTTTGTTCTGGTGAATAATTTTCCTGATTGATAATATAAAAAAAGGTAAGACTTCCAGAGTCTTACCTTTTTATTTATGCCGTTAACTGGGCGCTTACTGCTCAGTTATACAGAGCAAATTACATCGTCTTAGATGTACCAGAAGAGGCTTGACTAGTTGCCGATTGGCTACCAGCACCTTTCGGTGTATAACGCTCTTCTTTTAATGGTGCAGCCTTAACTTCAATCTCTTTGATCTCTTGAGGTCCAGGTGCTTTAGCCATTGCAGAACCAGCGTGAGCTTTTCGCTTCTGAGTGCCTACTTTAGGTTTGGCTACTACAGCGGCTGCTTGCTTCACTTCTACTTCAACTTGTGGAGCTACAACGTCTACAGGTGCTGTTTTCACTTCAACGATAGGCGCTTCAATTACTGGTTCAGCGACAGGTTCGTCAGCTACTTGCGCTTCAACTATTTCTGCTTCAACTATTTCTGCCTCAGCAACAGGTGCTTCCTGAACCGATGTTTCAACGATGTCTGTCTCAACAACCGATTTTTCCGCTACTTCAGCAACAGGTGTCACTTCTTTAGCTGGAGCTTGCTCGTTTTGAACTGGAGCCTCGATAGGCGCTTGCTCAATAACCGGTGCAACTTTGACTTCTGCTGTTTTCGTTTCCACGATGTCACGAAGTATGATGACTTTACCCATGGCCATTTCAGGGCATGCGAAGCCGTTCAATATGACTTGCTCAACTTCAGGCGTAATGCGTGTTCTTTCTTTACGTCTTGGTTTTGCAAGGTCGTACTTCGGTATTACTTTGCCCATTGCCATCTCAGGAGAGGCTACACCACCTTTACGTAGGCGGAATGGGTTAGGTTTACGATCGCGACCACGACGACGGCGTTGTCCACTTGCACGTAAGTGACGAGGAGTACGACGACTACGACGTTTTGGTTCTTCTTTCTGTTCGCCTTGAGCAACAACTGGCTTGTTAGTTTCAACCACTTCTTGAGCAACCTTAACGTCTTGCTCTACTTTCGCTTCAACTTGGGTCGTATTGACTTGTTGAGCGGCGGTATTTTGCTGGTCTTTTGTTCTAACTTGCTTTTTAAGCTGACGACGCTGGCGACGTTGCTTAACGGTTTGAGTTTTCTTTTCTTCTACTACTGGCGCAGAATCAACTTGTGCTTCAGCAGCGATCTGTTGACCTTGCTCAGCGACCTTAGAGTTAGACTTATTGACCTTTTTGTCTTGCTTAGGTCGACGGTTGTCACGGCGTTGATTTGGCTTGATTTCCGTTTGTTCGTCTTGTTGTTGGTCTTGTTGATCATTACGATTTGGCTTACGGCGATTCTTATTTTGATCGCGGTTACCATCTCGCGAATTACGACGACGGTTGTCATTGCGATTGTTGCGATTGTTGCGATTGTTACGATTGTTGCGATTATCCGCCACTTCTTCTTTAGGTTTCTCTTCTTTTACTTCTTCAGCAGGGCTAGAGAAGAAATTAGAGAGTGCTTTGAAAAAGCGCGAAATAACGCCAGGTTCGTTCGTTTCTGGCTTTTCAGAAACCGTTGGTGCTGGAGTCGGGGCAACAGGTTGTGGAGCCGGTGCTGCAAAGCCTTTAAGAGCAGGTTCTTCAATTTTCTTCGGAACGAGTTCTGCTTCAGAAGGTTCAGTTGCTTCAGCTTCTTTCATGGCTTCTAATTTCTTAGGCACCAAGTATGAAAGAATATCGTGTTCTTCACCGCCACGTACACGAACCACTTCAAAATGAGGGGTTTCCATGTCGGAATTTGGAACAATAATAACCTTCACATCTTGTGAAGACTCAATGATATTTACTGAGCGACGCTTTTCGTTAAGAAGATAAGAGGCGATGGCGACAGGAACGACAGCAACAACTTGTGAGCTGTTGTCTTTTAAAGCTTCTTCTTCAATAAGTCTAAGTACAGAGAGTGCAAGAGATTCATTATCACGAACGACACCAGTACCCGTACAACGAGGACAAATATGGTGGCTTGCTTCTGCTAGAGATGGGCTCAAACGTTGACGAGACATTTCTAATAGACCGAAGCGAGAAATACGGCCAATTTGAACACGCGCACGGTCTAGACGAACGGCTTCACGTAAACGATTTTCAACTTCACGCTGGTGACGAACAGGTGTCATATCAATAAAGTCGATAACCACTAAACCACCAAGGTCACGCAAACGTAATTGGCGAGCAATTTCATCTGCAGCTTCTAGGTTAGTATTTAGGGCTGTCTCTTCAATATCACTACCTTTTGTTGCTCTAGCAGAGTTGATATCAATAGAAGTTAACGCTTCAGTAGGGTCAATAACAATTGAACCACCTGACGGTAACCTTACTTCGCGTTGGAAAGCGGATTCAATCTGGCTTTCTATTTGATAGTGACTAAATAGCGGCACTTCACCATCGTATTTCTTAACGCGGTTAAGAAAGTCTGGACGGATAAGTTGAATGTGCTGTCTAGCACGTTCGTAGATTGTGCTGCTATCGATAAGGATTTCACCAATATCACGGCGCAAGTAGTCACGAATCGCTCTTACAATAACGTTACTTTCCTGATGGATTAAGAAAGGCGCTGGTGTTGTACCCGCAGCTTCAGTTATTGCATTCCAATGGTTAAGTAATACATTTAAATCCCACTCTAGCTCTTCAGCACTTTTACCAACACCAGCAGTACGAACGATTAAGCCCATACCTTGAGGAAGGTCTAACGTGCTCAATGCGGCTTTAAGTTGTGTGCGTTCATCCCCTTCGATACGACGAGAAATACCGCCAGCTCGAGGGTTATTCGGCATTAATACTAAATAGCTGCCTGCAAGAGATATAAATGTAGTAAGTGCTGCACCTTTGCTACCGCGTTCTTCTTTTTCAACTTGTACAATGACTTCTTGGCCTTCTTTAAGCACTTCTTTAATGCTTGGACGACCTTGGTATGTGTACCCTTGAGGAAAGTAATCGCGAGCAACTTCTTTAAGAGGGAGGAAACCATGTCTATCAGCACCGTAGTCAACAAATGCGGCTTCTAAACTTGGCTCTATACGTGTGATTTTACCTTTGTAGATATTTGCTTTTTTCGATTCATGGCCAGGGCTTTCGATATCTAAATCGAAAAGTCGCTGTCCATCGACCAAAGCGACACGCAACTCTTCTTTTTGAGTTGCGTTGATTAACATTCTTTTCATTTTTTATTTTCTCGTTGATGTTTCTTTATTTTAATTACACATGCCGCTTGGCTTCGATACCGATGGTGTCAGATCCCATGACTTTATAAGTGCAGCCTCACGGCTGGAAGGGATGCTCTCGGACACTCCAGTCATCAGGAACTAATTAAATAGCTCCTGATCCACAACTTTGGTGGTAAATACTCAACATCAGTGAACGATGAGTAGAGCGACAAGTAAGCTTTATTCTCAACGTCTTACGCCATACGCTGCATCGAATAATAAGGCTCTTCTACTCATTTAGCTTTTTTGCTGTTGGATAATGAGAAAAATGCGAATTGCATCCAAATTACCCATTACAGGTGTGAACTATAGCAGTGCCGTTAAAATACAGCAATCTGCTTTGTTATAAACAGGCAAAAAATTTAAAATAGTTCAAAAACAGCTAAAGCCTATCTTATTGATAAATATGACTTTAGTTTGAGTTGTATTAATTTTGTCCAATTTTAATCCCAATATTTATGCACAGGTAATAATCACAAGACTACCCCCTCGTTTTTCGTTAGATATCAGAGGTTAGATTGTAAGAAATAACTAAAGAGTGATAAAAACGTGATTTGGGTGGTAGAATGCGCGACATGAATGAGATTAAAACTAAAGTCCAATATGTCGATATCGATACCGATATGGCAGGACAACGCATAGATAACTTTATGCGGAACCAACTTAAAAATGTGCCTAAGAGTTTGATTTATCGAATCATCCGAAAGGGCGAAGTGCGCGTAAACAAAAAACGTATCAAGGCTGAGTATAAATTGCAGGCTGGTGATATTGTCCGTGTCCCACCTGTGAAGTTAGAAGAAACGGAACAAAAAGAAGTTCCTAATACTAAGCTTAATAAAGTGGCAGAGTTAGAAAGCTGCATTATTTATGAAGATGATCATATGCTCATCTTAAATAAGCCTTCGGGAACCGCTGTTCACGGGGGTAGTGGATTAAAATTTGGTGCGATAGAAGCACTAAGGGCGTTACGTCCAGAGGCCCGTTTTCTGGAATTAGTTCACAGAATAGATAGGGACACTTCTGGAATATTGCTAGTAGCTAAAAAACGTTCAGCATTGCGCCATTTGCAGGCCCAGTTCCGTGAGAAAACCGTGCAGAAATATTACTTTGCGCTTGTTTTAGGTCAATGGAAGTCAAGCTGCCGCGTAGTAAATGCCCCATTACTTAAGAATGAAGTAAATAGTATTGTGCGTGTTAATCCCAATGGTAAAGCGTCTGAAACACGTTTTAAAATAATAGAAAAATTTGTTGATGCCACTTTAATTCAAGCGAGCCCTATCACTGGGCGAACGCATCAAATACGTGTTCATACTCAATATACTGGTCACCCCATTGCATGGGACGACCGTTATGGTGATAGACGTTTCGACGCCTATACCGGAAAAGTAGGGTTAGATCGGCTATTTCTGCATGCCGCCAATATTAAGTTTGCTCATCCGGCGACAGAAGAAAAAATGGATATTTCTGCGCCGATGGAAGCCAAACTCGAAAAAGTTCTTCAGAAATTACGCACCTAAAACAGAGATGCCTTGCTTTTTAAGCATATCTATCAAGGTAATCAATGGAAGCCCGATCAAACTGTTCGGGTCTTTCCCTTCTAACCTATCAAATAACGCAATACCTAAGCCTTCACTCTTGAAACTACCAGCACAGTTTAGTGGCTGTTCTCGCTGTACATAATCTTTAATCTGACCTTGACTGAGTTTACGGAAGTGAACCTTGAATATATCTAACGCCACATCGCTGGTGTTGGTTTTAGTATTATGTATCGCTAGACCGGTATAAAAAGTGATGCACTGACCACTGGCTGCGGTAAGCTGCTCAATTGCCTTTTCGGTAGTATGGGGTTTACCTATAATTCTACCGTTTATTACACAAACCTGATCAGAGCCAATAATAAGCGCATGCCCGTTGATTTGGCAGCTTTTCGCTTTGTTTGTAGCTAACCTCATTACCAATTTTTCAGGTGTTTCATCTTCTAATGGGGTTTCATCACAATTCGGGTTCGCCTGTGTAAAAGGTAACTGAATTTTTTCTAAAATGGTTTTTCGAAACGGCGAGGTGGAGGCCAAGATCAGGTCAAATTCAGTCATAGAAAAAGTCTTGTAGAACAGAGAATAGCAACAGGATAAACGATAATTAAAAAAAGCGTAACTTTTTCACTTTTCCTTTGACTCAAGGCGATTAGAAATATATTATTCGCGCCCTATGCAAAAGGTAAAAATTCCACGCACGGTAGATCCGGCAAAAGCTGCACAGAAAAGACTAGATTACGATGGTGTCATCCAACCTAGTTTATTCAAGCGCTTAGCTGAGACGACCGCAGGCGTAAAACGCGACGCAGAAGTCTCATTGTCCTTTGAGATAGATGAACAACGATTAACCGTTATCTCTGGTAAAGCTAACGTGGAAGTCGATTTAGAGTGTCAGCGTTGTAACGAGATTTTCGCACATGAGTGCGAAGTGCAATTCACCTACACCCCTGTACGCAGTGATGAAAGTGAAGTGGACGCACCAGAAGAGTACGATTTGGTAGATCGGAACGAGTATGGTGAGGTCGATCTCATACAACTAGTTGAAGACGAGTTCATTCTTGGTTTGCCTCAAGTGGCAATGCACGATGAAGCGGATTGTAGCGTTAATTCAGATAACTTGGTGTTTGGTGAACTTCCGAAAGAAGTTGAAGAAGATAAACCGAATCCATTTGATGTTTTAAAGAGCTTAAAGCGATAAACTTTAAGTATAGACAAAGGAGTAGGGTCCATGGCCGTACAAAAGAGCAAAAAATCACGTTCAATGCGTGGCATGCGTCGTTCACACGATGCGCTAACTACAGCTGCACTTTCTGTAGACGCAACTTCAGGTGAAACTCACCTACGTCACAACGTGACTGTTGACGGTTACTACCGTGGCAAAAAGGTTATCAACAAGTAAGGTTGACCTTTGAAAGCTATTACCGTTGCACTTGATGCAATGGGCGGGGATTTTGGTCCTCGCGTAACAGTGCCTGCCGTCGTGCAGGCACTGTCGCATTTCCCAGAGCTAAAAGTGATTCTAGTCGGTGATCAACCTATGATCACATCTGAGCTATCTCGGCTTGGGTATGCATTAGAAGACCAATCAATTAATAATCGTTTAACTATTTCTCATAGTGAACGAGTTATATCTAATTCTGAAAAACCGTCCCTTGCTTTAAGAAACAGTGCTGGCACCTCGATGCGTATCGCAATCGATGCGGTTGCTGACGGCGACGCTGACGCCTGTTTAAGTGGCGGTAATACCGGTGCTTTAATGGCACTGTCTCGATTTAGACTCAAATTATTACCTGGCATTGAGAGACCGGCTTTAGTGACAGCTCTTCCAACCGCATTAGGTAACAAAACGTGGTTGTTAGACCTTGGGGCAAATGTGTCGGTTGACGCGGACACCTTGTTCCAATTTGCAGTAATGGGTGGGGCACTAGCGGAAGTGCATTTAGATAGACCACCACGAGTGGCTATACTCAATATTGGTGAAGAAGAGATTAAAGGAAATGATTTAGTTAAAAGGTGCGCTGAAATGCTTAGCCAAACTAAATCGGTTAATTTTAGCGGGTACATTGAAGGGAATCAGTTACTTCATGATGCTGCAGATGTTGTCGTGTGCGATGGATTTGTCGGTAATGTCTGTTTAAAGGCGACTGAGGGTGTTGCACATCTTTTTATTGGTAAACTTAAAGAGCACATGACAACATCAAATTTAAAGGGTTGGATTGCCAGAAAGTTATTTTCTGGACTAATAGAAGAAATAAAACAGTTGAACCCCGACCAGTATAACGGCGCAAGTTTGTTAGGATTGCGCGGTATTGTGATAAAGAGTCATGGAAGTGCTGATGTGGCTGCTATTATCAATGCAATTGGTGAAGCAGTACACGAAGTTAAGCAACAAGTACCAAGTCGTATTAGTGACCGCTTAGAAGCGGTTTTACTCGAGAGGCATTATTAGTCTATATGTACAGTAAAATATTAGGTACGGGCAGTTATCTGCCATCTGAGGTGCGCACAAACGCAGACCTAGAAAAAATGGTAAATACCAGCGATGAGTGGATCGTAACAAGAACAGGAATACGCGAACGTCGTATTTCTGCGCCAGATGAAACCGTAGCTGATATGGCAACGATAGCTTCTCAGAACGCAATCGATATGGCGGGTATAGACAAGAATGATATCGATATGATCATCGTCGCGACGACCAGTGGTTCACATGCCTTCCCATCAGCGGCGTGTCAGGTCCAAGCTAAATTAGGTATTAAACACTGCCCTGCTTTTGATATGGCAGCGGCTTGTTCAGGGTTTGTCTATGCACTCTCTGTCGCTGATCAGCATATTAAAACCGGTATGTGTAAAAACGTGTTAGTGGTTGGGGCTGATACTCTATCTAAAACATGTGATCCTTCTGACCGTGGAACCATCATTTTATTTGGTGACGCAGCTGGTGCTGTGGTGGTTGGAGCAAGCGAAGAGCAAGGAATTCTTTCTACGCATATCAATGCGGACGGGCGTTTTGGTGATTTGCTAAGCCTTAAATATCCAGGCCGAAAAAATGCGAGTGAAAGTGATTTTGTTCATACAGACGACATCAATAGCTGGCTCCATATGGCTGGTAATGAAGTGTTTAAAGTTGCGGTTACTCAACTTTCGCGTTTAGTCAAAGAGACGTTAAAGGCGAACGGTATGGATAAATCCGAGCTTGATTGGCTAGTACCTCATCAAGCAAACCTAAGAATCATATCCGCAACGGCTAAAAAACTGTCTTTGCCATTGGAGCAAGTGGTTATTACGCTTGATCGCCATGGCAATACTTCCGCTGCCACGGTACCTACGGCATTAGATGAAGCTGTACGCGATGGTCGAATTCAACGTGGGCAAGTTATCTTGCTAGAAGCGTTTGGTGGTGGTTTTACTTGGGGCTCTGCGCTCATCAAGTTTTAAATAGATTCTGTAGTTGGGAGTTGTCCCATCTATTTCAATTATTAATGCATTGCTTAAGGGAAAATAACTATGAGCAAATTTGCTATCGTATTTCCAGGTCAGGGTTCTCAAGTTGTTGGCATGTTAGCCGAGCTTGGCGAACAATTTGATGTCGTAAAACAGACATTTGCTCAGGCTTCCGAAGCCTTGGGTTATGACTTGTGGGCTTTGGTTCAATCTGGGCCTGCAGAAGACCTAAACCAGACTTTTCGTACACAACCTGCGCTACTCGCAACCTCTGTCGCTATTTGGCACGTATGGCAAGAGCAGGGCATGGAACAACCTGCTAACTTAGCAGGACACAGTTTAGGTGAGTATTCAGCACTTGTCTGCGCAGGTGTAATTGATTTTCAGCAAGCGATTAAGCTGGTTGAGCTCCGTGGTCAATTAATGCAAGAAGCCGTTCCTGCAGGTGTTGGCGCCATGTACGCGATAATTGGTCTAGATGACGAGTCGATCGCAAAAGCGTGTGAAGAAGCGGCACAAGGTGAAGTGGTTTCTCCAGTTAACTTCAACTCTCCAGGTCAGGTTGTGATTGCAGGTAATAAAGCCGCAGTCGAAAGAGCAGGTGTACTTTGTAAAGAAGCGGGCGCAAAGAGAGCATTACCACTGCCTGTTTCCGTTCCGTCTCACTGTGCATTAATGCAACCTGCAGCGGATAAGCTAGAGATAGCGTTAAAAGATATTGAATTTAATACACCAGTTATACCTGTGATTAACAATGTCGATGTTATTGCCGAGTCCGATCCAGAAAAGATCAAACAAGCACTTGTGCGTCAACTTCATAGCCCAGTTCGTTGGACTGAGTGCGTACAAAAGATGAGTGATGACGGTGTTGAAAAATTGTATGAGCTTGGCCCAGGCAAAGTTTTAACGGGCTTAACAAAAAGAATTGTAAAAACACTTACCGCAGCGGCAGTAAATGACTCTGCTTCTTTGGAAGCGGTTAAGTA
Organism: Vibrio algarum; assembly: GCF_028204155.1. NCBI lineage: Bacteria > Pseudomonadati > Pseudomonadota > Gammaproteobacteria > Vibrionales > Vibrionaceae > Vibrio > Vibrio algarum. The sequence continues at coordinate 2,659,383 of NZ_JAQLOI010000001.1, read as the reverse complement.
ATAAGAGAGATAGTAAATGAAAAACCTAGAAGGCAAAATAGCACTAGTTACTGGTGCAAGCCGTGGTATTGGACGTGCGATCGCAGAACTTCTTGTGGAGCGCGGTGCTACAGTCATTGGTACAGCAACAAGCGAAAGTGGTGCGGTTGCTATTAGTGAATACCTAGGCGAAAAGGGTAAAGGTCTTGCGCTTAATGTCACTGAACCAGATTCGGTCGTAGATGTTATCAAAACGATCACGACAGAATTTGGCAGTTTAGATATTTTAGTTAACAATGCTGGTATTACTCGTGATAATCTATTGATGCGTATGAAAGATGACGAATGGACGGATATCATGGATACTAACCTTACGTCTATTTTCAGATTGTCTAAAGCAGTATTGCGCGGCATGATGAAAAAACGTAATGGACGTATTATTAATGTTGGTTCTGTTGTCGGAACTATGGGTAACGCAGGTCAAGCTAACTATGCTGCGGCGAAAGCTGGCGTAATTGGTTTTACTAAGTCTATGGCACGTGAAGTTGGCTCACGTGGTGTAACGGTTAATACTGTTGCACCCGGTTTTATAGAAACGGACATGACAAAAGCACTGAATGATGAGCAGCGTGCTGCTACACTATCTCAGGTACCTGCGGGACGCTTAGGTGACCCACGTGAAATTGCAGCAGCGGTAGCATTTTTAGCTTCTCCAGATGCGGCATATATCACTGGTGAAACACTTCATGTGAACGGTGGAATGTACATGGTTTAAATTTTGTACTATGTTTTGTGCATGATTTAAGTCAAAAATGTATGAATTTTCGGTCAAAATCGTAAAAATTGTGGTTTGACCAGCGATCACACTCTTGCAACTTTTAAAAGTTTGAATAAACTACGGAAAACATCGCATAACGCGAAGTCTGTAAAGGAAAAGAAAAAATGAGCAACATCGAAGAACGCGTAAAGAAAATCATTATTGAACAACTAGGTGTGGACGAAGCAGAAGTTAAGAACGAAGCTTCATTTGTTGACGATCTAGGTGCTGATTCTTTGGATACAGTTGAGCTAGTAATGGCTCTAGAAGAAGAATTCGATACTGAGATTCCAGACGAAGAAGCTGAGAAAATTACTACTGTTCAAGCTGCAATCGACTACGTTAACAGCGCTCAGTAATATTCTCTCCCAGGCGGTCAACCTTGACCGCCTGAGTTTTATCTAAAAACTCTCAATTTCTCATCTATTCATTCATTCAATTCCGGAGAAAAGTATCGTGTCCAAGCGTCGTGTAGTTGTCACTGGCATGGGTATGTTGTCACCGGTAGGCAACACCGTAGAATCATCATGGAAAGCTCTGCTAGCAGGTCAAAGTGGTATCGTAGATATCGAACACTTTGATACATCCGAATTTACAACTCGTTTTGCAGGTTTAGTCAAAGACTTTAACTGCGAAGAGTATATGTCAAAAAAAGAAGCTCGTAAGATGGATTTATTCATCCAATACGGCATCGCCGCAGGTATACAAGCGCTAGATGATTCAGGTTTCACTGTTACTGAAGAAAATGCAGCACGTATTGGCGTTGCAATTGGTTCTGGTATTGGTGGGCTTGGTCTAATTGAATCTGGTCATAAGGCGCTTACTGAGCGTGGGCCTAGAAAGATTAGCCCGTTTTTTGTACCTTCGACTATCGTCAATATGATAGCAGGCAACCTCTCTATCATGAGAAGGCTTCGCGGTCCAAATATTGCTATCTCTACAGCCTGTACTACTGGCTTACATAATATTGGTCATGCCGCCCGTATGATTGCATACGGCGATGCAGAAGCAATGGTCGCAGGTGGAGCTGAAAAAGCATCGACTCCCCTCGGAATGGGTGGTTTTGGCGCAGCCAAAGCTCTCTCTACTCGTAATGATGACCCTTCTAAGGCTTCTAGACCTTGGGATAAAGACCGTGACGGTTTTGTTCTTGGTGATGGTGCAGGCATGATGGTATTAGAAGAGTACGAACACGCCAAAGCACGTGGTGCGAAAATATACTGTGAAGTGGTTGGTTTTGGTATGAGTGGCGACGCCTATCATATGACATCACCAAGTGCTGATGGATCAGGTGGTGCCCTTGCAATGGAAGCGGCCATGCGTGATGCAGGTATTACTGGCGAACAGGTCGGTTATATCAATGCTCATGGCACGTCCACACCGGCTGGTGATGTTGCTGAATTACGAGGTGTCAAACGCGCCTTGGGTGAAGCAGGGTCTAAACAAGTGTTGGTTTCATCGACAAAATCGATGACTGGCCACTTGCTTGGCGCCGCGGGTTCTGTAGAAGCGATCATCACTGCGATGGCGTTGGTCGATCAAATCGTACCGCCAACGATTAACTTAGATAATCCAGACGAAGAGTGTGATTTAGATTTAGTACCACATACCGCACGTAAAGTGGACATGGAGTATGCTCTGTGTAACTCATTTGGTTTTGGTGGAACTAACGGCTCGCTCATCTTTAAAAAGATGTAATAGTCGATTAAACTAGCTTAACGGCGGCTTAATGCTCAGCATTAAGCCGTTTTTTTTGCTGATTTTTGAATAGGTACAGTAATCGATGTTTTGGGTTAATGGACAACCAGCGTCAATGGTATCGCTTTCTGATAGGTCCTTTCAGTATGGTGATGGCTGTTTTACCACTATTCTCACTAAAAATGGTGAGATACAGCAATGGCCTTTGCATATTGAAAGAATGCAGTCTTGTTTGGATTTACTGGCGATAAAAATGCCAGACTGGGAGCAGGTTAAAGCCTGGTTGGATCAAGCGGCTCTCTTAGAGACTTTGGCAGGTTTAAAGTTGCACATTAGCAGAGGAGAAGGTGGAAGAGGTTACAGTTCTGTTGGAACCGGATCGAGTACAATAACGATCAGTTCTTTTTCCTATCCCCCTCATTATTTAGATTGGCAGAAAAAAGGTGTTGATTTAGGTGTGTGTCAACACAAGCTAGGTATAATGCCGCTACTTGCAGGGCATAAGCATAATAATCGGTTGGAACAGGTTCTTCTAAAGAGAGAGATGGATCAATCGGAATTTCAAGACGGTGTGGTGATGAATATCTATGACCATGTGGTTGAAACGACGATGGCTAATCTGTTTTGGTCTAAGAATGATGTATTGCATACCCCTAGTTTACATTTGAGTGGTGTAGCAGGCATTATTCGAAGGGTTATCTTAAACAGTGCACAAGATAGTGGTCTAGAGGTATCTATAGGTAATTTTTCACTTGCTCACCTCTTAGATGCAGATGAGATTTTTATAACTAATTCAATACTTGGTGTCGCACCGGTAACCAAAATAGATAAGTTGTTTTTTCCGATTGGAGCGATAACACGACATTTTCAGGAGAATCTACATTCGTGATTAAAAAACTGTTGGTTTTATTATTAGTGGCTATTGGAATGGCAGTTAGCGGCTATTTTTATGTTGAGAAACAGGTAAATATTTATATATATCAACCTCTTTCTATAACAGAACCAGAAATTATCACAATTGAAAGCGGTAGCAGTTTTCAGGCAGTACTGACTAAGTTAGAGTCTTTAGGCTGGGTTAACTCAAGCAGTTATTCCAAATTAGTACGAAGGTTTCATCCAGAGCTAACAAACGTAAAAGCAGGCACTTTTTTAATTCAGCCAGATATGTCTTTGAGCGATGCCGTTGTTTTTATATCCAAAGGTAAAGAGCATCAATTTACGATTACCTTTATTGAAGGAAGTCGCTTTAGTGAATGGAGAACCACACTGGCCGAAGCTAAGTCGCTAAAACATGAAATAACCGAATTGTCAGAATCGGATATTGCGACAAAACTGGGTATAGAACAGACAAAACTGGAAGGTCTTTTTCTAGCAGAAACTTACCATTACACGGCTGGTATGTCTGATCTGGATATTTTGACGCGATCGCATCAAAACCTGAACAGAGTATTAGACAAAGCGTGGGGAAATCGACCAAAAGAGATACCGCTTAAAACACCGTATGAGGCCTTGATTCTCGCCTCGATCATTGAAAAAGAAACAGCAGTAGAGAGTGAACGAACTAAAGTCGCTTCTGTATTTGTAAACCGACTTAATCGCAGAATGCGTTTACAGACCGATCCCACAGTTATTTATGGTATGGGTGACAAATATACCGGAAATATCCGTAAGAAAGATCTACAAACACCAACGCCATACAATACTTATACGATAAATGGTTTACCACCAACGCCTATTGCGATGGCAGGTAAGGCGTCTATTGAGGCCGCACTGAACCCTGATGAAACACGTTATCTCTATTTTGTCGCCAGTGGTAAAGGTGGACATGTGTTTTCTAAGAGTTTGAAAGAACACAATCGAGCAGTACAAAATTATTTAAAACAATTAAGAAAAAAATAATGACTAAAGCCAAATTTATTGTTGTTGAAGGATTAGAAGGTGCTGGTAAAAGTACCGCGATCGCCGCAATCAAAGAAGTATTAGAGCAACAAGGTATCGAACAGGTAGTGAACACCAGAGAACCTGGAGGAACGGTCCTAGCAGAAAAAATGCGAGCATTGGTAAAAGAAGAACACCAGGGCGAAGTATTACAAGATATGACCGAGTTACTTCTTATGTATGCGGCTCGGGTTCAATTAGTTGAAAACATCATTAAACCTGCATTGGAGAGCGGTAAGTGGGTTGTTGGAGACCGACATGATATGTCTTCTCAAGCATATCAAGGCGGTGGTCGTCAGATCCCCTTGGATACGATGCAGAGCCTGAAGCGGGTCACTCTTGGTGAATTTAAGCCAGATCTCACATTGTATCTGGATTTAGATCCACGTTTAGGCCTTGAAAGAGCTCGTGGCCGCGGAGAGTTAGACAGAATAGAGAAAAATGACATTAGTTTTTTTGATCGTTCACGAGAACGTTATTTGGAGCTTTCCAAAGCCGATGACTCAGTAATGATCATTGATGCTAGCCAAAATATCGAACAGGTAGCGGCGAGCATTAAACAGGTGTTGATTGATTGGTTTAAGGTGAACAGGTAGCTTTATGCCAGATATCTATCCGTGGTTACAGCCTTTATGGGGCAAATGGCAGGCGTTGAGTGAGACCCACAGAGTGTCAGGCGCAATGCTATGCAGTGCTCCTCAAGGAAGCGGAATTAAAAAATTAGCGGAGCTGTTTGTTCATACTCTGGTATGTAGTCATTCCACGGCAGAACCGTGCGGATTTTGTCATTCTTGTGAATTAGCGAAATCAGGTAACCACCCAGATATTCATTGGATCTCTCCTGAGAAAGAAGGTAAATCAATTACTGTTGATCAAATCCGTGCTTGCAATCAATGGGCGTTAGAATCATCTCAACTTGCAGGTAAGCGCGTGATTATTATTACTCCAGCCGATGCGATGAATGAATCTGCGTCGAACGCGCTGTTAAAAACACTAGAATCGCCTGCTGATAATTGTGTCTTTTTGTTGCTTGCTCATAATAGCCATAGGCTGTTACCGACAATAATTAGCCGTTGTCAAAAATGGACTATCTCTGAACCAAAACTGGAAGAGAGCTATCAATGGCTATTGTCTCAAACAAATCAGCCATGTAACTACGTTGGAATTCGTCTATGTAATGGTGCTCCATTAAAAGCGTTAGAATTTTTTGAACAGAAAACTTATCTCGATTTTAAAAAAGTAGAACTAGCTTTGCATAACCTGCTGAGTTCGCAAGGAGCAGATTACAATCAAGTCTGGTTGTCGGTTAAAGATAACCCAGTTGAAAGACTGTCGTGGCTAGCCATAATAATGAGTGATATTCAAAAGGTACATTTTGGTAGTAGTGAACTCGGTATGTGTGAAAAAAGTGCAGAGCTGGCAGATTTGGTCCACTATTCGGCGGCTTATAATGCAATGCTATCCATAAATAAAATGAAAAATCAGCTAGAACATTTTACAGGGCTTAATGCTGAATTATTGTTGACTAACTGGTTAATAGAACTTCAAGAGGAAATATGTTCGTAGATTCACATTGTCACTTAGATAAATTAGATTACGAAGAGCTACATGACGGCATCCAAGATGTCATTGATAAAGCGACTCAAGCGAAAGTAAATGAATTATTGTCGGTAGGTGTAACGTTGGACGCCTTTCCAAATATGATTGAGATGATTTCGCCTTACGATAATGTTCACGCTTCTTGTGGTGTGCATCCCCTTGATGTAGAAAGTCCTTTCACTTTAGAAAACTTAAGGCAATATGCTACTCATCCGAAAGTCGTCGCGATTGGTGAAACTGGGTTGGATTATCACTACAAACCAGAAACAGCGACTCTTCAAAGAGAGCGATTTGAGCAACAGGTTGAATTGGCTGTCGAGTTGAATAAACCTCTTATTATTCATACCAGAGATGCGCGAGAAGATACGCTTTCTATTTTAACCAACGGGCACGCTGAAAAATGTGGTGGTGTTATTCATTGCTTTACCGAAGATTTAGAATTTGCCCAGCGAGCGATGGCTCTGGGGTTCTATATTTCTATCTCTGGTATTGTTACTTTTCGACAAGCCATTGCGTTAAAAGAAGTGGTGAAACAACTACCTCTAGATAGGTTACTCATTGAAACGGATTCACCGTATCTCGCACCAGTTCCTCATCGTGGAAAACAAAATCAACCGGCTTACGTTGTGGAAGTGGCTCAATATATTGCACAGCTTAAGGCGACATCACTTACTGAAGTAGCCGAAAAAACAACGCAAAACTTTAGAGATCTTTTCCTAAGGTAACAAATTTTTATCCACTCAATAATGTCATCCGAATACCAAGTTAGATCTGCTTGTTACCGAGAAGTGTTTCCGCAGACTGCTTAATACGCTCATGTCCGCATAGTAAAGACGTTCTTTGAATAAACTAGCCCTTTGATGTCTGAACCTGACGGTTCAGACTTTTTCTGCTTTATACCTCTGTCATGTTTAGAGCCATTGATTTTCGCTTTACACATTGTGATTACAAACGTTTCTATAGGCAATATTCCGTGTATAAATAACGAATTATGTTGTTTATAACTATTTATGTTGAGCTTTTTATGTGTAAATAGCTAAAAAGCCAGGTTTCACAATCGAGAATCAGAGATAAAGGTACATTTGAGCACTCTAAAAATATATTTATTAATGCGAAGGTTGATAAAAGAAAATGATAAAAGGGAGCAAGTAAGAAAAGTGTCTCATGGGTAAGACCTCTGATGAGGTAAGCAATAATTTACCGTGTGACCTTTTCTAAGGGTACTAACATTAAAGCATGATATATCCTTAACAATTTTTACAAACTTATCAGGAGCATAAATATGTTTAAGAACCTTTTTGCCAATCTGCAAAAAGTTGGTAAGGCGCTGATGCTTCCAGTATCAGTTCTTCCGGTTGCAGGTATTTTACTGGGTGTTGGTGCGGCTAACTTTAGCTGGCTACCAGAGATTGTTTCTCATCTTATGGAGCAAGCTGGTGGTTCCGTGTTTGGCCAAATGCCATTGCTTTTTGCTGTTGGTGTTGCTCTAGGCTTTACTAATAATGATGGCGTATCAGGCCTTGCCGCGATAGTCGGTTATGGCATTATGGTTGCTACACTGTCGGTTATGGCAGGTGTTTTAGGTGTTGATAGCATCGATACTGGTGTGCTTGGTGGAATCTTAGCAGGTTCAGTTGCCGCTTGGTCATTTAACCGATTCTATACTATTAGACTGCCTGATTATCTTGGATTTTTCGCGGGTAAGCGTTTTGTACCAATTGTTACAGGTTTCTTAGCTATCGCATTAGGTGTGATACTTGCATTTATCTGGCAGCCAATTGGTTCTGGTATTGATGCGTTTTCTGATTGGGCTGCATACCAAAATCCAGTTACGGCGTTTGGCATCTATGGCGTTATTGAACGTGCTCTGATCCCATTTGGTTTACATCACATCTGGAACGTACCGTTTTTCTATGAGGCAGGTAGCTGTGTTAATGGTGCTGGAGAGCAAGCAAACGGTATTATGACTTGTTTCTTAACGGCTGATGACGCTTCACGTGCGGCAGGTAATGGTTTTGGACAATTAGCTGGTGGTTATTTATTCAAGATGTTTGGTCTACCAGCAGCAGCGCTAGCTATTGCTCATTCAGCGAAACCAGAGAATCGTGCAAAAGTAATGGGCATCATGGTGTCAGCCGCACTGACTTCGTTCTTAACTGGTATTACAGAACCGATTGAATTCTCATTCTTATTTGTTGCTCCTGTACTTTATGCTATCCACGCAGTAATGGCTGGTGCCGCTTATATGATTACAAATGGCTTAGGTGTGGTTCACGGGCATACATTCTCTAATGGGTTTATTGATTTCGTTGTTCAATCGCCTCGTGCAGAGAACATGATGTTACTGGTAGGTTTAGGCCTTGCTTACGCTGCACTTTATTATGTTGTATTCCGAGGTGTAATTAAAGCGTTGGATCTTAAAACACCGGGTAGAGAAGACGAAAGTGACGAAGTTGTTGCCGCTGTTTCAGAAAATGAGATGGCCGGTGAACTTGTTGCTGCCTTTGGTGGGAAAGAGAACATCACGGGTCTAGATGCATGTATTACTCGCCTACGTGTTTCAGTCGCTAACCAAGAAGCCGTTGATCAAGCTAAGCTTAAGCAACTCGGCGCTGCTGGTGTCGTGGTTGTTGCTGGTGGTGTTCAAGCGATATTTGGGACGAAATCAGACAACTTGAAGACCGATATGGATGTGTGGATCCGTAACCACGGTTAAACCACCGTTTCGTCTGATTTAAGGTTAATGAATAAAGGGAGGCGGATGTCTCCCTTTTTTGATCGTCTTGTAAAGCTATAAGTAAAAAAGTCGAATAGTCTGTTTCGTATTATTCTATTTAGTGTGGTTGGTATTTTCACATTCGATGCATATATATCGATGAAAGTGAACGGGTAAAAAGTATGAATAAAAAATTGGCAGTAGTAATGGCAGTTTCTTTATTGGTAGCGTCTAGTGCGCTGGCGAAGGAACCGACACCTTTGGCTGTTGGGTTTGGTTTTGAACAAGGTTTTAGTGTCCTAATTCAAGTCGATGGTAATAAGAACCTGGCTGTAGGTAATGATGGTATCGCGTTCGACTATATCTTCAGAAAAGGTGAATTTGAAGGAAGTGACTTCCCATTTACATGGTACGTAGGTGCTGGTGGCTGGGTGGGCTGGGATCATCATAGCGACGAATTTGGAGCAAGGTTACCTTTAGGCTTAGATTGGGACTTTGCTACAAATTGGGACGCTTATGCCCAGATTCATCCACAGCTAAAGCACAAGTCTAAGTCCAATGGGTTAGACTTAGGTATGGGTGCCGCAGTTGGTGTAAGATATGCTTTTTAAAGCAATAAAAAAGCCAGCAGTCGCTGGCTTTTTTTGTTCTGTCTGTTTGTCTAAACAGTGAGCAGATGGTTACTTATTGTTGTTATCCATCGCTTTTTTAATGCAGATAGCTGCTCCACCCCAGGTGATACCTAGACCGATAACCATCATAATAATTGCACCACTAGTCATTTAAGCCTCCGCTTCAACAGGTTTTTGCGGTTTGCTAACCACGTTAATGATGATACCTACAATCGCTAGTAGAGCGATTAAACCCCAACCTAGTGTCATAAGCTCAAATTGTGCATAACCACCATAACCTTCTGAGATTAGATGAGTGAACTTAGTGTATACGATAAGAGCAAGTGCTAATGGTGTGATAAAACGTAAACAGATTTCAAACCAACCACTAATAGTGAAATCAGAAACTTTGTTTACATACTCACGTACATCAGAAAGTTTAACCAACCAAGCCATAAGAACAATTTCTACTAGACAGCTAGTTAAGATACCTACGTTGTTAACGAAATGATCCACAAGGTCTAGAAGTAATAGGCCACCATCGGTAGCAAAAGCCATAGAGATAATCATGCCGGTACCGCAAACGATAGTTGCTGCTTTTTTACGTGACCAGTTTAATTTGTCAATGATTGCGGATACAACCGCTTCCATGATAGAGATTTGCGAGCTTAAACCAGCAACCACAAGCGCTAGGAAGAACAAAGGACCTAGGATATATGGAGCGGGTAGTAAGTTGATAGCAGCCGGTAGCGTTACAAATGCAAGGCCAACACCAGCACTAACAACTTCTGTTAGTGGTTTACCTTGCTCTGCAGCCATGTAACCAAGAACAGAGAAGATCATGATACCTGCAAGGATTGAGAATCCACAGTTAATCAATACCGTCATAAATGCGTTGTTATTGATGTCTGACTTTTCTGGTAGGTAGCTTGAATACGCAAGCATGATGGCAAAACCGATACTCAGAGTGAAGAAGATTTGGCCATAAGCCGCAGCCCACACCTTCATATCTGTCAACTTACTGAAGTCAGGTTCGAATAGGTAGTTAATACCGTCGATAGCACCAGGTAGGAAAATCATACGAGCAATAAGGCCTAGCACCATGATGAATAAAACAGGCATCATGATTTTTGCTGCTCGTTCGATTCCTGCTTTAACGCCACCAGCAATTGCTGCGTAAGTGATAGCCCAAGCAATCAACATTGAACCAGCAATTCCCCACTGCATTCCACCTAGGTTAGTTGGTGAATTGTCACCTAAACCTAGATATTCGCTAAAGAAGAATGCATTAGTATCTGTACCCCATTCCTGAGTAAATGACATACCTAAGTATGAAATTGCCCAGCCAATTACAGCTACATAATATACGGCAATCGTTGCTGCAACACCGATTTGGAACCAACCTAACCACTCAAATTTAGCATTTATACGTGCTAGAGTGATAGGTGCTGAACCACGGTTTCGTTGACCCATACTGAACTCTAGGATCATGAATGGGATACCTGCGGTGATCATGGCAAAAAGGTAAGGAATTAAAAAGGCGCCACCACCATTTTCATAAGCCATATAAGGAAAACGCCAGATGTTTCCTAGGCCGATAGCCGATCCAACTGCGGCAAGAATAAATCCTGCACGGGATCCCCACTGTTCACGCTTCATAGTTACTCCTTTACTACTAAACTCTAAGTTATGAAGCACTTACATTTCCCCCTGTTATACAAGGTCAACATTGATAACATTATTAACTCTATAACGTAATAATTATTGGAGTTAGTTCTGTGATCTCTGTTAGTTACTAGATTTTATCTCTAGTTTAAAAGGTAAATCTTAGAGTTTTATTCTATATTATATGATGTGTGTTTGCGAAATCTGAAATAATCAGCTGCGCATGACGTGGAGATTACAGAGATAGGTAGAGTAAAGCAATAGAAATGGATTGTTAAAAAATGTAATTTTTTTGGTGTTAAAAGTGTAAAAAATAGTCTTTATTGGGGTAAAAGTTTGTATTTTTACTCTAACCTAGGGTTTGTATCTTACATTGAGCTCAATAATAGATAATGTTACCAATTATCTCTGCAGAGTGTATGACTGAAAAATGTGCAATATGCACGATTTTATGACTACATAATTACTAGAAGCACCTATAACTCATTTAAAAACCGCAAGGTTGATGTGTGATTACAACAACATATTCTAAATTTGCCTCTGATGGCGGCTTGTGAATATTAGTTTTGTCTGTTATTTAATTAATATACTAAATAAAAAGGAGAACGTGCTATGGAATATAATTTAAAAATGGCGTTAACGATTGTTGCTGGGTCTTACGCTGTCATTCTTATTTGCAGTATTGTGGCTATTACTAACTAGCCAACTGATACAAGAAAACTATGTCTAATAAGGGTGTAATTAGCGGTGTATATTCAGATTTAGACCCAATTAAATATGGTAAATACCTAACCGGACGTAATGCTTTGGTTGCTCAAGGGGAGGCCAGAGCGGAATTTTTACGTCTGGGGTTTTAGATGCCTTTATACTTTCAAATTTTGACCCCTTTGATCTGTTTTACGGTACATCCGCAGGTGCGCTAAATATTAGTGCTTTTTTGTGTAGACAGCCAGGTATTGGCAAAGCATTTACACTGGATTTAACAACAGACGATAGATTTTTTCATCTTTTTAGCTATATGCGGCGTAAGCAAGGGATGGATCTCGATTGGGCTTTGGACAAGCTTTGTCATTACCCTTATAAGCTCGACTTGGATCTGGGGCGAAAAATTCTGAAAGATAGGTTCGCTTTTGCGGCTGTCACAGAAGTCAGCCATATAAAAGATGCTTATATTCCTTTATTAGGAGAAAACTGGTTTGATTTAATGCGAGCAACTTGCGCAATACCGGGGCTCTACTCTAGCGAAGTGATGATAGAAGGTGAGAGGTTTGTTGACGGTGGTGTGACTGCGGCTATCCCAGTTCAAGAAGCATGGCGTCAAGGGGCTCGTAACATTGTTGTTATTAGAACAGAAATTCTTGAGTCCGAAGGAAAAGAAGCGGAAGAAGTCAGTGCAAATACTCACTGGATAAAAGAGCCGATAGTTAACGTACAGGAACGCTGGGGGAAAACGGTTGAGCAGTGGAAAGTTGAATGGAGTGGTTTTTGGCAAGATCAGATAGACAAATCGAAACAGAAGAAAAAGCATCACAAGCACTTAGAAATCCTTAATGGAGGTCGATGGTTATATGGTGCAGGTGATGTATATCGTTTAAGCCACTTGCTTGGTGGGAAGTTTGATTCAGGGTTAGCCGACTTTTTTATGGTGCACTATCAGAGCCAGGCTTTAACACGAGAGTTTTTAAATAATCCGCCAGACGATTGTTTTATCGTTCAAATTGTACCCTCTGAGCCTCTTAAGTCTTCACCATTAATGAGCAAAAAAGAAGATCTTATCTATGATTATGAACTTGGTCTAAGTGCTGGTTATGAATTTATAAACCAACACGCTTTGGCACAAAAAAACTCACCTAATATGTCTGCTGCTGGATGTAAATATTAGGTGAGAGTAATAGAGGACTATTTATAAGCGCTCTAGGACGCCTAGAGTGCTTCGCAGAGTCGAATTCATTATGTAATTGGCATCATTTCACCGTCAATATGCGCATGCAGTTTGTCGAGCCGACGATATCCATAACGTCCCCTTGGGTAATAATCACAATATCACCACTGTTTACGTAGCCTTTATCTTTTAGGGTATTGATTGCCTCTTGGGCAGAAGACAATCCGGCATCTGCATAGGAATCAAAGTAGACTGGGGTAACACCGCGATAAAGTGATGACTTGTTTAATGTCGATTCATTGCGTGAAAGGGCAAAGATAGGAAGACCAGAACTCAAGCGAGACATCATGAGAGGGGTTTTTCCTGATTCCGTAAGAGAAATCATAGCTTTAACACCTTCGAGATGATTCGCGGAATACATAGTAGACATGGCAATCGCTTCTTCTGATGCCTGAAACTTCCGGTCAATACGGTAGCTTGATGTACTTAAGGATGGCATTTTTTCTGCACCAACACAGACACTCGCCATCGATTTTACCGTTTCAACTGGATAGGCACCAACGGCTGTTTCTCCGGATAACATAACCGCGTCCGTGCCATCCAATACTGCGTTGGCCACATCCATTACTTCAGCACGCGTTGGCATTGGGTTCGTAATCATTGACTCCATCATTTGAGTCGCGGTTATGACGCTTCTATTTAGACTACGGGTACGTCTGATGAGTTGTTTTTGAACTCCAATCAGTTCTGGATCACCAATTTCTACTCCAAGGTCTCCACGAGCGACCATAATGACATCGGAAGCAAGGATAATGTCATCGATACTTTCGGCATTCGCAACTGTTTCCGCTCGTTCTACTTTAGCAACTAATTTTGCTTCTAATCCGGCGTCTCTAGCCAATCGTCGGGCATATTTCATGTCTTCGCCATTTCGAGGAAAAGAGATCGCGAGGAAATCGACTTTGATTTTGGCTGCGGTCAAAATATCTTGTTTGTCTTTTTCAGTAAGGGCTTCAGCGGATAATCCACCCCCTTTTTTATTTATCCCTTTGTTATTTGAAAGGGGTCCACCAATGACAACGTCAGTAAATACCTTATTGCCCTTTACGGAGATAACTTTGAGCTGGACTCGACCATCATCTAGCAGCAACATATCACCGTTAGAGACATCTTGCGGTAGGCTTTTATAATCGAGTCCTACGGCATCTTGATCTCCCATACCTGCTTCTAATTCACTGTCTAAAGTGAACTTGCTTCCAACAGTAAGATTTACTTTTCCTTCTTTGAAAGTAGACACACGTATTTTCGGACCTTGTAGGTCGCCAAGAATTGCAATATGTTGACCTAATTTAGCGGCAATCTCTCTAACTTGTTTTGCTCGCTTGATATGATCTTCTGCGCTACCGTGTGAAAAATTCATGCGAACAACATTCGCACCAGCTTTGATTATTTCCTCTAATGCATTGTCCTTGTCTGTAGCAGGGCCAAGCGTAGTAACAATTTTTGTTCTTCTAAGCATTTTGCTCATTTTGTATCTCCGTTACTGACATTACTCTTTGAGTATATGATATGAATTTAATGTGAGAAAAATAATTATGATATTAGGTCTAGATGATGAATTGAGTTAAAGTGTTTCTCGCTGTGAAAATGCTGTCTTAGATCAATTAATTCGAAGTTTGAAATATAATTTTCTTCCTATTTATGAGCTAAATACGATTTGTGCGTGATACTGGTCACGGCAATTTACTAAGGTGCTTCACAATTACTTCGCAAAGTAAAAAAATTAGCCTACTAGTGCCATTTTGGAGTTTCAGATGTACATGGCTCAACCAGGCCATATTGATCATATTAAACAGGTCAATGCTGGTCGTGTGTATAAATTAATTGATGAGTTAGGGCCAATATCTCGTATCGACCTATCGAAAACGAGTGCGTTGGCACCTGCTAGTATTACAAAGATTACTCGCGAACTTATCGACGCACACCTTATTCATGAAACTACGGTTCAGGAAGCGACTAGCCGTGGGCGGCCCGCTGTTGGCCTACAAACTGACAATGAAGGTTGGCAGTTTCTCTCTATGAGGCTTGGACGTGGATATTTAACCATCGCACTGCATGAGCTAGGTGGCTCTGTTCTGATAGACACCAAGATAGATATTCATGAAGTTGAACAAGAGGACGTACTTGCTCGCTTATTACATGAAATTGATGAATTTTTTCAAACCTATGCTGATCAGTTAAACAGAGTGACGAGTATTGCCGTCACGTTGCCAGGGTTAGTGAATTCTGAGCAAGGCGTAGTAATACAGATGCCTCATTATAATGTGAAGAATCTTCCGTTAGGTCCTGAAATATATAAGGCGACGGGTCTGCCTGTTTTTATTGCTAATGATACTCATGCATGGGCACTCGCAGAGAAGCTGTTCGGAAATTCTCAGGTGAATGATAGTTCTGTGCTGATATCCATACATCATGGCGTTGGAGCTGGTATTGTACTAAACGGCCGGGTACTTCAAGGTAAGAATGGCAACATAGGTGAGCTTGGGCATATTCAAATTGATCCTAATGGCAAGCTTTGTGATTGTGGTAATTATGGATGTCTGGAAACAGTAGCGAGTTCTAAAGCTATTAGAGATGAAGTGACAAAGCGCTTAGAAGAGGGCGAAGAATCTTCTATTGATGTTGAAAATATTACTATTGAAGCTATCTGCTCAGCTGCAGCAATAGGTGATCCGCTTGCTGTCGAAGTTATCGAAAAGCTTGGCTATTATTTGGGTTCTGCTGTTGCCATTGTTATTAATTTGTTCAACCCTGAAAAAGTGTTGATTGGTGGTGGGATTAACCGCGCCAAATCTATTCTTTATCCAGCGATAGAGTCTTCTGTTAAAAAGCAAAGTTTAGCCGCTTATCATCAGAATGTAGATATCGTTGAGAGCCGTTTCCTGAAACAAGCAACGATGCCTGGAGCTGCCTTAATCAAGCAAGCACTGTATGACGGTGAGCTATTAATGATGGTAGTAGAAGGGTGATTGATAATACTTGATGTCCATCATGGGTTAATATCAGTTACCTGCCTATACTTTATGATAAATCTATTAATAATGGATAGGTTTAGCAGATGTTATATAGTATATATGGCTGTATCTATACTTTCGGTTTTTATGTGTAAACCCAATTTCAATCTCTGTGAGAAGTCGTATGTCTGGAGTGTTAAGTAGTGTTGATCAAAGAACAAATCTAGTTGGTGAGAACCGACTAGAATTACTGTTGTTCAAATTAAGCCATCGTCAACTCTTTGCGATAAATGTCTTTAAAGTTAAAGAAGTGCTAAAAGTTCCGATAATGACTAAAATGCCTGGCGCGAATACGAATGTCATAGGTGTTGCCTCTTTGCGTGGAGAATCTGTACCTGTTATAGACCTTCGTGCGGCCATTGGCTATCGCCCTATGCATGAGGACGAAGAGCAGAATTTGATTATTACCGAGTATAACCGAAGCGTTCAGGGTTTTTTAGTTGGGCATGTTCATAATATTGTGAACACCACCTGGACAGAGATTGCTCCCCCACCGAAAACAGCGGGAAAATCGAATTTTTTAACAGCAATTACTCATATAGAAGATGAGGGTGAGAAGAAAATTGTAGAGATAATCGATGTAGAGAAAGTACTTGCTCAGATTATTGACTATGATATTTCTATCTCAGAAGGTGTCTTAGATGAGAAACTCGCCACTCAAATGGTGGGAATGAATGTACTTGTTGTTGATGATTCCTCAACTGCGCGAGGCCAAATTAAGGGCACTCTTGAACAACTAGGCTTGAATATTATCGAATGCGGTGATGGCTTAGAAGCGTTGAACTTACTTCGAAAATGGAGTGATGAAGGCAAAGATGTCACTAAAGAGCTGATGATGATGATTACTGATGCCGAAATGCCAGAAATGGATGGGTATCGATTAACTTATGAAGTGCGTAATGATCCCAGAATGCGCGATCTCTTCATCACATTGAATACGTCATTAAGTGGTAGTTTTAATGATGCCATGGTTGAAAAAGTGGGCTGTGACCGCTTTATCTCTAAGTTCCAGCCTGACCTTTTAGTCAGTGTGGCGCAAGAAAGAATGCAGCAAATCTTAGATTAGAATTCGCGTTTTCTAATCTAAGAATCAATTTAATGAAAATCTCTCGATTGAGTACGAAACTGCGCAATAGAGTCGGTTAAGTCAATCAGTTTACCTGCGATAACATGGGTGACTTGACCGTCATGTTCTAATATCCCTTTTACTTTTAATATATTAGCGGTTAGATAAGCTTGTTTTTGGGCCTTAGCTGTTCCTGACCATACCACCACATTTACGTTGCCTGTATCATCTTCTAACGTAAAAAATGTCACTCCTGCTGCTGTTCCAGGGGATTGCCGACCTGTAACCACACCTATCACAGTAACAAGGGATTTGTGAGGAAGACTTAAGAGTTCAGTTTGCCGAGTAAACTTACCTAACACTCCTTCTTCCTCTAGCAACGCAATAGGGTGCTTGGACAATGATAGGCCCGTTGCCGCATAGTCTTCCGTTAATGTTTCAAATCTATTCTCTTTATATTGAAAATGGTTATTGTTGGTTGATTGCTGTTGAAAAAGAGGGTAATCCTGCAGAGAGTCCATTACAGCCCATCGTGTGGCGTATCGGTCACCGGAAAGTTCTTTTAAAGCATCTGCCGATGCTAAGGCTTCAATATCTTTTTTATTTAGACCGATACTTTTAAGCTGCCCGCTATGGTTATACCCTACGGTGGGACGATTTTTGATCAGTTGTTCTACGCCCTTTTTTGAAAGTCCTCGAACAAGGCGAAACCCAAGACGAAGGGCATAAGTGTCCGGGCTTGATTGGTCGTTAGCGACCATCATATGGTCGTATTCGGACTGATTTACGGAGATCGGTAACACTAAAATATTATGTCGGCGAGCGTCTTGAATCAGTTGAGAGGGACTATAAAAGCCCATTGGTAAGCTGTTTAAAATAGAAGTATAAAAGGCCTCTGGGTAGTAATATTTTAGCCATGCAGAGCAGTATGCCAATATAGCGAAAGAGGCAGAATGACTTTCAGGAAATCCGTATTCACCAAAACCACATATTTGGTCAAAAATGCGCTGTGCAAATTTAGCGTCATAACCTCTTTTTAACATGCCATTTATTAGTTTGTCTTTGAATTTAAACACGTGACCATTTTTTTCCATGCGGCCATGGCTCGTCGCAACTGATCGGCTTCTCCTCCGGTAAACCCTGCAGCGACCATGGCTAACTTAATCACCTGTTCTTGAAAAATAGGAACTCCCATTGTGCGATGTAATATGTCACGTACTTCTTCAGAAGGGTAGGTGATAGGTTCTTTGCCATCTCGCCGCTTTAGAAATGGATGAACCATATCGCCCTGAATTGGCCCGGGGCGTACAATGGCAATTTGAATAACAAGGTCATAATAGCAGTTCGGTTTTAAACGAGGCAGCATGCTCATTTGAGCTCGAGACTCGATCTGGAATACTCCGACAGTGTCCGCTTTTTGTAACATCGCGTAGACGTTTTTATCATCTTGCATACGGCTGATGTCAGCAATGGTTAATCTACGTTGTTGAACCTTTTCTACTAGGTCAAAACACTTTTTAATAGCGCTGAGCATACCGAGAGCGAGCACATCAACTTTCAATAGTTTGAGGGTTTCTAAGTCATCTTTATCCCATTGAATAACCGTTCTATCTGGCATAGAGGCATTTTCGACCGGAACCAATTCATATAGAGGGCCAGAAGAGATAACGAAACCACCAACATGTTGAGATAGATGCCGGGGAAAGCCCATTATTTCATTCACTAACTGGATAAACTGTTGGCCCTTTAAGGAATCAGGTTTAAGACCTAGCTCGGTGAGTTGGGCTTGCCAACCGAGAGAACGATCCCGTCGGTTAGTATTTTTGATAAAAAAATCTAATTGGGTTTCTGAGATCCCGAGAGCTTTGCCTACATCGCGCACTGCACTTTTGTATCGATAGCTGATCACCGTTGCAGCTAAAGCTGCCCTTTCACGGCCATATTTTTTATAGATATATTGAATAACTTCTTCGCGTCTCTCGTGCTCAAAATCCACATCGATATCTGGTGGCTCATCTCTTTCTTTGCTAATGAAACGTTCAAATAAGACAGAAATTTGCCTTGGGTCTACGGAGGTAATTTCTAAGCAGTAACAAACAACGGAGTTCGCGGCAGAGCCCCGACCTTGATATAAGATATTTTGACTTTTAGCAAACATGACGATGTCATGGATAGTTAAAAAATAGTAAGGGTATTTCAGTTCTTCAATAAGATTGAGTTCTTTGTCTATTATCTCTTGTACCGAGGTTGGAACCCCGTTGGGAAAACGTATTTTTTTACCTTTTTCGACTAAAACACGTAAATGGCTCATAGGTGTATGCCCAGTGGGAACAAGCTCTGCTGGGTATTGATAACAGAGTTCGTTCATTGTAAACGTACACTGCTGTGCCAATTTGTGTGAGGCTGCAACCATTGTGATTCAAAAATAGTGTGTAGCTTATCTATGGGGCGTAAGCTCTGCTCGGTATTACTAATTAGGTGGTGTTTAATGTCAGTAATAGCACGGCTTTCTCGTATTGCCGCTAAGGTGTGTTGAAGTGGTAAACGTGTTGCGCTATGCATTAATACCCCCCACAAGCCGTTATTGGGATATCGAATAGAAAAGATAATTTTTTACAGTGGTCGATATAGCCTTTATCAGTACTTTTTAAGTGACGTTGAAGGCCTAACCAGATTCTTGTTCTATGATGTTTGGTTAACCAATCTCCCCAATATTGGTCGCAGTGTTTGTGACGAGGTAACCAGAGGATATAGCAGTGCTTAAGGGACATAATATCCCACTCTGACAGGTTATAGGCTCCTTTCTCTGCTCGTCGTCGTGCATTGGTAATGACCCGGCATAACTCGGCATACGCTTCGCGAGTCGGGGTAAGCAAGACTATTTGGCATTCAGAATTGAGCCAAAACATACTGCCGACAATAAGCTTAATTTTAAGTCGTTTTTCTCTAATCGTTCTGAAAGCTCGAACGACACCAGCAACAGAACATTCATCCGTAATAGCAATGGCGGAATAACGAAGAAAGTCTGCTTGTAAAACCAGTTCTTCAGGATGAGAAGCACCAGTTAAAAAAGAAAAATTACTTTGACAAAATAACTCAGCGTAATTGAGCGTGTTCGATACCATTTAACTAAACACCCCATGTATAAACCATCTCTTTTTAGGGGTTTTAAATACCCATAATATCCTCCCTTGATGACTTCTGGCGATAAAATAATCTCTTGTTATCTCTCCGGCATCCCACCATCCTGTTACAAGCCTTTCTGGCCCATGGACAATAGATATTTTTTCTCGTAAAGGAATCGGTGAAGGAAATAGGATGCTGGGCCTTATCTGCCTAGTTTTGTGTTCAGTAGAATGATTGTCGAAGGGTTGACAAAGCTGCGTCGTTTTTTCTGGTCTTGGATCTGAGGTGAGTGTTATACCTCTTATGGCTTCTTTACCCAACTTAGCTTGCAAGCGAGAGATGAGCTCAAGATCAGGTATATCTCCTTTTGGGCCATCAAAGAGATCGAGTTTATCACTCTGCTGTTGGCTGACCCTCTTGGCTGAAAGTGTTATTGCTGTAACCGGCGCGTTAAGTTTAGTCGATTCTAAGGTTAGCTGGCTAAGTTCACGCCATTTATCAGCAAGGTAGTCGCCTCGTGCAGAAGTGAACATAATGGATTGCGGTTCATGGCTTTCTTCACGTTGAGAGAGTGTCAATATGAGCTCATAAGCCACTTGATCTCTTAGTTTCAGAAAACGTTCTAATTGATTAAATAACGCTTGGAGTGGTTTTTCTAACCACTGAAAATTATCGACTTCATAAAGTAATTCTAAGTATTGAGTGAATGACTCTGGTGGATAATAAAATTCGATAAGGTGTTTAAAGCGTCCCGTTAATTGACCAATATAATTAACTAGCTCGATATCAAATCGGCGAGCTATCTCTGAAATATCTAGCATGAGAAGATTACCTAAGTCGCGAACGCCTACGCGGTTAAGCTTTTCGATGGTTTTTCTTGTTAATTCTGTCGCTTCTAAAGGGTACTTTTTTAGTTGCTCTTCTATTTTTTCTTTATTTTCTGAAATGCGATTAAATTGAGCTTGAGCCAATAAACGAGCTGAGTAAGGGGAGTAACCAGTCGAAAAGTAATACTCAAGATTAAGTTTGTTTAATGGTGTTTTAACCGCTTGCCAATAGCTTTCTAGTCCATCATAAAGGGTTAACATATTTGTGACTTTAAGCAGTAAACCAGAGGGCGGTGAAATGGAGATGTCTGCTGTTATCAGATAAAGCCATTGTGCGATCTCTAATAATTTTTGTTTTTCAATATCCGGTTTATATGGGTGCACTTGTAAATTGTTACAAAGAGAGGCGGCATTACCTAACCCCATTCCTTGTTTTAGTCCAGATGTCTTCGCCATATTGTTGAGCTGTACAATATGATTTTTATGGATAACAGCAATAGGTTGCTGACTTGATTCCGAAAAAGGGTATCAAGTTGCAACTTGGGGAAATGAAGATAGAGCCAAAGGGTCACGTCTAACCTTGCTTTAATGGCGGAAAATGGGCGACATTATCGTGGTTATTAATAGGGTCTTGATGATTGAAATCGTTTGTTGTAAACGTGCTCCTTTGTTTTTGGACAAGATAAGGCCAACGATGACCCATATCGACAGAGAAGCTTGATTTTAACCATCCTCCTTTACGTTTGTGCAGAGCAACCTTAATGCCATTCTCTTCAGGTTGAAGCTGTATACTCAATGAAATAGGCAAACTAACTTGATGTTTTTGCTCTGTTTTGAATAGAAACATTAAGCATTGCCCTGTTTCACTCGCGACCTGTAATCTTCTTGCTTGATGAACTTCTAATGATGGGTGCCATAATGTAACGCTCCCGCAGCAACCGCTTTTCAAGCACTGTTCTGCTGACCAAAGAGCCTCTTTTTCTGTTTTAGGAAAGATCATGATCACTCGATGAATATCGATGTCCTGTTGAGTTAAATATTCGGAGCATAGATGCCCAGGGGAATTGATAAAGACACTAAGCCTTTGTTTGCTGTTTGTTTTTATATACGGAGTGAGTAATCGTAACTCCCCAATACCAAGATCAGATGATATCTCCACCACGCCGTGACAAGGAAGCCCACCGTCTAATTGTGTATCGAGTTCTTTATATCCTGTTGAGAGAGTCTCTACAGAATGTTGTGGTTTAGAACCTTGCCAAATCAAATGTTTACTATGTAATAAATCAATAACGGTTTGCATAATAGGCGCCAAATATACTGTGTATATATACAGTATATTTGATCGTGAGAAAGGATCAAGAAAGAAAAAGAGGACTCATCCAGGTAAATTTATTTCTATTTAAAATACAGAACCTTGTATAGTATCTAAATCAATCATTCTCACCGAGTGAGTCGTACTTAGGGGTTATTTTATGCACCAGCAACTCATTACGCTGCTCGCACTTATTATCATCAGCTTTTCTATCGGTTTATGGTTTCAGAAAAGATATTCAGAGATTAGCCAACCTTTCAGTGTGGCATTAGGAAAGTTCACCTTAACGGTGATCATACCTTACTCAATACTGACCTCTATTTGGCAACTTCCCAAAATAGAAGCACAACTTTTCTATCTCCCTCTTGTTGGGGTTGGTGTGATCTTTTTAGGCGCTTTAGTCGGTTTTGTTACCGTTAAACTAAAGAGACTTCAGCCTAAGCAAGCAGGTGCATTGGTTTCTGTCACATCATTTTATAATTTAGGTGCACTAGGTAATTTGTGTGCATTCTTTATCTTTGGTGAAAGTGGCGTCGCGATAGTTGCTCTGTATAAATTGTGTGAAGAGTTGATCTATTTTGGTGGTATCTATCCTTATGCCCGAAAATGTGGAGACCAACACTTTAAGCAGGGTAAAAGCGCTTTTTGGCGAGATCCTATATTCTTAGCTGCAATCAGTGCGATTTCTATTGGTTTACTGCTTAATATTAGTGGTTTTAACCGGCCTATGATCATTGGTGATATAAACCAATATGTGATTCCACTTGGTAGCTTAATGATGGTTTTCTCGGTGGGGCTTACTTTTAATCTAAGGGGAGGAGAGCGGTGGAAAAAATTAGCGATACAGGTTTCAGTTTTTAGAGCTTTCTTGTCTCCGGCAATTGCGATGCTTCTTATTACCGTTTTTGACTTATGGGCGGTATATGACGGGCTGGCTGCCAAAGTGTGTATTCTGTTATCGGTTATGCCAACGGGGTTTACTTCGACGATACCAACAGTGCTGTATCGTCTAGATAGCGACCTGGCTAATACCGCATGGTTTTATAGCTATCTGGCTTTCTTTATCGCTTTTCCGATAACAGTAGCGTTACTCTAAACGCTACTGTTATTTTAATTTAACCGTCGATTATTTAGGTTGAGCGTCGATACACTCGCCATTTACAGCTTTACCTTCAGGCGCCATTAAATAGAGGTATAACGGCATAATATCGAGTGGCGTTTTCAATAAATGTGAATCTTCAGCAGGATAAGCGGTTGCGCGCATACCTGTTCGTGTTGCTCCGGGATTAATAGCATTAACTTTAATTGCAGTATCTGTTAGTTCATCAGCAAGGATCTGCATCATACCTTCGGTTGCAAATTTAGAAATAGAATAACTTCCCCAAAAAGCACGACCTTTATGCCCTACAGAAGACGAAGTATAGACGATACGAGCATCATCAGATTTGTGCAAGATAGGTAACAAGGCTTGAGTCATTAAAAATTGTGCTTTTACATTGACCTGCATAACATCATCAAAGGTATCTTCACCGATTTGATCGAATGGACTGATGACTCCAAGTAAGCTCGCATTATGTAAAACACCATCTAGACGACCGAATTGTTGTTCAATCGTTTCAGCCATATCAATATAGTTTTGTTTGCTTGCACCTTTCATATCCAACGGAATGATAGCCGGTTGAACGTAACCTGCCGCTTCAATTTCGTCATAAGTTTGTTCAAGCTTTTTAACCGTACGACCTAATAGAATAACAGTCGCACCATGTTCGGCATAGCTAAGAGCCGCTTGTTTTCCTATTCCTGCGCCCGCGCCGGTGATCAAAATGATTTTATCTTTGAGTGCATCTTTTGAGACTGAATAATCCACTTCCATATCCCTATTTTTATTATTTAATGTTGGTTATCATGACAAAGTGATTACAATACACGAATTGAAATAATTGGGGATACTAGATTGGAATTTTTGTTGGACTATGGTCTATTTTTGGCCAAGATTGCGACTTTTGTGGTAGCAGTTATTGCTATTTTAGTGGTTGCAAAAGCGGTCGGTGGGAAACAAGGTGGTCCGAAAGGTGAGTTAGAGATTACCAACCTAACCGAGAGACACAAAGATAACATCGAAGTGATGGAGCATCATTTGCATGATGGGACCTTTATAAAAGAGCGTGATAAAGCGGAAAAGAAAGCGGAAAAAGAGAAAGCAAAATCACGAAATAAAGAAGTTAAAAAAGCAGTGAAAGAGGGGGCGTTGGAGACAACGCGTGAAGCCCACCTGTTTGTAGTGGACTTTAATGGCAGCATCGATGCGAAAGAAGTAGCGTCATTGCGTGAAGAAGTCACAGCGATTTTGTCTGTAGCCAGAGAAGGGGATGAAGTTTTATTACGCCTTGAATCTGGTGGTGGTATGGTGCACGGATATGGGCTTGCGTCGTCACAGCTTGATCGCATTAAAGCGGCAAATATTCCATTGACTATCTCGGTTGATAAAGTGGCTGCGAGTGGTGGTTATATGATGGCGTGCATTGGTGACAAGATTGTATCGGCTCCCTTTGCAATTGTAGGCTCAATTGGGGTTATTGCTCAATTACCAAATTTTAATAAGCTACTTAAAAAGCACGATATAGAATTTGAACAGCTTACCGCTGGTGAATACAAGCGCACATTGACAATGTTTGGCGAAAATACCGACAAAGCACGCGATAAATTTAAAGTAGAACTTGAAGAGACGCATGGACTATTCAAAGATTTCATTCATGAACGTCGTCCTGCACTCGATTTAGAAAAAGTAGCAACAGGTGAGCATTGGTTTGGTACACAGGCCCAAGCATTGGGTTTAGTGGATGAAATCAGTACATCTGATGATATTGTCGTTGCTGCATGTAAAGAGAAAACGGTACTTTCTGTTCGCTATGTACAAAAGAAAAAAATGGCAGACAAACTTGCGGGAATTGGTGGTGAAGCAGCAGACCATTTATTGATGAAATGGTTGTCTCGTGGACAAAGACCGATAGTTTAACGTTTTATAGTTTACATCGGTAAATTATAGATAAGCGTCATAGTTGATAGTGCTTATTATGTGGGTTAACAAGGCATTCGCTTGACCCACTTTTAATGAGCAAATTTTAATTTTTCTTCTTTCTTTCCTCGCTACAAGCTCCATTTCAACCTATAATATGTCGCCGATAAAAGTGGTTCTATATTGATAGAATTACGACTAACTAAAAAATTGGAGTAATGAATGTCTTCGAAGACACCGGTTGTAACTGTGGATGGACCTAGTGGTGCAGGTAAAGGCACACTATGTATGTTGCTAGCTGAAAAACTTGGATTTCATTTATTAGATTCTGGCGCAATATATCGGGTGTTAGCTCTAGCGGCTATTCACCATGGCGTTAATACGGAATCAGAAGAAGCATTAGTGCCTTTAGCAACGCATTTAGACGTACAGTTTATTGCTGAAGGTGATTTAGTTAAGGTTATTTTAGAAGGAGAGGACGTTTCCTCTGAACTTCGTAAAGAAGAGACCGGTACAGCGGCCTCAAAAGTTGCTGCATTACCACGAGTGCGTGAGGCTTTACTACGCCGACAACGCTCATTTAGCACAGAACAAGGTTTGGTGGCTGATGGACGTGATATGGGCACTGTTGTATTCCCGAATGCTGAAGTGAAAATCTTCCTTGATGCAACGGCTGAAGAAAGGGCAGACAGACGCCTTAAGCAGTTGCAAGCTAAGGGGTTAAGTGTTAAATTTGACCACCTTTTACGCGAGATTCAGGAACGTGATGACAGAGACCGCAAC
The DNA here is from genome assembly GCF_028204155.1 of Vibrio algarum. NCBI lineage: Bacteria > Pseudomonadati > Pseudomonadota > Gammaproteobacteria > Vibrionales > Vibrionaceae > Vibrio > Vibrio algarum. The sequence goes on along the minus strand of NZ_JAQLOI010000001.1, from coordinate 2,633,274 downwards.
CGTGCGGTGGCTCCGTTACGACCTGCTGATGGCGCATTAGTGCTTGATTCTACAACACTTTCTATAGGTGAAGTGGTTAATCAGGCGCTTGAATATATCGAATCTAAATTGTCTTAATTAAGAGGCAATAGGAGGTCGGTCGCAAGGATGATGACTGACTATTTTATCAACCCCACGCGGTAGGATGCCCGTGGAAGTTTAATAATTGAAGATCAAATTAATGACTGAATCTTTCGCTCAACTCTTTGAAGAGTCTCTAAACGAACTAGAATTTCGCCCAGGTACTATTGTTAAAGGTACTGTAGTTGCTATCGAGAACGGTTTCGTTCTTGTTGATGCTGGCCTAAAATCAGAATCTGCTATCCCAGCAGAGCAATTCAAGAACGCTGCTGGCGAACTTGAAGTTGAAATTGGTACAGAAATCGACGTAGCACTTGATGCTGTTGAAGATGGCTTTGGTGAAACTCAACTTTCTCGTGAGAAAGCTAAGCGTCACGAAGCGTGGATCGTTCTTGAGAAAGCATACGAAGAAGCTGAAACTGTTATTGGTATCATTAACGGTAAAGTTAAAGGTGGTTTCACTGTAGAACTAAACGGTATCCGTGCGTTCTTACCTGGTTCACTAGTAGATGTTCGCCCAATCCGCGACACTGCTCACCTAGAGAACAAAGAGCTAGAGTTCAAAGTAATTAAGCTAGATCAAAAACGTAACAACGTTGTTGTTTCTCGCCGTGCTGTTATCGAATCTGAAAACAGTGTTGAGCGTGACGAGCTTCTTGAAACACTTCAAGAAGGTAGCGAAGTTAAAGGTATCGTTAAGAACCTTACTGACTACGGTGCATTCGTTGACCTTGGCGGCGTAGATGGCCTACTTCACATCACTGATATGGCTTGGAAGCGTGTTAAGCACCCATCTGAGATCGTAAACGTTGGTGATGAAATCCTAGTTAAAGTTCTTAAGTTCGACCGTGAGCGTACTCGCGTATCACTAGGTCTTAAGCAACTAGGCGAAGATCCATGGGTAGCAATCGCTAAGCGTTACCCTGAAGGTCACAAACTAACAGGTCGTGTTACTAATCTAACTGACTACGGTTGCTTCGTTGAAATCGAAGAAGGCGTAGAAGGTCTAGTACACGTTTCAGAAATGGATTGGACTAACAAGAACATCCACCCATCTAAAGTGGTTAACGTAGGCGATGAAGCTGAAGTTATGGTTCTTGAGATTGACGAAGAACGTCGTCGTATCTCTCTAGGTCTTAAGCAATGTAAAGCAAACCCTTGGCAGTCATTCGCTGAAGCGCAAGCTAAAGGCGATAAAGTAACTGGTAAGATCAAGTCTATCACTGACTTTGGTATCTTTATCGGTCTTGACGGCGGCATCGACGGTCTTGTTCACCTATCTGATATCTCTTGGAATGTTGCAGGAGAAGATGCGGTACGTGATTATAAGAAAGGCGATGAAATCTCTGCTGTTGTTCTTGCAGTTGATGCAGAGCGTGAACGTATTTCTCTTGGCGTTAAGCAAATGGAAAATGACCCGTTCAACGCATTCGTTGCTGATAACAAGAAAGGCATCCTAGTTAATGCTACAGTTACTGCAGTTGACGCAAAAGGTGCTACACTTGAAATTGCAGAGGGCGTTGAAGGCTACATCCGTGTTTCTGAAGTATCACGTGACCGTGTTGAAGATGCATCTCTAATCCTAAGCGTAGGCGATAGTGTTGAAGCGAAGTTCACGGGCGTTGACCGTAAGAACCGCGTAGTTAACCTTTCTGTTAAAGCGAAGGACGAAGCTGATGAGCAAGAAGCAATGGCATCAGTGAACAAGCAAGAAGATAATAGCGGGTTCACAAATGCTATGGCAGATGCTTTCAAGGCTGCTAAAGGCGAGTAATATAATCGCAATTAGGGAGCCTTTTGGCTCCCTTTTTTATGATTTGACGTTTTTGAAAATGTGATGAGGGTAAATATGACTAAGTCTGAACTAATAGAAAGACTCTGTGCTGAACAAACTCACCTTTCTGCGAAAGAGATAGAAGACGCTGTAAAGGATATCTTAGAGCATATGGCTTCTACCTTGGAAAGTGGAGATAGAATTGAGATTCGCGGCTTTGGTAGTTTCTCATTGCATTATCGTGAACCTCGTGTAGGTCGTAACCCTAAAACAGGTGATAAAGTTGAACTTGAAGGCAAATATGTCCCTCATTTCAAACCAGGTAAAGAACTGCGTGAACGCGTAGATATTAACTAGTTTTACCAGTTTAGAGTTATAAAAAAGCGGCATATTTTCATATGCCGCTTTTTTATACCTGTTTCTGATGGTTTGTGGTCTCAAATTACTGCATAATCAGAAGTTAGCGAAATATCTGGAGTAGTGAGTCATGAAAATTATAAAAACGATTCTAGTCATTGCACTTTTTCTTGTAGCATTAGCATTAGGTGCGCAAAACCAAGAAGTCGTCTCTTTTAACTATCTTTTAGCACAAGGTGAATTTCATCTATCTACATTGTTAGGTGTTGTTTTTGTTGCAGGTTTTGCACTAGCTTGGCTAATTGTAGGAAGCATGCAGTTAAAGTCCCAGTTAACTATTCGCCGCTTAAACCGAAAATTGAAAAAGTCTACAGCGAATCAGCTTCCAGTAGAGTCGAAAGCTTAGTGGCGATATAGCGTAGCGGTAAGCACCGATGCTTGAACTACTCTTCTTATTATTGCCAATTGCTGCTGCCTATGGCTGGTACATGGGTAATAGAAGTGCACGGCATGATAAGCAAGATCAATCTCATCAAATATCCCGTCAATACGTAACGGGGTTAAACTTGTTATTGTCTGATCAATCAGACAAAGCCGTAGATCACTTTATTGAACTACTTCAAGTTGATGCTGAAACGATTGATACCCACTTAGCGCTCGGTAATTTGTTCCGATCACGAGGGGAAGTAGATCGAGCAATTCGAATCCACCAAAATCTTATTTCCAGAAAAAACCTCACAATAGATCAAAAAAATCTCGCACTGCAACAGTTAGCGAAAGATTATATGGTGTCAGGTTTTTTAGACCGTGCAGAAAAAATATTTGAACAATTGGTTGAAGAGCCCTCCCATAGAGAAGCCGCATTAACTCAATTAGTGAGTATTTATCAACAGACGCGCGAGTGGGATAATGCGATCAAGTATGCAACAGCGTTAGTGAAGCTTGGACGTAAGCGTATGACGGCGAATATTGCTCATTTCTGGTGCGAACTAGCATTGCTTGAACAAGCGGAAGAAGATACATCTAAAGCCGTTCTCTATTTTAAAAGAGCGTTATCCGAAGACCCTAAGTGTGTACGAGCAAGTATTTCTTTGGGCAAACTTTATCTAGAAAATGAAGACTATAAAAGTACCATCAAGTATATGGAGATGGTGCTGGACCAAGATACGGATTTTGTCAGTGAAGTCCTTGAAACCTTAGCCGAATGCTATCACCACATTGGGCAAGAAGATAAATTGGTAGAGTTTCTTCGAAAATGCATAGAGAAGAAAGCGGGTGTTTCTGCTGAATTAATGTTGGCCCAATTGGTTGCGCATCATGAAGGTTTTGCCTCTGCACAGACCTTATTAACGCGTCAGTTAGTACGAAACCCAACCATGAAAGGCTTTCACCGTTTAATGGATTATCATCTCGCTGAGGCCGAAGAAGGACGAGCTAAAGATAGCTTAACGACGTTACGCTCACTTGTCGGTGAGCAGCTTAAAACAAAGCCGCACTATCGTTGTAGAAAATGTGGCTTTTCTACCCACGCACTTTATTGGCACTGTCCATCTTGTAAAGGGTGGGGAACCATTAAGCCAATCCGTGGGCTTGATGGAGAGTAATGAAACCGATGATTCTGATGCAGTTTTCATCATTCCTGTGAAAACGGGAATTAGTGTGAGATTAGAACCCCAGTTTCGTGAGGAAGACGAAGCATGATCCCTTAAGCGGTTTACGGAATCGAGTTCATTTTGCTCACACCATTAATGTAATTAGTATTACCTCCAAACTTGGAGGTTTTTTTGAATAATAGTAGGAGAGAAAATGCTGGATCAAAAAGTTATTGTGGCTCTGGATTATGACAATCAAGTTGATGCATTAGCCTTTATCGATAAAATCGATCCCAATTCCTGTCGTCTTAAAGTAGGCAAAGAGATGTTTACTTTATATGGACCACAGTTTGTAAAAGAATTACATAAACGTGGTTTCTCTGTGTTTCTTGATCTCAAATTTCACGATATTCCAAATACTTGTTCAAAAGCAGTAAGAGCTGCCGCAGAACTGGGTGTTTGGATGGTGAATGTGCATGCCAGTGGCGGAGAGAAAATGATGTCGGCTTCTCGTGAGATATTAGAACCTTATGGGAAAGAAAGGCCTTTATTGATAGGGGTGACTGTATTAACGAGTATGGAACGTTCTGATCTTGTTGGTATTGGTTTGGATATAGAGCCTCAGCAGCAAGTAATGCGCCTTGCTCAATTATCTCAAAATAGTGGTTTAGATGGTGTTGTATGTTCGGCACAAGAATCTTCAATGCTTAAATCTACTTTAGGCAATGAGTTTAAGTTGGTTACACCAGGTATTCGCCCAGCGGGTAGCGCTGTTGGAGATCAAAAGCGAATTATGACGCCAGCAGAGGCGGTTAAAGCTGGCTCTGACTATTTAGTTATAGGTCGACCTATTACACAAGCGAAAGACCCAGCCGCAATGCTTACAGAGATAAATAAAACGTTGATTGTTTAAGATTGATCAAAGTTCTTGAATCTTGAGCGCTTCGCTTTTTGAAAGAAATTGAATCTTGAGCGCTTCGCTTCTCGAATCTTGAAAAAACATTTGCATTGGTGTTTTTAAAAGCTATTTTTTTACTCAAGACTCAAGACTCAAGACTCAAGACTCAAGACTCAAGACTCAAGACTCAAGACTCAAGACTCAAGACTCAAGACTCAAGACTCAAGACTCAAGACTCAAGACTCAAGACTCAAGACTCAAGACTCAAGACTCAAGACTCAAGACTCAAGACTCAAGACTCAAGACTCAAGACTCAAGACTCAAGACTCAAGACTCAAGACTCAAGACTCAAGACTCAAGACTCAAGACTCAAGACTCAAGACTCAAGACTCAAGACTCAAGACTCAAGACTCAAGACTCAAGACTCACAGGCTTTCCACTATGGAACTTAAAGTCCTTGTCAGGTGAAGAGATAAGGTTCGCTTCGATAACCCCTAACGCTTTCACTCGTTCGGAAATATCTTCCTCTGCGATTTGCTCAGCTAAAGTAAGGTAATCTTGGTAATGGCGTGCTTCAGAACGTAACAAGGAGACATAAAATTGCTCTAAGTCTTTATCAAGATGAGGTGCTAGTTTAGCAAATCGTTCGCAAGAACGTGCTTCGATATAAGCGCCTATAATCAGTTTGTCGACAAGAGCATAAGGTTCGTATGTTCTTACTGCAGATAATAAGCCTTTAGCATATCGGCTAGCGCCAATCGTCTCATATTTGATGCCCCTTTTTTCCATGATTTCTAATACTTGATAAAAATGATGTAATTCTTCTTTGATCAACAAAACCATCTTATCGATGAGGTCTTGGCTATAGGGAGAGTCTGATTTGGCCATAATAGCCTTAGTGATATTACTTTGACCTTTTAGTGTGGTTGAATTACCCACCTTGCGATAGGCAAAATCTTCATAAGGTTTAAACCATTCCAGTAAAACAGACGCGCTCTGATTATCTACGGCATACTTCCTTATTAAAAACATAGCCGACTGTCCCGCTTTTAGCTCACATAGTAAGTGATCAAGTAAGATAGTTTTAAGGTTCTCAGGCTTTCTGGCAGCATCGATCCATTCTTGTGGTGTTCCGCACTGCAAAAACAGATGAATAGGGTCAAGTAGTCGCTGTATTGTCGTGTTACTATTCATGTCTTGCCATATATTTTGTATAAAAAAGGCCGCGAATGCGACCTTATAAACAGAGTCTAAAGTGACATTATTACCACTTTTTCTTCTCACCAAATAACGCTTCCATATCATTATCGCGTTCTTTTTCTTCCTGCGCGAGATTATTTGCGTTTGTGTCTTTCTTATTTTTATCTAACTTATCTAACATGCCTTGTAATTTTTCACGGGCTTGATTGGAGTATGCGTCATTTTTAGACATTAACACATCGATTGCTTTTTTTAGCAGTTGACGCGCTGTGCCTAATTGCCCACGGACAATCGCTTCGTTGGCTCGTTTGACGACATTTTCAATATTTATGCGGATTTGAATGGTTTCCAATCGAGCATTTTCAGCAACGTAGCTTTGGGTATTGAAACGGCCCTTATTATGTTCACTACGGATAGTATCTTTCAGACGCTTAACAAGTTTCAACATTATGATTGCTTGTTTATCACTTGTAGGAACCTTGAATGTCGTACTTTCTCCACCAGCGTAATTATCTCGCAGGGTTTGAATCTGATTTTTCATGTTTTCAATACGCTGAGCAAGTTGCTTGTTTTTTTGGTCAAGCATAAACATGCTTTCTAACGCATCTAAAATACGGCTATTTAAACAGATGAGTAAATCCTGACTGTAGGGTAAATGATGAGCATTACCAATAAGATCTTCGGTGGCATCTATAATGGCGAGATAGCGCGCCGATTCGACCCTTCTGGAGGATTCGATTTTTGCATTATATTGCAACATAACGTTATAACCGATCACCAGAACCAGTAATATTGCAACAAGAACAACAATTAAACCAATATTCATAAAGTTATATCTATTCGATGGAGAAATAAGCTGCAGATAGCATACACTATTCTACAGGGCGGCTATAGCCGTATTGACGGATTCCATAATTATTAACGCTATCTTACTTATTCGTAATGAAAATCGGCAACTGTCGACTAAAAGTGTGTGTTCGATTACAAAAAAGAACCAATAAGCTTTTAATCCTACGAAAGATTCTGCTTCTTGGTATGCTTTTTCGCTATCAATTTTTATGATTAAACGTTATAACTATTATTTATAACCTTTGATTATAACGTTAGATGGTAAAGGAATACAGGTAGCAAAATGAAGTTACAACAGCTGAGGTATATCGTTGAAGTAGTGAATCATAATCTGAATGTATCCGCTACAGCTGAGAGTCTCTATACTTCTCAACCAGGTATCAGCAAACAAGTACGCTTATTGGAAGACGAGTTAGGTATTCAAATATTTGAGCGTAGTGGCAAGCACTTAACTCAGGTAACAACGGCAGGTCTAGATATTGTAAGAATTTCTCGGGAAATTCTCTCACGTGTCGAAGGCATCAAATCGGTCGCAGGTGAACATACTAACCCAGAAATGGGGACGTTAAATATCTCAACGACTCATACACAAGCCCGTTATGCTTTACCTGACGTTATCAAGGGTTTTACCGCCCGGTACCCTAAAGTCTCCTTGCATATGCATCAAGGAACTCCTTCTCAGATGTCAGAAGCGGTTGCGAAAGGAACGGCGAATTTTGCTATTGCTACCGAGGCGTTACATCTATATCAAGATGCAATCATGCTGCCTTGTTATCATTGGAATCGTTCTATTGTAGTGACAAGAGACCATCCTTTAGCACAAAAAACATCGGTGTCGATTGAAGACCTCGCAGCCTATTCTTTGGTTACCTATGTGTTTGGCTTTACAGGCCGATCAGAACTGGATACCGCCTTTGATACAGCAGGTTTAACACCAAAAATTGTCTTTACAGCTACAGATGCCGACGTCATAAAAACCTATGTTCGAATGGGTATTGGTGTTGGTGTTATTGCAAGTATGGCTATCGATCAAGTTCAGGATACCGATTTAGTTGTCATAGATGCTAGTCATATATTTGGTTCTAGTACGACGAGTATAGGTTTTAGGCGTGGAACTTTTTTACGAGCCTATATGTTTGATTTTATGGAGCGTTTTGCCCCTCATCTAACACGGCCAGTTGTAGAGCAAGCCATTTCCTTAAGAAATAACGTAGAAATTGAAGAGATGTTTAGGGATATCGATCTGCCAATGCGTTAAGCATTTCTTTTTGCATGATTCACCCTACAATTCGTTTTGCAGCGATAGGGGGAATCATGCAGGCTATATTTAACCAGCTAGAGAAGACACTTCAACAAAATGAATCTCTTTGGCGATTTGAACCATTTCATCAAAGCCTACAACCTAAACTACCATGGTTTAACGACTACCCTGAATTATGCCAATGGCTTATGGAATTATCTCCTGAGCGAATTCAGCGATATAAATCTTCATTTTCAGAATTACTAAATGATATTGCACCACTATTCACTCAAGCAGAAGAGTTGCAAAGGCTTGTTTCACTACCGACGATTAATCAAGATTTGGTTTCGTTGGAAAGAGGGCTCGACTCTGGGATCCCTGGCCGAAAACTAAAACAGATCGTCTCTATGGGAAGCTTTGCGTTAGCGCATCATCAAGGCACGCAGTGGTTAGAGTGGTGCTCAGGTAAAGGATACCTGGGGCGCATATTAGCATCAAACTCTCTTCACCCGGTGGTAAGTTTTGAGTGGCAAAAATCGCTTTGTGATATAGGGCAAAAAGAAGCATTGAACAAATCACTTCCCATGACATTTATTCAAGGGGATGCTTTATCAGAAAGCGCTAAAAATGTTGTGACGTCAAAACAACATGTTGTTGCATTGCATGCATGCGGTGATCTTCACGTTAGATTGATTCAACACGCTAGTGATGTAGGTAGCCAAGCTATTTCTGTTTCTCCTTGCTGTTATCACCTGATTGAAAATGAGAGATATCAGCCACTTTCAGAGCAAGGGTTGCTATCTACACTTAATTTGAGTAAAGCAGAATTACGCATTCCTTTGCAAGAGACAGTGACGGGGGAAAAAGAGTCTCAAGGCACAGAGAGCAAGAGATGCGTTATCGATTAGGTCTGGATCTGATATTAAAGGATGTGCTTGGTATAGAAGGGTATGTTTCTATACCCAGTATTAAAAAATCGATGCTTTCAGAAGGGTTTGAGCATTTTTGCTGTTGGGCGGCTAAAGCGAAGGGCATTACCTTACCAGAGGTGAATGGTCTTTTTTGGGAAAAATGGGAAAAAGAAGCAGAAAAGAGATTTTGGCAAATGGAGCGCTTAAGTTTACTTCAACAGATATTTAGGCGTGGTATAGAACTGTGGCTTGTTTATGACAGAGCATTATATCTACAACAGAAAGGCTATCTGGTTAGCGTCGCTGAGTTTTGCGAAAGGTCTGTAACACCAAGGAATATTATTATCCACGCTGTAAAGCGGTAAGCGTACCTAGAAGGCTAGGTTTACCTCCAATTAATATTAGAATCTGGCTTTGTTGTGCAATGGTGGTGAGTCCCTTAACGCCTACTAATTCTGTCACTCGCGCCATTCCCACCAGCTGCGCCATTCCCGTGAAAGTGCGAATCTTAATTAATAGATTCCCACTTTCGTAGGTTACAGCTGACTTTCAACAGGATAGGTCATATTGAAAGCCGATGCTGAAATAAACCGAGGTTTTCAGCCTAATTAAACATTTCTATTGCAGATTTTGCATCTACATATTCTAGGTCAAAACTCTCTGCTACTTCCTTACATGTCACTTTACCATGGATAACATTAAGTCCATCCAAGAATCCTTCATCACTGAGTAGTGCTTCTCTATAACCTTTGTCTGCTAGTTTCAGGATGTAGGGTAAGGTGGCATTGTTAAGTGCGAAAGTAGACGTTCTTGCGACAGCACCGGGCATATTAGCAACACAATAGTGCACAACGTCGTCGATTATATAAGTAGGGTCTGCATGAGTGGTTGCATGAGAGGTTTCAAAGCACCCTCCTTGATCAATTGCTACGTCAACAACCGCTGCACCTGGTTTCATTTTAGAAATATGTTCTTGTGTGACGAGTTTAGGAGCCGCAGCACCAGGGATAAGGACGGCACCGATGACAAGGTCAGCTTCTAGAATATGCTTCTCTAAGGCATCAACTGTAGAATAAACAACTTTTGCACGTCCTTGGAACTCTTCATCTAATCGACGCAAAGTATCAATGTTTCTGTCTAGAATAGTTACGTCTGCACGCATACCTACAGCCATTCTAGCCGCATTCGAACCAACTACTCCGCCACCTAATATCACGACTTTTGCAGGCTCAACACCTGGAACCCCACCAAGTAAAAGGCCACGACCACCATGAGATTTTTCTAAAGTTTGTGCTCCAGCTTGAATAGACATTCGTCCTGCAACTTCAGACATTGGTGCTAATAGTGGCAGACGACCCATATAATCTGTTACAGTCTCATAGGCTATACAGACGGCTTTGCTCTTGATAAGCTCTTCTGTCTGTGGAAAATCTGGTGCAAGGTGTAAATAAGTGAACAATATTTGCCCTTCACGGAGCATTGCACGCTCCACAGATTGAGGTTCTTTTACCTTTACAATCATTTCTGCTTTAGCGAATACGTCAGAAGCAGTAGGAAGAATGGATGCGCCTACAGCGATGTAATCATCGTCTGAAAAGCCGATACCTGAACCAGCATTGGTCTCAACGTAAACTTGGTGACCATGTGAAATTAGTTCTCTCACATTTGCTGGGATCATACCCACACGATACTCGTGGTTTTTGATTTCCTTAGGTACTCCGATAATCATGCTAACTCCTTTTTGATTTGTGGTTGTAATGACTGGGTTTTTAGTAAAAGTCCAAAATATACCTCTAGTATAAAGTGTATAATATAAAATTTGATTCTGAATATTACCAAGTTGTAGTATATTTTTTTGCAGGGAAGTTAAAAGGTGGAATAAAAAATGGCAGACAACTACAAAAAGCCGTCCAAGGAACTAGATCGCATCGATCGCAATATCTTAAATGAATTGCAGAAGGATGGTCGTATTTCAAATGTAGAACTGTCTAAGCGAGTAGGTCTTTCTCCTACCCCGTGCTTGGAGCGTGTTCGTCGATTGGAACGACAAGGGTATATCATCGGTTATACCGCATTATTAAACCCACAATATTTGGATGCGTCTTTACTTGTGTTTGTAGAGATTACATTGAATCGTGGAGCACCAGATGTATTTGAACAGTTTAATACCGCCGTTCAAAAACTGGATGACATCCAAGAATGTCATCTTGTATCGGGTGATTTTGATTACCTTCTTAAAACGCGAGTATCCGATATGAGTGCATATCGTAAACTGCTCGGGGATACTCTATTACGATTACCAGGTGTCAACGACACTCGTACTTACGTTGTAATGGAAGAAGTTAAGCAATCAAATCAGTTAGTAATTCAAACTCGATAATCGTGATTTTAGAAAGCCTTAAGTCTGGATTAGTGTCAAATTAAGGCTTTCTATAGATTGGGTTTTTACTGGTGATATGATTAAATTGAGTTAATGATATCTAATCACTTATTATTCGAGCGGCTATGGCCGCTCGGGCTGTTTTATAAAGTCAGTAAAATTCTATGTTCAAAGAGCAAAAAAACAAAGTTCAAACTATCATCAAAACCGGAGATGAAAGTAATCAACGTCGTCTAAGTGGATTTCAACGTCTTAGAGAGTGTTGCTTTATTTTTGGTACTCTTACCGCTATTTTTTTAGCTATATCTCTGTATAGCTTTAACCCTGCAGATCCTTCTTGGTCCCAAACTTCATGGGGTAATGAGGTGAATAATGCTGCAGGTATGTTAGGGGCATGGTTCGCAGATACCTTGTTTTTTGCTTTTGGATCATTAGCTTATTCTTTGCCAGTTGTTATTGGTGCCTCTACATGGGGATTTTTTAGAAAACGAGATGAGAATGACCCTATCGATCTAATGCTTTGGGGGACGCGAATTCTCGGTCTAAGTTTGGTTATTCTTACCAGTTGCGGATTAGCTGATATCAACTTTGATGATATTTGGTATTTCTCATCCGGTGGGATTATTGGAGATGTTCTCACCAGCCTTTCTCTACCAACGCTCAACCTTTTAGGCACTACGATTGTCTTTCTATTTTTGTGGGGGGCAGGTCTTACACTTTTGACTGGAATCTCTTGGCTATCGGTTGTTGAAGGGTTAGGTTCTGGCTTTATAAGTGTTTTGACATGGGGTATTAATAAGCTTCGTGGCTCACCAAAAGAAACTCTGCAATCTATCAGTGAAGCTCAGGTTGAAGAATTGTCCGTTGACGAGGGGCATGAGGTCGACACTCCATTCGAGCACCGATTTATATCCGACGAGGAAAAAGAGAGTCAGCAACGCCGGTATAATATACATATTCCTAAAGAGAGCGAAGAAGTGTCACCGACGAACGAAGAGACTCAAGAGTCAAATCGTTCTCAGCTACTAAATTTGACTATTGAAGAGCTAGAACAAGAAGCGCAAGATCACAATGATCTGCCTATATTGAATCAAACTGCTCAGCCAATATCTAATGATGTTACGTTAGATACACCGAGCTCGTTTAACTCTATCGTTAATAACGTAGTTGCTGAAGAAAAAATTGAGCCCTCGATATCAAAAGAAGCACTTGATCATCTAATGGATGATGAAATAGCAGAACCGAGCTATACCCCTACAGTGACTACCACTGAACTAAGTCTATCGCAAGACGTAACAGAACCGGTTGAAGTTCAAGAAAACACACTAGCTCAAGAAAATACAGCAGAAGAAGTTGTCATTGATGAGAGCGACGATGTAGCCGCAGATGAGCTAGGAGATGTTGATGTTAAAGCGTTTCAAGACCTGGTTGCTGAAGCTCAACAAAATATGGCGGGGGAACAAAATCCATTTCTCGTTCAAAAACAGACAAATCTCCCCGTGCCTACGACACCGCTACCAACGTTAGAGCTTCTCTATCATCCAGAAAAGCGTGAGAACCACATAGACAGAGCAGCGCTGGAAGAAATAGCTCGTTTAGTTGAATCAAAACTTGAAGATTACAAAATTAAAGCCAGAGTGGTTGATATCTTCCCTGGCCCTGTTATTACTCGTTTTGAGTTAGATCTAGCCCCTGGTGTAAAAGTAAGTCGAATTTCTAGCTTATCCATGGATTTAGCGCGATCTCTTTCTGCAATGGCAGTTAGGGTTGTAGAGGTTATTCCGGGTAAGCCTTATGTAGGGCTTGAGTTACCAAATGTTACCCGCCAAACCGTTTATTTTTCTGATGTGGTAAACAGCAAAATTTTCCAAGAGTCTACTTCTCCAACTACCGTTGTAATGGGGCAGGATATAGCGGGTGAAGCGGTTATCGCTGATATCGCTAAAATGCCTCACGTACTGGTCGCCGGTACAACCGGTTCTGGTAAATCGGTAGGTGTGAATGTCATGATTTTGAGTATGCTGTATAAAGCAAAACCAGAAGATCTGCGCTTCATCATGATTGACCCTAAAATGCTGGAACTTTCAATTTACGAAGGCATTCCACATCTTCTGTCGGAAGTGGTTACCGACATGAAAGACGCTTCTAATGCACTGCGTTGGTGTGTTGGTGAAATGGAGCGTCGATATAAACTGATGTCTGCGCTAGGTGTACGTAATGTAAAAGGCTTCAACGAAAAATTAAAAATGGCAGCAGATGCAGGCCACCCGATCCATGACCCGCTGTGGCAAGCCGGAGATAGTATGGATCAAGTTCCACCACTGCTTGAGAAGCTGCCATATATAGTCGTTGTAGTAGACGAATTTGCCGACCTAATCATGGTGGTCGGTAAAAAAGTAGAAGAGTTAATCGCCCGCTTAGCTCAGAAAGCTCGAGCTGCCGGTATTCACTTAATTCTCGCCACTCAACGCCCTTCTGTGGACGTTATTACTGGCCTTATTAAAGCTAATATACCTACCCGAGTAGCGTTCACGGTTTCTACAAAAACAGATTCAAGAACCATCCTTGATCAAGGAGGGGCTGAATCTCTACTTGGTATGGGTGATATGCTCTATTTACCTCCAGGCTCCAGCCATACTACTCGTGTACATGGTGCTTTCGCTTCAGATGATGATGTGCATGCTGTCGTTAACGATTGGAAAGCAAGAGGTCAGCCTAACTATATCGAAGAAATTATAAATGGCGAGCAAACGCCAGATACCTTGCTACCCGGTGAGAGTTTGGAAAGCGATGAAGATGTAGATCCTTTGTTTGATCAGGTGGTCGAGCATGTGGTACACAGTCGTCGCGGCTCTGTTTCTGGTGTTCAACGTCGTTTCAAAATTGGATACAACCGAGCAGCACGAATTATAGAGCAGCTAGAGGCACAAGGTATAGTCAGTGCTCCAGGTCATAATGGTAACCGAGAAGTTTTGGCTCCTGCGCCACCTAAAGAATAGGAACTAAGCTCACTTAGGTGAGTCTTAAGTGGAAGATAAACAACACTAGGTTTATAAATGAATAAAATTTTAGCGATAATCTGTCTTATTAGCTTTACGGCTGTCGCCTCACCTAAAGATGAACTCAGTGAGCGCCTTTCTAAAACCAATGGTTTTAGCGCCTCATTTTCTCAAACAGTCATCAGTCCTGATAATGAAGTATTGATGGAAGGAGAAGGAACGGTAGAGATTGCTCGCCCAAGCTTGTTCCGTTGGACAACAATCATGCCTGATGAGAACGTATTGGTTTCTAATGGGGAAACGCTTTGGTACTACAGCCCATTTGTAGAGCAGGTTAGTATCTACTGGCAAGAGCAAGCGACTGCCCAAACGCCATTTGTACTTCTTACCCGAAATAGAGCAAGTGACTGGGACAACTATTTAGTATCTCAACAGGGTAATGTTTTTACATTAACACCAACAGCCATCGATTCGAATCAAGGCCAGTTTGAGGTTGATGTAGATGGTTCTGGTGTCATTAACGGCTTTAATGTTATTGAACAGGACGGACAAAAAGGTCAGTTTATTTTCAACAATTACAGTAACACGGTTCCAAATAAGGACCGATTTGTCTTTACTATTCCAGACGGTGTAGAAGTCGATGACCAAAGGAATTAATAACGTCATCATAACGAAGCTTATTGAGCGAATAGGGCGTTAACTTGAGTAATTATAGCCTAGATTTTACGGCCGATGAAGACTTTCGCCCATTAGCTGCGAGAATGCGACCAATGACCGTCGAGCAGTATATTGGTCAGCAACACATTCTTGGACAAGGCAAACCTTTACGAAGGGCTTTGGAAGCGGGGCATATACACTCAATGATTCTTTGGGGGCCTCCCGGTACCGGAAAGACAACCCTTGCAGAAGTAGCTGCAAACTATGCAAATGCTGAGGTTGAACGAGTTTCTGCCGTGACTTCCGGTGTTAAAGATATACGCATTGCTATCGAAAAGGCACGAGAAAATAAGCTAGTAGGGCACAGAACCATACTATTCGTTGATGAAGTCCATCGATTTAATAAAAGTCAGCAAGACGCGTTTTTACCGCATATCGAAGATGGGACGATCACTTTTATTGGTGCAACGACTGAAAATCCATCTTTTGAGCTAAATAACGCTTTGTTATCAAGGGCAAGAGTTTATAAATTAACCTCTTTAATTCATGAAGATATCCTTTCTGTCATTGATCAAGCTGCGCAAGATAAAGAGCGTGGCTTAGGAAAAATAGAAGCCCATTTTGCAGATAACGTGTTAGACCGATTAGCAGAGTTAGTTAATGGTGATGCACGAATGTCTCTCAATTATCTTGAATTGCTCTATGACATGGCAGAAGAAAACGAAGCGGGTATTAAACAAATCACATTGTCATTGCTAGCGGAAGTTGCTGGTGAGAAAATATCTCGTTTTGATAATAAAGGTGATATTTGGTATGACTTAATATCCGCGGTTCATAAGTCGATTCGTGGTTCAAACCCAGACGCGGCACTATATTGGTCTGCTCGAATGATGGCTGCGGGGTGCGACCCTCTTTATATCGTAAGACGGCTTCTTGCCATTGCGTCAGAAGATATTGGTAATGCTGATCCTCGGGCAATGCAAATAGCGGTATCTGCGTGGGACTGCTTTACTAGAATAGGTCCAGCTGAAGGGGAAAGAGCCATCGCCCAAGCAATTGTTTACTTGGCTTGTGCGCCTAAAAGCAACGCGGTTTATTCAGCATGGAAACAAGCGTTAAATGATGCTCATAACCAGCCTGAATATGAAGTGCCTCATCATTTACGAAATGCCCCCACCAGCTTAATGAAAGATCTGGGTTATGGGGCAGAGTATCGATATGCGCATGATGAACCCAATGCTTATGCTGCCGGAGAGAACTATTTCCCAGAAGAAATGGAAGATACTCGCTACTACTATCCGACAAATCGAGGCTTGGAAACAAAAATTGGTGAAAAGTTAGATTATCTTGCCTCTTTAGATGAAAAAAGCACACAAAAGCGCTATGAAAAGTAGTACTTTTTGGATATCTTACCCGATTAATTATTCTATAACGTGTTGATACTGATTTTGATGTCAATAATCAGCGCGTTTTTTCACAACTAAAAGCATAGGATTAGCAATGCTGGATTCTAAAATACTTCGAACTGAGCTGGATGAAACAGCTGAAAAACTAGCCCGTCGAGGCTTCACCCTCGATGTAGAGAAAATTCGTGAGCTTGAAGAACAACGTAAGTCCCTTCAAGTTAAAACTGAAGAGCTACAAGCGCTACGTAATTCCCGTTCGAAGTCCATTGGTCAAGCGAAAGCAAAAGGCGACCATGATGAAGCTGCTCGAATTCTTGCCGAAGTCGGTAACCTTGGTAGTGAGCTAGAAGAAGGGAAAAAAGCCCTTGCTGAGTTACAGGTTCAGCTTGAAAATATTACGCTTTCTATTCCAAACTTACCCGATGATTCAGTACCTAATGGTAAAGATGAATCTGAAAACGTCGAAGTTGCGCGTTGGGGTGAACCCAAAGCTTATGATTTTGAACTAAAAGATCATGTTGATTTAGGTGAAATGGCTGACGGTCTTGATTTTCAAAGTGCTGTTAAAATCTCAGGTTCTCGTTTTATCGTAATGAAAGGCCAATTTGCACGACTGCATCGTTCGATTGCTCAGTTCATGCTTGATCTTCACACTGAGCAACACGGCTATACAGAAATGTATGTACCGTATTTAGTGAATCACGATAGTCTGTATGGTACAGGTCAACTACCAAAGTTTGGTGAGGACTTATTCCACACTAAACCTGCGACTGAAGAAGGTCAGGGTATGTGTTTGATTCCAACGGCAGAAGTACCGGTTACAAATATGGTACGTGATACTATTTCTGACGAAGCCGATTTGCCACTCAAAATGACGGCACATACGCCTTGTTTCCGTTCAGAAGCCGGTTCTTATGGCCGTGATACACGTGGCCTTATTCGTATGCACCAATTTGATAAAGTAGAGCTTGTACAGATCACTAAGCCTGAAGATTCAATGAATGCATTAGAAGAACTCACTGGCCATGCAGAAAAAGTATTGCAACTGTTAGGACTTCCTTACCGCAAAGTCGTACTTTGTACTGGCGATATGGGTTTTGGTGCACGTAAAACCTACGATTTAGAAGTGTGGGTACCTGCTCAAGAAACCTACCGTGAAATATCTTCATGTTCTAACATGTGGGACTTCCAAGCACGTCGTATGCAAGCTCGTTTCCGTCGTAAAGGTGAAAAGAAACCTGAACTTGTACATACACTGAATGGTTCTGGTTTGGCTGTTGGCCGCACTATGGTGGCAATACTAGAGAACAATCAGCAGGCAGATGGACGTATTGAGATCCCTGAAGTACTACGTAAGTACATGAATGGATTAACTTATATCGGATAAGGTAAACTCCTTCGATATGTAAATGAAAGCCGACAGGATATGTCGGCTTTTTTGATCGTTTCTTCCTTCAGGTGTTTGACCACCCAAATTGGTGTCTGTCCGCCCAAATTTTAATCACAATATCATTTTCACGAAAGTAGGGATTTAATATCAGCAAAACTCCCATTTTCACATGTTATATAAAGCACGCTTCGTTCTGTAGCGCTTTTTCAATTACTTCAATGAGCTTACTTACCTGTTCGGGTTCACTAATAAATGGAGGCATAATGTAAATAAGTTTGCCGAAAGGTCGTATCCAAACACCATTATCAACAAAAAACTTTTGTATCACTTCCATATTGACCGCTTTTTTTGTTTCTATGACACCTATTGCTCCCAACCAACGTGTATCTTGAACTAATTCATATATATTTAATTCTGGCAATTTCTTAGCGAAAAGAGATTCGATCATTGCCGTTTGCTTTTGCCAGTCGCCGGTTTCAATGAGTTCCATACTAGCGTTAGCAACTGCACAGGCTAGAGGGTTCCCCATAAAGGTTGGGCCATGCATAAAGCATCCTGCATCTCCTCCGCAGACAGTATCCGCGACAACTTTCGTCGTTAAAGTAGCAGATAAAGTCATATAACCGCCAGTAATGGCTTTGCCTAAGCATAAAATATCCGGCTGAATATCGGCATGTTCGCACGCAAATAGTTTACCTGTTCGACCAAAGCCCGTTGCTATCTCATCGAGAATGAGCAAAACGTTGAATTCATCGCATAGTGCCCGGACTTGTCTAAGGAATTCTGGGTGATAGATCCGCATACCCCCTGCACCTTGAACTATAGGTTCTAATATTACCGCTGCAATCTGATTGTGGTTTTTAGTTATTTTTTTCTTAAAGTCGACAATATCTGCGTCGTCCCAGTCTTGCCAGTATCCTGTTTTTGGCGAGTCAGCAAATATATGCTCTGGAAGGAACCCTTTGTAAAGGCTATGCATAGAATTATCTGGGTCAGTGACAGACATTGCAGCAAAAGTATCACCATGATAGCCATCGCGTAAGGTAAGAAATTTAGACCTAGGCTCTCCTTTAGCGTGCCAGTATTGCAATGCCATTTTCAGGCTGACTTCAACCGCAACCGAACCTGAATCAGCAAGAAAGACATGTTGCAGACGAGTGGGTGTTAATTGAATCAATTTTTTACACAGGTCTATAGCAGGTTGATGAGTAATCCCACCAAACATGATGTGAGAAACCTTATCGATTTGAGTATGCGCGGCTTGGTTGAGGTGCGGGTGATTATAGCCGTGAATGGTAGACCACCAAGAGGACATGCCGTCAACTAAAACCTCTCCAGTTTCCAATTGTATTTCCACCCCATTTGCACTCATAACTGGGTAGCAAGTTAATGGATTAATAGTTGACGTATAAGGGTGCCAAATGTGTTTTTGATCAAATTTTAAGTCCATGCGTACTCTTGTTGTGTATTTTTTATTCGAATGTAAACTTTAGCGTATTTAGTTTTGTTGACAGTCTAAAGCTTATCAGTAGACTAGCCAAGTATTAAGAAAAATTACCAGCGACTGATAAAATTACTAAAGGAAGCATCACGTGGAAGTTCGTCATAATTGGGAAGTTGAAGAAGTTCGTACATTACTAGAAATGCCTTTTATGGACTTGTTGTTTGAAGCACAAAAGATCCATCGGCAACATCAGCAACATAACTATGTGCAAGTTAGTACTCTTCTCTCAATCAAGACAGGTGCTTGTCCTGAAGATTGTAAATATTGCCCTCAAAGTGCGCATTACCGTACCGATGTAGATCGTGAGAGGCTGATGGAAGTACAAAGTGTCCTAGATGCCGCTGAAAAAGCTAAGAATTCAGGCTCTACTCGATTCTGCATGGGAGCGGCATGGAAAAACCCAAAAGAACGCGATATGCCATATCTAAAAGATATGATTAAAGGTGTTAAAGATATGGGGTTAGAAACCTGTATGACTCTGGGTATGCTCACACCAGAACAAGCGGTTGATTTGGCAGATGCTGGACTAGATTATTACAATCATAACCTAGACACCTCGCCAGAATATTATGGAAAAATCATCACAACTCGTACCTATCAAGACCGTTTAGATACCTTATCTCATGTGCGCGATTCAGGTATGAAGATCTGTTCCGGCGGAATAATTGGGATGGGCGAGAGCGTGAATGATCGTGCCAGTCTGTTTGTTGAATTAGCGAACCTCCCTGTTCATCCTGAAAGTGTACCAATAAATATGTTGGTGAAGGTACAAGGCACACCGTTAGAAGAAGCTGAAGATGTTGAGCCGTTCGACTTTATTCGTCTTATCGCAGTTGCACGCATTATGATGCCAGAATCAGCAGTTAGGCTTTCTGCAGGCCGCGAAAGCATGAATGAACAGATGCAAGCACTCTGCTTCATGGCTGGTGCGAATTCGGTGTTTTATGGTTGTAAGTTATTAACGACGCCGAATCCAGACGAGGATAGCGATATGCAACTGTTCAAAAAATTGGGGATTAACAGTGTTGAGGTTAGCCAAAAACCGGATCAAGTTCAGGAAAGTGAGCTACTTGACCAAGTGATAGAGCGCGTTGCCGCTCGACCAACAAAAGATGACCTGTTTTATGATGCTAGTGTTTAAATCTTGTGTTTAGTCATCGAATTGATGCCGCTTTAGAAGCTAGAAAATCTGCCGCTTTAGATCGTAAATTAACGGTAATTGACGCTGGAAACCAGCCTGTTTTTAGCTTCGAAGATACGTGTTACACGAATTTTTCGAGTAATGACTATATGGGGTTGGCGAGCTCAAAAGAGCTGTCAAAAGCATGGCAAGAAGGTATTGATAAATATGGGGCAGGCAGCGGGGCATCTCCGTTAGTTACTGGTTTCTCTGCGGCTCATCGCAGGCTTGAAGATACCCTTTGCGACTGGCTTGGTTTCGATAGAGCGATTCTATTTAGTTCGGGTTTTAGTGCAAACCAAGCGGTGCTATTTTCATTATTAGAAAAACATGACGTATTGGTTCAAGATAAACTGAATCATGCGTCGTTAATGGAGGCGGGGATACTAAGCCCTGCTTCGATGAAGCGATTTAAGCACAATGATACACAGCACTTGAATGAGATATTAACCAAAGAACAGCAAAGCCTGGTAGTAACAGAAGGTGTATTTAGCATGGATGGCGATCTTGCACCTTTAAGTGGTATAGCTAAAGTGACGAGTCAAAGCGGTAATTGGTTAATGGTTGACGACGCTCATGGCGTAGGTGTGCTCGGTGAAAATGGTGCAGGGTCTTGCGATGAAGCGAATGTTAAACCTCAAATATTGGTTGTGACATTTGGTAAAGCCTTTGGGCTTTCAGGCGCAGCAGTTCTCTGCAGTGCAAGGCTAGGAGACTATTTATCGCAGTTCGCAAGACATCATGTCTATTCGACCGCGATGCCTCCAAGCCAAGCTCATGCTTTGACACATGCTTCGTTGATGCTTCAAAATCAACAATGGCGCAGAGACCAATTGATGAGTTTATATGAAACCTATAATTCGGCTTTGTCTACTGTTCCTGGATTTGTAGAGACACAAACCCCAATAAAACCATTTATCTGTGGTGATGTTAATCGAACACTTGCATTAACCAACTCGCTTAAAAAAGCTGGTCATTGGGTAACGGCGATACGGCCCCCAACGGTACCGAAACAGAGCTGCAGAATTCGCATTACCCTCACCGCTAACCATACAACTGAACAAATCAATAATTTAGTGAATAGTATCATTCATTTTTCAGAAAAAAATCATACAGGTTAGAACCCAGTGGATTGTATTGTAAGTAGAAATTCAACGCGTAAATTGGCTATTGCAGAAGCATTTAGCAAAGCCGCACGCGTTTACGATCAACATGCCCAATTTCAAAGAGATGTTGGGCTCGAGTTAATTGGTCAGCTGCCTTCAGATTTATCAGGCATGAAGGTATTAGATATTGGTTGTGGAACCGGATTCTGTTCAGAACTATTAGCCCAAAAAGGAGCAGAAATCGTGGCGGCGGATTTGTCGTCTCAAATGTTGCAACAAGCCGAAAAACGATGCAAAGAGAAGGTATCACTTTATTGCCAAGCGGATGCAGAAGCGCTTCCATTCGAGAGGGGAGAATTCGACATTGTATTTTCTAGCCTTGCGCTGCAGTGGTGTGATGATCTCGCCGACCCTCTTAGAGAGCTACAAAGAGTAACCAAAAAAGGTGGACTGATAAAGTTTTCTACTTTGATGAGTGGTTCTTTAATTGAGCTAAAGCGTTCATGGGCTGAAATTGATTCACATCAACACGTCAATAACTTTCTTAGTGATAAACAGATAAAAATTGCGTTAGCGCAAGCTGGATCACAAAATCATCATCTAGAATTACTCAAAGTTCAGCTTTGGTATACATCTGCATTTGAATTAATGCGAGATTTAAAAGGTATTGGCGCGACCCATGTTGGAGAACGTTCTCCTGGTTTGACCAAAAAAAGTACCTTAACTCGTGTTGAGACAGAGTACCAAAGATTTAAAAATGATAATGATTTGCTACCCGCAACTTATCAGGTGTGCCTAGGAACCATTTTTTTATGATTAATGCATTTTTTATTGCCGGAACAGATACCGAAGTCGGTAAGACTGTTGTGTCAAAAGCTATATTACAAGCACTAGCAGCTAAAGGTCTTTCTACTATTGGCTATAAGCCAGTCGCCGCAGGGTGTAAAGAGACGGAATTAGGTCTTAGAAATTCTGATGCGCTCCACTTGCAAGAAGCCGCTACGTTGGATATCGCCTATGATGATGTCAATCCGTATGCGCTGGAACGTCCTACATCACCACATATTGCCGCTAAATTTGATGACGTTCAGATAGAATTACCGTTGTTGAGTGATAAGTTAGCCACACATAAGCATGTTGCTGATATTGTTTTGGTTGAAGGCGCTGGTGGCTGGCGTGTTCCTATTTCAGACTCAGATTGCTTATCAACGTGGGTACAACAAGAAAAACTGCCAGTGGTACTGGTTGTGGGAATTAAACTTGGTTGCTTGAGTCATGCGATGCTTTCTGTCGAAGCGATTCAAAATGATGGTTTAGAAATTATTGGCTGGGCTGCGAATCGAATTAATCCAGGAACAGAAAACTACGCGGAGATTATCCGTATGTTGGAAGACAAAATCCCCGCGCCTAAATTAGGTGAAATTCCTTATGTGCCTAGCGTTAAAAGGAAAAACATTGGTAAATATATGAATGTAGACCCAATTATTAACGCATAAAATTTAATAAAAAAGGGTTACCAATTACTGGTAACCCTTTTTATGATTCTTTGAAATTACATGCCTTCAGAAATAGAGCGTTGGGTATCCATTATCTGTTGGTGGATTAATTCGCTTTCACCAATACCCAACTGTTCTTTGGCTTCTTCTTCGCTGATTCCTAGGTGACAACACAGTAAGTCGATTGCCATTTGAAAATTGGTATTCTCAACCATTGTCCTATTCCTTATTAAGCGAACTGCGGCTGCAATCCTATGTAGCTCCAATCTACGCTTAATTTTCTGTTTACTCAATACGACAAAAGTCTAACGATTAATAATAAACTCAGTAAGTTTTTGAACACATAATTAATGTAAATGGTATAAATTATTATGTTTTCTGCAAGTTAGAGAAAGTAGCCCCTTTTACAAGGGGCCACATTATATGGGGGAACTATCCATTTGTTACTGGTGTAAATGCCGTTAAATTAGGTACATCTCCTGTGTATTTTTCAATTTTCACTAGTGCTGAGTTACCGGCGCATCCGTTTGCCAACCGAGATGTTGGGATATCACTCGTTAATACATTGGCTCCGCCGTTTTTACATAACCCTGTTTTACGATCCAAATCAGGCCAACCACCTTCATGGATACAGACAGAACCTTGTTTTATTCCATCCGTTACCAATGCGCCAACAAGTACCTGACCACGCGCATTAAATGCACGAACGAGATCACCGTTTTTGATACCGCGGCTTTTCGCATCTTCGGTATTAATAGTAATCGGTTCACGGTTCTGCACCGCATACTCTTCACGGAGTTTGGCATAGTTAAATTGACTGTGTAAACGATGAGCTGCGTGTGCTGTCATTAACTGGAGTTCATCGTCTTTAGCGCTTCCCCGCCATTCAGTAGGCTCCAACCAAGTTGGGTGGGCGGGACAATCATCCAAGCCATATTTTTCAATCGTTTTAGAGTAGATCTCAATCTTACCTGATGGGGTTCCAAGAGGGTTCATCACAGGATCTTTACGGAAATCAGCATGGCGAACAAACTGTGCTGCTTTTTTATTGAACTTCATTTCTATTAGCTCATTGGCATCCCAAAACTGACCAAAATTAGGCATACGAACACGTGCTGAACGACCACCTTTTTGTGCTGTTTCGTAAAAGCCTTTCAGCCAGTCCATTTCGGTTTTTCCTTCGGTATAAACATCACGACCGCCCGGTTTGATCAATTCAGCCAAGTCTGCAAATACATCGAAGTCATTACGTGCTTCACCTTGCGGTGGTACAGCTTGTTTCATAGGTATGAGGTGTTGATTACTATAGTCACCTGTCATTGTCATATCGTTTCGTTCGAATGAGGTAGTGATAGGCAGAACGATATCCGCATGTTTAGCGGCCGCTGTCCAATAAATTTCAGAGATAACCACCAGCTCTGGTTTTTGCCATGCTTTGATTAAGCGGTTAGTATCTTGGTGATGGGTAAAGTTGCCACCCCCTGCCCACCAAATCATTTTGACATCTGGGAAAGTGAGTTCCTTACCGTTGTGTTGATAGGTTTGATTTGGATTTTCAAGCGCTTCAACAATACGAGCAACAGGGAAAGCATTAACCGCACCAGATACTGCCCAATCATTACCAGCAGAAGAACTGCCACCAGGCGTCGATGAAATGGCTGGTAGTACACCTGCATCACGTGTTGGATTTCCACCATTAGAATAATGATAAGAAAGCCCAAAGCCGCCGCCAGCTTGACCAATCTGGCCTAACATTGAAGCAAGCGTCGCCAACATCCAATGACGTTGCTCCCCATATTGTTGACGTTGTACACCCCAACCGCTCATTAGCATAGTCGTATTTTTGCTGAAGATATCAGCAAGGACTTCCATCTGTTTTGCAGGTACTCCGGTGATTTTTTCAGCCCATTCTGGTGTTTTCTCGATACCGTCTTCTTTACCTAAGAGGTAGGCTTCAAACTTATCGTAACCGGTGGTGTATTTTTCTAAGAAGGCTTTGTCATGTTTGTTGTTGCTGACTAATGAATGAGCGACCCCCATCATCATTGCAACATCAGTCATTGGATTGGGTGCTATCCACTGTGCTTTATCACCAAAGAACTCGATGGTTTCAGAGCGAATCGGATCAATACAGATAATGGTCTTGCCGGATTTCTTGAGTTGGTGGAAGAACTCAATACCAGATTCATCAGTAGATGACCATGCAATTTTCAATGTGTTCATTGGGTTCAATCCCCAAAGAACAACGACATTACTGTGCTCAAGAACTACTGGGTGAGTAGTTTGTTGCTCGTACACTTCAATAGACCCCATAACATGAGGCATAATTACTTGAGAGGCTCCAGTAGAGTAGTCACCCAGATGCCCTGAGTAGCCTCCAGCCATACTCATATAACGCTGAAGTAAGGTTTGCGCTTTATGGAGAACACCACTTGACCGCCAACCATAAGAGCCTGCGAAAACAGATTCAGGTCCGTTGCTTTCACGAATCCGCATATGTTGCTCATGTATTAACTTATAAGCTTCGTCCCAAGAAACACGAACATAGTCGTCATCTCCGCGCATACCTTTCGGATCTGTTGGGTTATCCAGATAGCTTTTTCGAACCATTGGGTACTTAATACGAGCGTTAGTATGTACTTGATCTGGTCCGGTAGTTTGTAGGCTATTGGGGACAGTCTTAGCTAAGGCACCTTTTGTTGAAATTAGTTTTCCATCTTTAACTTCCGCTATCATTGCGCCCATACGACCGGCGGTAAGTATTCCTGAACCTTTAGGCTTTGCCATTGCTTGCATTGGTACAATACTAGTAAATACTAGAGTACCCGCTGCCATGCTTGATCCCTTTAAGAAACCTCGACGTGATATGTTATTCATAGCCGTTATCCTTTGTTTCGTTCGTTATTGGTCGTTAGTGTCCAACCACATCTTTTGCGTGGTTTTGGAAGAATTTGGTTAAAATTTCTAAGTTTAATTCTGTAATGTCTGTTCGGTCACCCATGCTTTTAGCGACAGGGCCCCAAGCGTTCACGGTAAAGTGATTAGCGGGTATGATGGAATGACAAGCAGCACAATAAACATTGTCTAGCTCTTCAGCATAGCGCCACAAAGGTTCAATGTTTCCTAGGACGGCGGCGTCTGTTTTAGCGATAAGTTCAGCTGTTCGCCAAGCATTACCATATTCATCCTCTGCAAATTTCCCAACGTTGAGCGCTGCCTGACCTTCATCTGTTAACGTGGCAATAATGGCTCGCTGTCCTTTGCCCATATAAAGTACTTGTTCTGCGCCTTTCATCTGATAACCAGATATTTGTACTGTTCTGAAATCAGTATCGTGAGAAATTACCTTTAACTCTACGGTAGGATTTACACGACCGAAGTCGCCAATGGAAATAGTATCAATTGGATAGACTATCTCAGCGTCTGGCTTCGTTTCTTCAGTGAGTGCTAATAAGTTGTCATATGCTTCACTACTCATCTCGATTTCTGGTGGGAAGTGCGCAACACCTTTGTGGCAATCAATACAGGTTTGATTATTTTCGATGCCATATTCATGCATTTTGGTAGCATTTTCAGACTGTTCATAAGTATCCATAGCATCGAAGCTATGACAGGAACGGCAGGTTACTGAATCGTTGGCTCGCATTTGAGCCCACACGGTTTCGGCCATAGCCAAGCGATGCTCTTCGTACTTATCTTCAGTATCTATTTTCCCAGTTATAAACTCATGATAGATATCTTTAGATGCTCGAATCTTAGTAATAACATAGTCGATAGGATCAGAAGGTATATGGCAATCTGCACATTCTGCTCGGATCCCTTTCGCATTACTAAAGTGTTTAGAGCCTTGATACTCTTCATATGGGATTTGCATCGTATGGCAAGAAAGACAAAACTCAGTACTTGAGGTCATGTGCATCACAGCCGCTGACCCTCCTAAGGTTACCCACCCAATGACGATGCCAATAATGGTTAGTAAACCGATAGTGTATTTGTTTAATTTCATAGATAGTCGCGACGTTGATTAAAAAATAAGCGTATACCTATAAATGGGTATAGGTATCTAACTGAATCACACTTTTCAAAATGAATATTTAATATGGTCTTTTTGGTGGCTCAACTACTTTCATTTCAGAACCAACAGGCCCAATGATCGATGTGACGGTAGGGTTGGCTTTGGAAAACGCAATAAAGGTTGCGAAAGAAGCCAATTGTGAAGTGCTGCTGATATGCCCCAATATGCAAACTCGTCAGAAATTAGAAAAATTTCATGTCTTAGATTTGATCGCGGAGGGCAATTGTTATTTATATAGAGAGCAAGCACTACAAGCTGCGCTCACTCATGTGGAAATAGATAAACCGACGTTAGCTAAGCTTTAAATGATTCGGATTAAGCATTTATAGAAGTGGCTAATAGGGATGGAAAACGCAGTGAATGAAATCCAGAACTTGTTTGCATGTTCTGCAACATGACTGTTTTCGAGAATCTATTGGTTGAGATAGAAGTGTGATTAAGAAATGAAAAATGTGCCAATGAGTTGATTGGTACTACTTAAAATATTACCTTCACATTTTGTTTCACAGTATGAAAAATCAATATTGAAATCATCCACATTGCTATTCATTCGGATGTGTCGCAATAAAATATCACTATTTAATTGATGTATTGAAGACTCCCAAAAAACGTCACCTTTAAATATATTAAAGTTTATCCGCATTTAATTCCCTCTGGTTTGGTTTTATTATTTTCATTTCGGTATTGTTGGAACCAAAATCGTTTACGACCTATAGAACGAGCCATAGTTACCCCTTGTTTTTTTGTTTTTATTTATGAGAGTGTAACGAAGTGAATAAGAAACGTAATGACAGATGAAAAGCAAATGTTTTGAATGTTTATATTTTCGATGACACAGTATAAATTAATTTGTATTGATTGTTTTAAGTGCCGTAAAAGGTTATTAAACTATTTACGGCAACTTATAATTTTCGCTAACTTTTAAAAGTTATAGCGCTGTAACGTTCGCAGCTTGAAGACCTTTTTGGCCTTGTTCAACTTCGAAAGATACTTTTTGACCTTCAGCCAATGTTTTGAAACCGTCAGAAACGATAGCGTTAAAATGAACGAATACATCCGCTCCGCCATTGTCTTGAGTAAGAAAGCCAAAACCTTTAGATTCGTTAAACCATTTTACTAGACCAGTTGTTTTAGTAGACATATTTTGTCCCTTATTTTATTTAAATTCATATAGTTATCGCGATATTGCGATGGCGCTGAAAGCTTGAATTATTGAATGTGACGATGAAGCTAAGGGAAAAACTGAGGATAACAACAATAACGAAGAAATTCTGAGGCTTTACT
Source organism: Vibrio algarum (assembly GCF_028204155.1). Classification (NCBI taxonomy): domain Bacteria; kingdom Pseudomonadati; phylum Pseudomonadota; class Gammaproteobacteria; order Vibrionales; family Vibrionaceae; genus Vibrio; species Vibrio algarum. Next base: position 2,604,856 of record NZ_JAQLOI010000001.1, on the reverse strand, counting down.
TTTACTTTATGTTTCACTAATAACCCTGAACAACAGAGCGTGGTAGATAATACCTTGTTACTGGGCATTGTCAATTTATATTTTTAAATAGCTTAAATTATAAATTGATAATTAATATTTTCAGAGAGATTTACTATAGAGACAAAGGGCTGCCATAGAGTGTGAACTATTTTTTGAAATATTATTGTGATTTTATAGCTATAAAAAGGCTGTGTTTTTCTAGCCTCTGTTTTTTGTTTTTTTCTTAATCATTATAAAACTAAGTCTGATAAACCTTAGGATATTTTTTATTTTTGATGAAGCAACGACATTAGGGGTTGTATTATCTAGATATTGAACAGCTTCTGTCCGTCCAAACATTACCGCCCAGTCTCGTACATTCATATTGGCTTGGTTTTTATGGGTCGTTATTGCCCCAAATTGCAATAAAAGCTCTATGATGTCCACATTGCCTTTAAAAGCGGAGGCCATTAGTACAGTATTCCCCATTAAATCTGTGGAGTTAACGTCAGCCCCACTTCTAAGCAGCGCTTCACAAAAATCTCTATGCCCATTATAAACCGCGAGCATCAACGGAGAATAACCTCTATGGTTTTTAGCATCTAAATTGAGGTTAGAGTTCAAAGATAGTGTATCAGCAAGCCCTCTAAAATCACCAAGCCGAGCAAAATCATAGATATCCGGTTCATTCCGATACGTTTTTTTATAGTTCTTCCATTTACTCATAAAGTATCTCTGACAACGTTAATGGTTCTACTCAGTGGTGGTTATATGCAGGCCAATATATGCACCTGCATAAACTACCTTATTTTATCGTTGTATATCTTCCAATGCTATTCCTAATGCTTTTGCAACCCCCTCACCGTAGGCAGGGTCGGCCTTGTAGCAGTTAGAAATATGACGATGTTGGATTTCAATAGATGCACCACCAACACTGCGCGCCGTGTTTTCAAACAGAACGTTCTGTTGCTCTGGTGTCATCAAATTGAACAGATCTCTCGGCTGAGTAAAGTAATCACTGTCATTTTCACGGAAATCCCAGCTATAAGCATCGCCACTGAGTTGCATAGAAGGCTCTTTAGTTTCTGGCTGTTCTTGCCATAGACCTAGACTATTTGGCTCATATGCTTTAGTGCTTCCATAGTTACCGTCTACGCGCATAGCGCCATCTCGGTGGTAAGAATTAACAGGACAGCGAGCCTGGTTTACTGGGATGTGTGAATGATTCACACCCAAACGATAACGTTGTGTATCGCCATATGAGAATAATCGCCCTTGCAACATCTTATCGGGAGAGAATCCAATTCCAGGTACTAGGCTAGCCGGGTTGAATGCCGCTTGCTCTACCTCAGCAAAATAGTTATCTGGATTTCGATTCAGCTCCATAACACCAACATCAATCAGTGGGTAATCTTCGTGTGGCCAAACTTTACTTAGATCAAACGGATGGAACCGATAATCCGCCGCGTCTTTTTCAGGCATGATTTGAACTTTTAAATCCCAGCGAGGAAAATCACCATTTTCAATGGATTCGTACAGATCTTGCTGGTGGCTTTCACGATTCTTACCAACCAGTTCTTCTGCTTCTTGATCGGTAAGGTTCTCTATACCTTGTTGAGTTTCTAAATGGAACTTAACCCAAAATCGTTCGTTATCAGCGTTGATAAAGCTAAACGTGTGGCTACCAAACCCATGCATATGGCGATAAGTACGGGGAATACCACGTTCACTCATCAAAATCGTTATTTGGTGTAGCGCTTCAGGCAGCAATGTCCAGAAATCCCAGTTCGCATTTGCGCAACGCATGTTTGTGCGAGGGTCTCGTTTAACCGCATGATTAAGATCTGGAAATTTCAATGGATCGCGAAGGAAGAAGACGGGCGTATTGTTGCCGACAAGATCCCAGTTACCTTCCTCGGTGTAAAATTTGATAGCAAACCCACGAATATCACGTTCAGCATCTGCAGCACCACGCTCACCGGCAACGGTAGAAAACCGAACAAAAAGGTCGGTTTTCTTGCCTATTTCAGAGAATATGTTGGCTTTCGTATACTTAGATATATCGTGCGTAACGGTGAAAGTACCATAAGCACCAGAACCTTTGGCATGCATACGTCTTTCTGGGATAACTTCTCTATCGAAGTGGGCGAGTTTTTCAAGAAACCATGCGTCCTGTAAAAGCATTGGCCCACGAGGACCTGCAGTTTGTACATTTTGATTGTCTGCAACAGGGCAGCCATTGGACGTGGTTAGTTTTGTTTGTTTTTTCATTGTTATTTCCATATTGTCAAGAGGGTTATTTGACTGTCACTACTTTAGGTTAGCAGAGTCAGGAGATCCTTTGGTTTAGATTAAGTTTATATTTCTAAGTATGATAACTGTTTTTTTTAATGCCAATATCGAATAGATCAAATTTATACGTTAATTATCAATAACTTAAACGAATGT